>JABGPF010000325.1 GCA_018645065.1 Phycisphaerales bacterium
TAGACGCCGGTCAGCAGTTTTATAAGTGTGCTTTTACCGGCCCCGTTTTCGCCCATTAGCGCGTGAACTTCACCGGCGCGGGCTGTGAAGTCCACGTTGTCCAGCGCTTGTACGCCGGGAAAGCCCTTGGAGACGCCACGCATCTCCAGGAGCGCCTTGTCGCACGGATCGCTCATTAATACTTTCGTGTACCGATCCTGTCTTTAGCGTTGGACTTATCGAAAACCTCTTCTTTCATCACGATGCGTTTTGTGAAAGCTTTAGTGCTGAGCGATTTTAGGATTTCGGGTTTAATGAGTTTGTGTCTGGCCGCCTGGGTCTGGAGCGTTTGTGCAGCCAGCACCGCTTCGATTATATCGAACAGGTTTGGGCCCAGTAGCGGATTGCATTCGACGGTGCAGTTAAGTTCACCGGCGATGATGGCGTCGAAAGCATCCTTTACGCCGTCGACGGATACGATTTTAATTTCCGTGCCCGGTTTCTTACCGGCCGCTTTTATCGCCTGGATGGCTCCAATCGCCATATCGTCGTTGTGGGAGTAAAGTGCGTTGCACCGGGCCGCGTCGGGCGTTTTCAGGAACGCTTCCATTACCGCTTTTCCGTCGGAACGTTTGAACATGCCGGTTTGGCTCTTAATGATTTTGATTCGGGGATGATCGGCGATAGCGTCTTCGAATCCCTTTTTCCGATCGGTGGCGCACGAGGCGCCAGGGGTGCCGGTCAGCTCGAATATGTTTATATCGCCTTTGGTGTTATCGATGAACCATTTCGCTGCTCGCCTGCCTTCTTCGACGAAGTCCGATCCGATAAATGTTACGTACAGCGAATCGTCGGTTACCGCTACCGCACGGTCGGTGAGCACCACGGGGATTCCGGCGGCTTTGATTTCTTCGAGTACTTTTTGCCAACCGGTGTCTACAATTGGTGCGAAGGCGATGATATCGACCTTCTGTTGGATGAACGTTCGCAACGCTTTGATCTGGTTTTCCTGCTTCTGTTGTGCGTCGAGGAACCGCAGTTCGACACCGCGTTTTTCGGCTTCTGATTTTATCGATTTCGTATTCGCTGTTCGCCACCCGCTTTCTGCGCCTAGTTGTGCGAACCCGACGACGATCTTTTTCTGTGCGGCCGCGTCTTCGGTTTTTTTACCGCATGAAGGCAGGACCATGCACGATACGGCCAGGATCAGCCCCAAGGCCCAGCGAGTTGCATTTACAGATGAGGGATTTGTCATGACACTACTCCAATATACATTGAAATCAAGAATTCACACGCCGTTCGTACGATACATCACCAAACAGGACAAGGCAAGCATCGCGACGAGATTATAGGAGCCCCGCGCCTGGTTTTGTCAGACCGATCTGCTAGTACTTTCGCGTTCCGATCATTTCCTTGGCCACTGATTGATCGAACACTTTGTCTTTAATGATCAGTTTTTTCTCAAACGTTTTTCCACCGAGTGCTTCGATCGCCTCTTCAGGAAGGAGTTTGTGTTTTATCGCCAGAGCTTTAAGTTTCTTGGCTGCGAGTATCGCCTCGGCGACGTCGAAGAGCTTCGGTCCCAACAGTGGATTGCATTCGATAGTACAGTTTAATTCACCAGCGATCATTGCCTCGAAGGCTCCGCGCACACCATCGATCGAGACGATCTTGATATCGACGCCCGGTTTGAGCCCTGCGGCTCGTATCGCTTGGATTGCACCCAGGGCCATGTTGTCATTATGTGCATACAGAGCATTTACGCCTTTGCTGGCGGGGGTCTTGAGGAACGCCTCGGTTACCTGCTTGCCTTTGGCTTGTGTGAAGGCGGCGTCCTGGCTCTTGATTATCGTTATCCGCGAATGCGCGGCGATCCCTTCATCAAAACCCTGCTTACGCTCGGTTGCACAGGAAGCCCCAGGCGAGCCTTGCAGTTCGAAGACTTTCACCTCGCCAGTAGTATTTTCAATGAACCATTGGGCCGCGTTCCTTCCTTCCTCGACAAAATCCGAACCCACAAACGTGGCGTACAGCGAAGGATCGTCAACATCAACTTCCCTACCGCTGAGAATAACCGGGATATCGGCGGCTTGGGCTTCCTGGAGCACTTTAGTCCAGCCGAGAGTGGTCTCGGGCGAAACAATAATGCAGTCAACCTTCTGCTGAATGAAGCTCCTCAGCGCCTTGATCTGATTTTCCTGCTGGTTCTGCCCGTCGTTGAATCGAAAATCGACACCTCGCCTCGCCGCTTCACTCTTCAGAGATTCCGAATTAGCGGTGCTCCAGGCGCTTTCCGACCCTATTTGCGAGAAACCGATGATTATCTTTTTGGCTTGGGGCTCTTCTGTTTTCTTACCGCACGAAGGCAGGGTCCAGCAGGCCGAGATCAGCATTACGCAAAAGATTGTGAATCGGGTTTTCGTCATCGTTTTTGCTCCAATAATATTGTTGTGATTTACGGACACTGTATCCAACCGGCCGCCCAGAGGCATTCCCCGCAACGTGGGAATACATCGCCAGCGCAGTCTTCTGCATTGCTGTCCCGCAGATTGCACCCTCCGCAGTCCAGGCATGGTGCAAATTCGTTCTTCCGGACTCGATCTCGAAAGGCCCGGTACTCCGGTGAGCCCCAGATCTCCTTGATCGTTGTCTGTTCGACGTTGCCCGGATGGTACGCCAGTATACGCTTGGATTGCTTGCGGAAATAGTATTTATGCGAGTGCATTAGCGCCAGGCATGGGCTTAGCGAACCGTCTGCACATATTGCGAAGGCTCCCTCGTCGACAAAGCGACATTTCGATCCAGCGCCTGAGACCTCCGCGCCGTTTACTCGCAGGAGCACCCCGGTGTTCGATAAACGCCTGGTCACGTCGTGCACTTCGTCTGAGACATCCATCACGGGCATATCGATACAAGGTTGCCAGGGCGAGATTTCCTGCCCTCGCGTAATAGGCCCGCAGGCTCCGTAGAGCAGTTCGTCGGCTTGCTGGGGCGTTTGCGGGATCAGATTCGTCACGATTATTCGCGAAAAGCCCAGCACCAGCGACAGGCGCCTCAGTTCGGGCAGTTCGTGGATGTTTTTCTTGGTAGCTACGAACTCTATGTTGATATCGGGTGTGTTTTGTTTGGCCAGTTGGCGTCTGTGGAAGAGTGTTCGCAGCGAGTCAGCCACTTGAGTGAACGAGTTTTCGTGCAGCATTTTACCGCTGGGCTCGCTGAGTGAGTCCAGCGAGACTATCAGGCGATTGAGCGGTAGGGCGATCAGTTGATCGATTGTCTCGGAGTCGAGCAGCAGCCCGTTGGTTATCATTTCGACGTTCAGACCAGCCTGTTTGGCCCGTTTGGCCAGTGTGAAGAATTCAGGGTGGGTCAGCGGTTCACCGAACCCGCTGAAGTTCACGGTTTTTACCGAGGGCATTTCGCTAAGTTGAGTTATAACCGCATCGAACGTTGACTCGGACATCGACCTGTTCGGTTCGGACCACGAATGGCGGATGCACATGGGGCAGTCCATATTGCAGTCGGTGGTCAACTCGATATAGACCTTTTGCGGCGGACTGTCAACCGAGTCGTCGCTCAAGCATCGCCCACCGCAGCGGCGCGTGCAGAGGAATTCGTTTTCCACCGCGGTCTGGTCATCCCAAACCCGGCCGCATTGTTCACAACGATACGCCATAAACCAATCTCATACGGTTTTGTGAAGTATCCCTGATATCCGGTTGGGGATGATATGTCAATACCGCTCCGCTCGGCGCGATGGTGTCGGCGGGGCTTGTTTCACTGGGTTTAGGGCTCATATCGCCCATATCAATGCCCACCAGGCAGTGCGATGCGCCTAAATGCAACAAGATCGCTCGATCTATGAAAACCGAGCGATCTGTTGATTTTGTACACCGCCGAGGCGGTTTTAGAATGTCGTGTCAGCGGTTTGCTGAGCGTTGCTTTCAGCGTGGTGCGGTTGGGTTTGCCTGGTGTGTGGTGATTGCTGGTGGTCTGCGTCGGCCTGGAATTCTTCGGTTGTGTCTGTTGTCGCCCGGGCTCCGCCGACCAGAGCGGCAAGTTCACGGACGATCTTTTTGGTTTGTTCGGCCTGGGCGGAAAGTTCTTCGCTGGCGGCTGCGGATTCTTCAGCCATCGCGGCGCTGGACTGTGCGACGGTGTCCATTTGATTAACCGAAGTGTTAATCTGTTCGATGCCTCTGGCCTGTTCTTCGCTGGCGGCGGAGATCTCACCTACGAGCGTGTTTACCTTTCCGGTACCGTCTGCGATACCTGACAGGGACTCGCCAACTTCCTTGCTGATCGCCACGCCGCGGTCAGCGTTGTTTGTCGAATGTTCGATCATGTCGGTTGTGTTCTTGGCTGCGTCCGCCGATCTGTGAGCGAGGTTTCGCACTTCTTCGGCGACAACGGCGAAGCCCTTGCCCGCCTCGCCTGCGCGAGCTGCTTCTACTGCTGCGTTAAGTGCCAGCAGGTTTGTCTGGAACGCTATTTCATCGATAGTTTTGATGATTTTTGCGGTTTCGTCGGACGATTGTTTGATATCGTCGATAGCGCTGCTCATGCGTTCCATAGCTTCCGAGCCTTTTTCCGCTGCTGCAGTAGCCGAACCCGCGAGGCTCTTTGCTTCGTTAGCGTTGATGGCGTTTTGCTTAGTCATCGAGCTCATTTCTTCGATGGAAGCGGTGGTTTCCTCGATGGAGGCGGCTTGTTCTGAGGCTCCCTGGGCCAGCGACTGGCTGGAGGCGGAGACTTCACCGGATACTGAGGCGGTTTGTTCGGCGCCGGCTTTGAGGCCGTTGATTATCCGGGTGATCGGTCGGACCACGCTGCGTTGTGTAACAATATATGCAGCGATGACGACTGCGAACAGTGCGGCGACTGTGATGCCCGCCAGCCATATTATGGTTGCCTGGATGTTTTTACCGACATTGTCCTTTGCTTCGATGATTTGATCTCGTGCGGCTTGGGTTTGTTTGTCCATTTCTGCTTGTCTGGCTGCCAACGCGACTTGGAGATCGTCAACGTACACTCCGGTGCCGATCACCCAACCCCATTTCTCAAAGAGCTTTACGTATGAGATTTTCGGTTCGGCTTTATCTGAGCCATACTTGGGCCAGGCGTATTCGACGAAGCCTTGCCCGTCTTTCTTGCAGACTTTCGCCATTTCGACGAACAGTTTTTTACCGTTCGGATCGGCTGAGTCCGACAGGTCCTTACCGTTCAACTGCGGTTTATAGGGATGCATGACCATTTTGGGGTGCAGGTCGTTGATCCAGAAGTAATCCTTGCCTTCCGGACCGTATCGCAGTGCTCCGATGGTGTCGGCGGCGGTTTGCTTGAGCTTGTCTGCGGCGACTTCCATATACACTCCGCTTCCGATGACCCAACCCCAGGGCTTAAAGAGCTTTACGTACGACAATTTCGGTTGGGGTTCGTTTGCACCATACTTGGGCCAGGCGTAGTCAACGAAACCGTCACCGCTTTTGGTGCAGATTTTAGCCATTTCTACGAATAGCTTCTTCCCGTTGGGATCCGCCGAGTTCGACAGATCTTGCCCGTCAAGCTCAGGTTTGAATGGGTGCATGACCATTTTGGGGTGTAAATCGTTGATCCAGAAGTAGTCCTTACCCTCCGGACCGTAACGCAGTTGTTTAACCAATGCTGCCGCTTTGGCCTGTTTTTGCTCTGTTGTGAGTCCTTTTTCGGCGTTAACGGCTTGGATTACGCTGTATGCGGTGTTAACGGCATTGTGGAGTTGTTCGCGGTAGACGTCCTGGATCTTCTCAGTATCGTGCGCATCTTTATAGGCTTGCTCCAGGGCGCTCATTGCGGTTTGGACCTGCGAGGTGAGATATTGTTTGCGGTCGGCCATTAATTTGGTCTCGAACTGCTCCATCTCAACTTTATCGTTGGCCAGACGGGCCTCGAGTAGAGACTCAAACTCCTGCACCGCGACCTGCCCGCCTTGGCGAATCTGCCAAACAGACAAACCGCCCGTCAATACGGAACTGATAAGAACTGCAACTACACTACTGTCCCAACGTTTAATTTTATAATTCATCTAACCATAGCACAATCATGC
>JABGPF010000326.1 GCA_018645065.1 Phycisphaerales bacterium
GCGGGATGCTCGTGTCGCGCGGTGTCCAGGTCTGGCGCCTTCGGTGGTGCGGGATTGTGCGGCAGACGCAGTGTCAGGCAGAGCGATACCAACGATATCACGCCTCCCACGAGGAACAGTAATGTCGGGCTGATTGCTATCAGCGGTCCGGTCGCTATCAAGGCCAGCGGTATCGCCGTCGCCCAGCATATGTTGAATTTGCCCATGATGCGGGCGGTTTGCCCAGGGGTGAGCCCGCTGGCGAGGAAGCCTTCCAAAACGGGCCATTTAGCGCCGTTGGCCAGGCCCAGCAACGCCATAGCGACGAACATAACCAGCGGCGACACCCAGAAGTACAACCAGGCGTGCACTGCGACCAGAACTGCGATAACGATAAGGAGTTGGCGTCGCTCGCCTATTCGCGACGAAAGCCAATGCGATCCCCAGGCTGTGAGTACGTATCCCGCCCCGAACGTAAGGGCCAACCAGAGGTTCATACTCGAATCGAAGCCCAGGCGATCTTTGCAGAAAAAGTATACCCCGCGTTCGTTAAGTATGGTGACGAAGCTTTCTATGAAGGCGATCAGTAGTAGTATTGCAGTTGTTTTCATGGCGTGTTTGTGCGGCAGGTGAGTTTATTGTCGGCGCCTGTCTGGTGCAAGTACAGCTTTCCGCTGGCCTGCGGGCTCGGCAGATGGTACGATTCTCACGACGCCTAACTAATACAGGAGAAACACTATGTTATACGGGCAGATACGACGAGATGCGGTGTTGAGAGCAGGCGGGGCGGTTGCGGTGTTAATTTTTACGATTGGATTGGTCGGATGCGACGCGACGCGGCCGTTCGGTGAGACTATCCTGGACGGTCTGGGCACCGCGAGCAAGGCGACTGTGGGCGGTCTGGAAACCGCAGGGCGGGCGGTTGTCGGCAGCGGGCAATGGGTTATCGATGGCGGCCAGACCGGAATCCGAGGCCGGGCGCACGGAAGCACCGACAAACCGATTTTCCTGGTCACCGGTCTGCGTTTCCCGGGCATAAAGCTCGGCGAGCTCAGCGTACTGACGCTAAAGGCGGTCGACGAAAAGAATAATTCCCTGCTCTGGAAACAGGGCGTGATCGACAAGACGCCCAATGGTCCAGCCATGACGATAATAATTGAACCGCAGGGTTCGGCTAGGAGCGTGGAAGTAAACGGCGTGTTGATCTACCGTAACGCCAGGTGGACGCTATCGGCTCGGGCGTCAGTAATTTCGGACTCCGCCGATGGGGCGCCGCTGCAGTGGCGAACCGACGAAATAAACGTAATAAGACAGTAAGATACATTAAAAATGCCACGAAGCTCCAAACCAGTAAAACCATTTTCGCTGCTCGTAAAGCCCGCATCGGCGGACTGCAACCTGCGGTGCGAATATTGTTTCTATCTCGATCGTTGCGAATTGTATCCTGACGATAAGGTGCATCGCATGAGCGATCAGGTGCTCGAAGCGATGGTGCGAACGTACCTGCAGACCGATCAGCCGCAGCACTCGTTTGGCTGGCAGGGCGGTGAGCCTACGCTCATGGGGCTCGAATTCTTCCAGAAGGTTATCGGGTTTCAACGCGCTTACGGCAAGGCGTCTCGGGCGATGGTGTCCAACGGTTTGCAGACCAACACCACGCTGATAGACGACGCGTTTGCTAGGCATTTGGCGAAGTTTAATTATCTTGTGGGCGTTAGTGTTGACGGACCGGCGGGTATTCACAATCACTACCGACACAACGCAGGCGGGGGGGACACGCACGCGGCGGTCATGAAGGGACTCGACGCGCTGAAGCGGAATGAAGTCGAGTACAATATCCTCACCCTGGTAAGTCGATCAAACGTTGAACACGCCGCCGAAGTATACCAGTATCTCAAGGGCATGGACTGCCTCTATCAGCAGTACATCCCGTGTGTCGAGTTCGATGCCGATGGTGAATTGCTCCCGTTCTCGATATCCGGTGAGCAGTGGGGCGACTTCCTGTGCGAGATTTTCGACCAGTGGTATCCCGAAGATACGCGAACAGTTTCAGTGCGAATGTTCGATTCGATACTCACCAAGATGGTCGACAACGTATATAACGTCTGCCACATGGGCCGAGACTGCCGCCAGTACTTCGTAGTCGAATACAACGGCGACGTCTACCCGTGCGACTTCTTCGTCAAGGAACCGCTGAAGCTCGGGAACGTGCTCACCGACTCCTGGGCCGATATGCAGGAGTGCGATAAGTACCGCAAATTCGGGGCCCTGAAGTCGCAATGGCATGAAGACTGCGACACTTGTGAGTATCTGAACTTCTGCAGCGGCGATTGCCTGAAGCACCGTATCGAACAGCCGGGCGGTAATCCCAAAACGCTGAGTTCACTTTGCGCCGGGTGGAAAAAGTTCTACCCGCATACGCTCAAGTCGTTTGAGAAACTGGCGGACGATGTGCGGCGAGAACGTGCTGCAATGGTTAGTCAGTCAGCTCCGGCAACTATGCCTGAAATACCGGTCGACACGGTCGGACGTAACGAACCGTGCCCGTGCGGAAGCGGGAAGAAATACAAAAAATGCTGTGGAAAATGAAGGAGCCCGGACCAGATGGCGTTTTATAAAGAGATGACTCATCGCGGATATTACCTTGGCAAGGGCGCACACGGCGGCGACTTGCTGGGCGAGATTACCGACTTCTGCAAGCAGCGCGGGATAACGCTCGGGCGTGTCGAAGCGCTCGGAGCCCTTGCTTGCGCCAAACTCGGGTATTACAATCAAAATACTCGAAAATACGAGACGCTGACGTTTGATCAGCATTTGGAAATTACGAACCTTGTCGGCAATGTGTCGCTCAAGGACGGGCAACCGATAGTTCACGCTCATGTCACGCTGGCCGACGATAAAGGCGCCGCTTTCGGCGGACACCTCGTTGGCGGATGTGAGATATTCGCGTGCGAATTTATGGTCCAGGCGTTCGACGGACCGGAACTTAACCGCGGCCTGGACGAACAGACGGGCCTACCGCTTTGGAACGAAAAATAAAGGATTAGAACTATGTCACAAGCTCCCATAGCAGACCGTTTGGGCGTATGCAGTTGGTCGCTCCAGCCGGCTGGACCGGCGGAACTGATCGAGAAAATCAACGCCACAGGAATCAAGAAAGTACAGTTGGCCCTCGATCCGCTGGTCGCCGATGCGGCTTGGGCTGACGCGGCGACAATGCTCGCCGACGCCGGAATCGAAATCGCTTCGGGCATGTTCGGATGCATCGGCGAGGACTACAGCTCGCTCGACGCGATCAAAGTTACCGGCGGGATCGTGCCTGACGAAACGTGGGAAGGCAACTGGGCGAACATCACCAAGGTCGCCGATCTTGCAGCCTCGCTGGGCGTCACGCTGGTCAGCTTCCACGCGGGCTTCCTGCCCGAAGCTGCCGACGATCCGAACCACGCCAAACTCGCCGAGCGGATCCGCGAGATCGCCCGTTTGTTTGCAGGCAAGGGCCTTAAATTGGCGTTGGAAACCGGACAAGAGGAAGGGCCCGTTCTCAGGGCGTTTCTCGACGAGCTGGCCGAACCGAACGTTGGCGTGAACTTCGACCCAGCCAACATGATCCTCTACGCCAAGGGCGACCCCGTCGCTGCGGTCAAGACACTCATGCCGCACCTCTTGCAGGTCCACATCAAGGACGCTCTGCCCACCGCAACCCCGGGCACCTGGGGCAGCGAAGAGGTAGTCGGAACCGGCGCGGTTGACTGGCCTGCGTTCCTGGCTGCACTGGACGAAGGCGGGTTCGAAGGAGCCATGTGCATCGAACGCGAAGCCGGAGACAGTCGCGTCGCGGACATCACCACCGGTCGCGAATTCATCCTGAAAACCACTGCTAAGGAGGGCGAATAATGATTCGCGTAGGAATAATCGGACTGGGAATGATGGGGCGTTGTCACCTTGCCGGCTGGGAGAAGGTCGAAAACGCCGAAGTTATCGCCGTCGCCGACGCTGACCCCAAGCGGGCCGCGGGCGACCTCTCGGGCGGGTGGGGAAATATCGACGCCGACGCCAAAACGATCGATATGGAACGCGTCACAGGCACCACCGATCCGTATGAATTGATCGCGATGGAAAACGTGGACGTTGTCGACATCTGCGTACCGACCCCGTTCCACGCCGACCTGGCGGTAGCCGCCCTCGAAGCTGGAAAACACGTACTTTGCGAAAAACCCCTTGCCCGTACAGCCGCTGACGCCGCTCGCATCGCAGCCGCTGCTGCGGCATCACCAGGCATGTTCATGCCGGGCATGTGCATACGATTCTGGCCTCAGTATAAATGGCTCAAAGACGCTGTGGCGTCCAACGCTTACGGAGCTGTGCTGGGCGCGACGTTCAGGCGAGTTGCATCCATGCCCCCCGGATGGTTCTCCAACGCCGAAATGTCCGGCGCCGCCGCCCTGGACCTGCACCTGCACGACACTGATTTTGTCCAGTATCTCCTGGGCATGCCCCGTGCTGTGGCCAGTTGCGGATACTCGAAAACCACTGACGGTATCGATCATATCGTCACGCGATACTTCTATGATGACGTTCCGCTGGTGGTGGCTGAGGGCGGTTGGTGCATGGATGACGGGTTCGGTTTCAATATGAGCTACACCGTCAACTTTGAAAACGCCACCGCAGACTTCGATTTCTCACGCGGCGACGACCCGCTGTTTTTGTCAACCGGCGGCGACAAGCAGAACATCACCTGCGAAGGCAGCGACGGGTACGAAGGCGAACTGGCGTACTTCGCCGAATGCCTCATCGCAGGAACCCCGCCGACGATGGTGACCGCAGAGCAGGCCGCCGAGTCGATCAGAATAGTAGAAGCCGAAGTAGCAAGCATTGCCTCCGGCGCACCGGTAGACCTCTAAAACTGGTAAGTCGACGAAATCGCAAACAAGCGTCCGGGCGAAAAACAGATCGCCCGGACGCCTTTTTTATCATAGAAAACCGGGTTGTTTGATTGTTGACTCACCGCATGCATCTGTAGACAATGGAGCTCGAATTGTTGCTGCTGAAGGGAACGGTCTTATGCGAATCAGCTTGGAGCAGTATACGGGCAATAAACTATCTATTTATCAGGTCAGTAAAGGGTATGCGTAATGATTATCTACGGGTCGAAAATGTACGGGAAGTCTCGCGTTGTTGAGACGTGGGGATATTGTGATTCTTGCGGGGCGTACAGTAAGAGGCAAAATTACAATGCCCGCAAATGGGGACATCTGTATTTTATCCCCTTGATTCCCGACGGCCCGCGCGTTCGTGTTTTGTACGAATGCGCGAAATGCTCCCAGGGTCTGCATATCCCCGAGACTGAAGTTCCGGCGATGCTGAGCGATCTCTGCCAGACCAGGGACAACGCCCTGAATGCAATCCTCGCCGGACAGAAAGAATTCAACAAGAATGGCGAGATGGCGTCGTGCACTGCATCGCTGGCAAGTGCTGTTGACCTGATCTATTGCCTGTGCGGTGAGGATCATATGGGCGATGTTCTCGATGCCCTACAGACCGCCGGGCAAAACTACGCATATTATCTGCTTAACGGTGAATCGTTGGTGGCGTCGGGCAAATTGAACGAGGCTGCGGATTCCTACAGCAAAGCCGTCGAATGCGAACCGGAGGAGGTCGAACCGCTGGGCCTGTTGGGGTCCATTCTTCTGGATACTGGTGATTTTGAAGGCGCCAGGGGCATCTACGAAAGGGCCCTTGCGATGTCTAGTGACAAGCTGCCCGTGCTGGGGATTCTGCTGACGGTCTATAATGGGCTGGGCGACTCAGATAAACTCATCGAAACGTATGAGGCGTGCCTCGGGATGGACGCTGAACTGCGCACAGACAAGAAATTCGTTAAGGGGTACAAGAAGGCATGCAAGAAAATAGGAAGGCAGCCTATGGCGTTATAGTCGCCTTGGGCGCTACTTTGGTGTGATGGTTCCGGGTGCGTAATCCATGGAGCCTGAGCTAGCCGATTATTTTTCTTATTTTATTGCCTTGTGCTTACAGTGTTTACACTAAAAGTGAACCTTGGGTAGGGTTTTTTATTTGCTAAA
>JABGPF010000327.1 GCA_018645065.1 Phycisphaerales bacterium
GGAGCCGTGTTCGCTTGTGCGTTGCGCTGATACTAACCACGCTGGGCCGCCGCCTCTGATATGTCGCAGGGTGTTCCAGGCGGATGTGTGTCATCGTAACGGTACATGCTGAGTCTTGAGTCAATGCATGTCTGGCGGTCGCTACGCGGCCGGAAGAGGCGCTGTCACTCGGCGTGGCGTTGTTTGCGGTATTCGCTCGGCGTGAGCCCGGTGTGCTTGCGGAAGAAATGGTTCAGGCGGGTCGGTTCGCGGAAGCCTGTCATCTGCGAGACCCGAATGATCGACAGATCGGTCCCGGCCAGCAGCTTCTTGGCCCGGGCCAGGCGGATATTCTTAATTTCCTGTCCGGGCGAGTGTCCGATAGAGTTCTTGAAGTGCTGTTCGAGTGTTCTGCGGTTCATGCCCAGGTTGTTGATCAACTCCTTGACGGTAATGCCCTCGCAGGCGTGGGCGTGAATAAACTCCATTGCCCGGCGTACGTCGCCGAGTTCCGGTTTGCGCAAGCGCGTCGTTTCCCGCTCGATAACCTCGATCGGCGGGATCAATTTCGCCCTGGACGGCGTCTTGCCCCCGTCCATCAGGCGATGGAGCAGTTTCATCGCCTCGTAACCCACGCGCTCGTGCGGGGTTTCCACGCTGGAGATCGTCGGACTGTTCGAACGGGAGACCGTCAGGTTCCCCGTGCCGATAATCGCCACCTCGCCCGGAATATCGAGCCCCAGTTCCCGGCAGATGCAGCAGATCGACCGTGCATGCCAATCGGTGATCGCAAACACCGCCAGCGGTTTCGGAGCCTCGCGCAGGAAACGCATCATTGCGACGTCCGCAAGGGCTCGATCGAGATCCTCGACTGAACCCATCGGCCACTCGGCCAGATCGCAATACAACAGTTCCCGCCCCCGCTCGGCCAGTAATTTGCGGTAGACATTGCGTCTCCGGGCAATATCCGCCGGATCACGCGTCTCGGCGACGAAAGCGAAATGGCTGTGTCCTTGCTCGATGAGGTAATCGACGCCCATCTGCATCACCGCAGTATCGTCGGTGCAGACGATCGGAATCTTCGGATGGCGCCATTCGCGGATCAGGCTTACTACTGGCGCACCGCCTCGCTGAAGCCAACGCTGCGCATCTTCGCTGCTTTCTTCCTTGTCCAGACCGAAGCAGGTGATCACACCGTCGACCTTGTCTTTCCAGGGTGGGGGCGGCGCCGTGGGGGTGATTTCGCAGCCTTCCATGGAGCGGAAGTCGCGCAATATAATGTCGTCGGCGTCATCGAGGTAGCGCAAGACACCCTCCATCCGCCGGTTGGCCATCTCCTGCCATACCATCGAACTGAAACCTACAATACGTTTTCCTGATTGATCGCTCATGATCGCATCCTTCAACAGGCCCGGGCCGGCATTTTACCACTTCATTTGCAGACCGAAACCATAAATGTCGCTGGTTTTCACAATATGCGCATTTTCGTAGTTCGATTACGCGCACAATCGTAAGGCAGAATACCGTATTCGCTGTATAATCCCCCCTAATGAGAATCAGCAGAGCCGTATTATAACGCACCAGGGACCCGAGCGGTACGCCAAAGATCGCCCTACCACTTAGAGGGCGTGTAGGTCAGGATCGGCGCTACGTTATCGGGAAGCTGATGCTGGAGTAGCGGACGTCTATGGAGACATCAGCCAACAACTCCATGCAGGAGGGTTTGCTCTTTGCATAGGCGTGCTTGTCCACTGACCCCTTTTGCGTTCTTGACGGGATGTTTTATGCGGATTATGTGAGTTGTCCAACCGCTCAGGACCCTCGCGTCCGGATGTCACAACCGAGTCAACCCACCCCATCCCACAAAGTTGTTCGTGCGCACAATAGTAAGGTTGCGGGACGGAGAATTCGGTAGAATGCGCGACCCGTTACTACCACGCAAACTCACAGGAGTAGAGAAATGAAGACTACATTGTTCGTTCTCGTTACGCTGGTGCTCGGTATAGTCGCCCCGGTAAGTGCGTTGGATCTAAAGGCGATCACCGTCAAGCCCACTGCGAATAACCCGCAGTATCGTGACAAGAAAGTCTGGCCGATACTTGCTGGCGACGAGTATTTCATCAAGCAGAAATGGCCCAAGGCTCGCCTGTTGATTTGGGCACGCGCTGATGCGAAGTCTACGCGAGGTAAGTCCAGTCCCGATGTCGCGGTTTTGACCAATTGGATCGATGCGGCTACGGGCAAGGCTCCCAGCGCCGAGCCGGACATGGAAACGGATCTGGTCTTCCCCGACGCAGACAAGAACTACAAGGTTAGCGGTAAGGGCCTGATCTGCCGACATCTGACGGTCGGGCGGAATGCGGACGTTCAACCCGGTGGCGGCAGAGGGTTGTCGGTTTTCGGTAACATCTGGATCCGTCCCGGTGGGAAATTCTACGTATACCGGAAGATTATCTTTACCGGTAGCGGACACACATTCTGCAGGAAAGACTGGGCGGCGGACGGAAAGTTAAAAAAACTGCACGACACCGGAGCGGTCACGCCATTTGATCGCCAAAACCCGAAAGCGAACGTATGGACCGCCGATCCGATATCCTTCTTCATGTCCCACGACAAGCCGAAAGGGAGCACCGAGATACTAGGGCATGTCAGTTGCAAGGATGAATTCAGCGTCGTCGCCGGGACGTTCATTGTCGGACGCGACAGCCGCTTCTACAATGGTAAAGCCTCATCCCTGCATGTCGGCAAGGCCGGCACGATCGTCCTGATGGATGGAGCCCTGATCGGCAAGCGGGGCAACCAGTTCATACTCGACTGCGGATCACAAGGAGCAATTACCGGCGGCGCGCCGGACCGCCCGCTCAAGCGGGACGCACGCCTGGGGCTTGGTTACGCCAACTGGATGAACTTCTCGTTTCCGGCCGAGAAACGCCGACATGGATCCAGCTATGGCGGGCTCGCCGGGAGCTTCAGCGGGAAGCTGATCGGCTACCCGGCCAAGGGCGGTAACGCCAGTTTGGTTATCGGTTGGCACGGGATCTCGGCCTGGATTGGCCACCGCGGGTGGAACATGAGCGACAAGTTCTATGATCTGTATGCTCGATTGCAGCCCAAAATCACGATCTGGGTTAGTGCGGAGACCAAGGTCGAGAACGTGCGTTTTGACGATCTGCACCGCGGCGGGATCGTGTTGCCGGACAGGTCGATCATGAAGCAATGGAGAAACGTTACGTTTGGGAAGAGTTGTCTCAGCAAGGATCCCAAGGAACTCACGCGAGAGTACAAGGGTAAAGTGAATCGCGGGCGACCGTCTGAACCGCTCAAACCGGAGACGAAGTAGACATCAATGTAGTCGCCTCAAACCAGAAGGACTATGTATATGAAAAACACGCTGTTAGCTCTTATCACGATTTCCAGTTTTTTCAGCTTTGCCTTGCAGGCAAGTGCATTGGATGTGAAATCGATCACCGCCAAGCCAACCGCGGACAACCCGCAATACGACAACAGGACCGTCTGGCCGATGCTGGTTGGCGACGAGTATTTTTTGAAGCAAAAGTGGTCGAAGGCACGGTTGTTGATCTGGTCGCCGCCTGGCTCGGAGGACGGTAAGAAGAAGTCCTCGCGGGAGCAGAATATCCCGGCCAACTGGATTGACGCTGCTACTGGCAAGCCTGCCGTGACAGCTCCTGATATGAAGACGGATGTCATTTTCCCCGATAGTGAAAAGAAATACTCCGTACGTGGAAAAGGGTTTGTCTGTCGGCATCTGACCCTTGGGCGAAACATTGATTTCCAACCGGGCGGAGGCCATAACCTGGCGGTTTTTGGTAACTTATGGATTCGGCCAGGTGCGAAGATGTACGTGTATAGGGCACTTTGTTTTGTGGGCAATTCCGACACGTTTTTCCGACAGGATTGGCCCAAAGACGGTAAGTTGAAGAAACTCCACGACGAAGGAACTACTTTCCCTTACGATCCAAAGCAGACAAGAGGCAAGCGGCCTTGGTGGGCTGGAAACGTGTGCCGATATTTTAGGCACGACAAGCCGGGCAAAACCACTGAGGTGATAGGTTTCGCCAAAACGGGTGACGAGGTAAGGATCCAGGCAGGCACGTTCATTATTGGACGCGACAGTCGCTTTCTTTGCGGAGGCGCGTCAACGGCGGCAATTGGCAAGGCCGCTATCATTGCCCTGATGGACGGCGCCATGCACGGGCACGCTTCCAATCAGTCGCGTTTTGATTGCACCGTTGCAGAAGGCGGCGCCATTACAGCAGGCACGCCGGATCGACCAATCAAACGGGACGCTCGAATTGGTGTTGGATACCGTAACTGGATGAACATGGAGTTTCCGGATCAGAAGGTGGTCGCTCGCGGCGGGACGACTCGTTACGGTCTGTTTGGCGGGAGTTTTTCGGGTAAGCTGATTGGATATCCAGCCCCGAACAGTGATGCGAAATTGGTGGTTGGTTGGCAGGGCATTAGTTATGGCGGATTCGGACGGGGCACCAACATGACCGCGAATTTCAAAGAAGCTTTTACCAAGCTCCCGCCCAAAATTACGATCTGGCTGGGCAAAAACGCCGAAGTCGAAAATGTTCGTTTTGAAGATCTGCACCGCGGCGGGATCGTGCTGCCGGACAGGTCGATCGTGAAGCAATGGAAGAACGTTACGTTCGGGAAGAGTTGTCTCAGTAAGGACCCCAAGGAACTGATCCGCGAGTACAAGGGCAAAGTGCTTCGCGGTCAACCGTCCGAACCGCTCAAGCCGGAGAAAAAGTATACATCGATGTAGTCGTTTCAAACCACAAGGAATATGAATATGAAAAACACGCTGTTAGCCCTTATTACGATTTCCAGCTTCGCCTTGCAGGCCAGCGCGCTGGATATCAAGGCGATCACCGCTAAACCCACCGCGGACAATCCGCAGTATAAGAACAAGAAAGCCTGGCCGATGCTCGTCGGTGACGAGTACTTCCAGAAGCAGAAATGGGAAAAGGCGCGCCTGCTGATCTGGGCGTATGGGAATACAAGACCGCCCAGAGGGAAGCGGCTTGATCCAAAGGATCCTGCCAACTGGATCGACGCCGCTACAGGCAAACCTGCCGATTCGGTTCCGGACATGAACACCGACGTCATCTTTCCCGACAGCGACACCGGATACACGGTCGAAGACATAAAGCCCAGAGGTTGGTCATGCCGACACCTCACCGTCGGGCGCGGCGCCAAGGTTTCGCCGACCCGGGGAGCGGGTCTGTCCCTCTTCGGTAACTTGTGGATTCGCCCCACCGGGAACTTGTTTGTTTACAGAACGCTCATGCCGACCGGCAGTAGCGACACGTTTATCAGAAAAGACTGGCCCCAAGACGGTAAATTGAAAAAGCTTCACGACACTGGAACCCCCACCCCGTTCGATCGGGCCCAGCCAAGAGTTAGTCCCTGGGGGAAGCAGGAAATTGCATTCTTCTTCAAGCACGACAAACCGGAAGGTTCAACCGAGATGCTCGGTTATATCAGTAACCGCGACGAATTCAATAACGCAGCCGGCGACGTAATCGTTGGGCGGGGCAGTCGCTTGATGTGCGGGACCGCGGCGACGTTTATGATTTCAAAAGCGGGCAAACTCGTGCTGCTGGACGGCGCGATGGCCGGTAAGTACGCCAACGAGTTCGGGTGCGGCGTCCGTATTGACGGGACGGTGACCGGCGGCGCGCCGGACCGGCCTCTCAAGCGCGATGCGATAATGGGTATTCCATACGACAACTGGATGCATCTGCGTTTTTCCGTGCAGCTGAGAAACTGGACACCGCGCCCGGGCGAAGTATCGGGATCATTCTCGGGCAAGGCGATCGGCTACCCCGCCAAGGGCTCCGATGCGAAACTCGTTATCGGGTGGAGCCGTATCGGCGCATGGCGCGGACACCGGGGCTGGAAAATGACCGAAGACTTTAACGATACGTACGCCAAACTGCCGCCCAAGATTACGCTTTGGATCGGTCAGGACGCCGAAATAGTGAACGTCCGGTTCGATGATCTGCATC
>JABGPF010000328.1 GCA_018645065.1 Phycisphaerales bacterium
ATTGGTGATTTTCTACCCCCCATCATTTTGGCCTTTGTCTTCGTCTACTTCTTCTCGCCCGAATTCTCTTTCGATTCAACAACTCTGGGTTCTCTTCAGAACTTCCCTCATCGCACGGCGAATTTGAAACCATCGTGGATGAAAGGATTGAAAACGTCAGTGTTTTTGAACGTTGTCTTTTCCTTACCGTTATAGCAGACCATCCCGCGGGCGCAGCGCTGGCCTACAGTCTTGCGAAAGTTTTCGATACCGGTGATGAAGCTGGAAGTAAATGTGGATGCTGACTTGATCTCGATAGGATGCAGCGACCGTCCGTCGCGAATAATGAGATCCACTTCGTGGCCATTTGAGTCGCGATAGAAATTTATCTGGGGCGTCAACCCGTGATTCAATCGTTCCTTCAATATTTCCAGGATTATCAGGTTCTCGTAAAGCCCGCCGCGCAGGGGATCCCTTTGAAGTTGGTTAGCGTTGTGTATGCCAAGCAGATAACAGGCCAGGCCAACATCGCAGAAGAATATCTTGGGCGACTTGGTGACACGCTTGCGAATGTTTTCGTAATAGGGCGGCAGTTCAAACGCGACGAAAGAGGCCTTCAAGACGCTTAGCCAGTTCTTGATGGTGGTTGAAGATACGCCGACATCATTGCTGAGCGCGCGGTAGTTGACAAGCTGCCCGATACGCCCAGCCAGCAATCTAAGGAAAACCTGAAAGCGATCGATATCCTTTATGTTGATAAGAGCCCGCACATCTCGTTCAACGTAAGTCTGGACATATCCGGCGAAGAACCGATCAGGCTTTAAGTGCTTGTCGTGCAATCGAGGATATGCGCCCGTGCAACACAGCTCAAATGGATCTTGCTGTTTGTGCAGTCTGCCCAATTCGGCGTGAGAAAATGGAAGAAGGTTAAGGATAGCTGTTCGACCGGCCAGGGTCTGGCTTACGGCTTGGTGCAATAGGGGTTGATGGCTTCCGGTTATTATGAAAAGCCCGGAACGATTATCTTTATCCACGAAACTTTGGATGTATGACAGCAGGTCGGGCAGCCTTTGAATTTCGTCGAGAATGGCTCCGTCAGGTATGTTCTCAAGGAATCCCCTGGGGTCTTCGGCGATATGGTCGCGAATGTCGGGATCTTCCAATGAGAAATACTGCTTGTCTGGAAACGCCATACGTGCAAGTGTGGTTTTCCCTGACTGGCGTGGTCCGAATATCGTAACAACCGGGTATTCATTGGCGCACGCACACAGTTCTTCCTCTATGTCTCGTTTGATAAGCATAAAGATAAATTACGATTAATTGTATGCAAATGTCAAGTTCAATTGCGGATTTGCATACAATTCAAGGCGGCATATAGGATGTATATTCGTTTAAAATGTTGTAAATAAATAAGTTACTTCTTTTCGCCCGAATTCTCTTGCGCGTTATCTTTCGTAAACTTGAAATTTTTGATCAGTTCGATTTCTTTTGGTGCGTAGGGTTTTCCGTCGGGCCAGAGCATGTCCCAGTGCCATGGGTCTTTAATCGTCAGGCCCTTCTTGCCCCATGGTAAATATGTTTGCTGCTTTCCGGCGACCAGGCCCCAGTTCCACCAGCTAACTTTGTATTTGGCGAATATGGGCAGGATGGCGGCGTAGTCCTGGCCCGGTTGGCGGCGGATGGTTTCGGTGCACAATAGCGGCCGACCGTACTGCATGTAATGCTTGGTCGTTTTCTCGACGCCAGCGGCGCGGCTGTAGGAGTGGTAGCTCACTACGTCTGACAGGGCGACGATTGTTTTGCCCATGTTGTTTCCGTGTCCACGCCACGGTCCGGTGGTAAGCGGGGCGATGGGTTTCATTTCACGCGCCCACTTAAACGTTTCGATAACCAACGGAAGGCTCTTGTCGCCCAGTCCGCCGTTGCCCGGTTCGTTGTACAGGTCCCAGACGAGTACACGCTTGTCGTTGGCGAATTTTCCGACGACTGCCTGGACATACTTTTTCAGTGCAGGCCAGGCTTTTTTGTCGGTCACTTTTTTCGGCGTCGGGCTGGGCACCCATCTTCCATTGTGTACGCCGGGCTTTGGCGCCGGCTGCTTGCCGACTATGGGCTTGGCCCGGGCGAAGTTCACATCGTCGAACAGGCAGAACATCACGCCGATTTTATGCCCGGCTGCGATTTTCAAAAACTCATCCAACCGCTGCAGCAGTCCCTCTGGGTCAACTTCCCACACTTCAAACGAGATGTTGCATCGCACCGAGTTGTACCCGCACTTGTGGGCCCAGCCCAGTTCGCGATCTATCGTTTTCGGATCGAACGTCTCCTTCTGCCACCATTCCAGCATGTTAACCGCACTGCTGGGAACGTAGTTCACGCCCTTGATCGGACCGACGCTGTTGTACCAGGCCCACGCCTTTTCCTTCGACCAGATTTGCGGTTTTTCGTCGGCGCCTTGGGCGTAAAAATTCGCAGCCAGTGCGGCGACCAGAACGATCAAAATCAATCTTGAACAGCGTGTCATAATTATCCTTTCGCGATGGTTATGCATGTTGGCGGTCCGGTATGGTGTAACGTATTGCGCGGCGGGACAATTGCGATATTCATGCGCCGGTGGAAATGGCGGGGCGTCTGCGGTAAAGTGGGCTTGCATAAAACAGCAACATGAAAGGTGAGTGCTATGATGACTGCGAGAACGCGAAAACTTTCGGCTTTGGTGATGACGGTTGTTTCTCTGGTGGGCGGCGCAGCGTTTGGCGAGGTCCGTCTGGCGAAGATTTTCACCGATCATATGGTGCTGCAGCAGGAGATGCCCATCGCGGTCTGGGGCTGGGCCGATAAAGGCGAGAAGGTAACGGTCACCCTGGCGGGAAAAAGCGCCGAAGCCACAACCGACGCTAGCGGTAAGTGGCGTGTTGATATCCCCGCGATGAAGGCCGACGGGAAACCGCAAACGCTCGTCGTCAAGGGCGCCAATACTATCGAACTGAAGGACATACTGCTGGGCGAAGTGTGGCTTTGCGCAGGCCAGTCGAACATGAGCCGATCGACTGACGTGAAAGACAGCGACCCGCAAATCAGACTCTTCTGGATCGACGGAAGCGCAACGCCGCTGAAGGAAGGTTTGGGCAAGAAAATCGCAGGTTGGGTGCGATCAACACCGAAAGATGTAGCCGCAGCGGCACCAATAATCGGCGGGCGATTTGACGGGAAATCGCGAAAAAGCTTCACCGAAGTCGGATACGTTTTTGGACGCACCTTGCATTCGAAATTAAAAGTACCCGTCGGGCTCATCAAATGCGCGTACGGTGGTTCGCAGGTCCAGGCCTGGACGCCCCAGCCGAATGTCGGCGAACTCTATCCGTTCGGTAAGCCCGCTGAGGGCGGATACCTCGGCCATCGCCCCGGGCTGCTTTACCAGGCGATGGTAAACGGGATCGTACCGCTGAGCATGCGAGGAGTGATTTGGTACCAGGGCGAAAACGACGGACGCAGCAAGAAGTACCATACCGACCTGGTCAAATGGATCGCGAGTTGGCGGAAGCTGTGGAACCGCGACGACATGCCGTTTTACATGGTGCAAATCGCCCCTACAACATACGCAGGCGGACGCATGCAGTACATCTGGGAGGCCCAGGCCTGGGCGATGCACAACATCCCGAACACCGCACTGGCTGTGACCAACGACATGGCCCCGACGACAGACTCAAAGGGCGTCGACAAAATGAAAGTCGATGAAACAACTGGTTTTCCGCGGTTCGGCGGGAGCAATCCGCACCCGAGCAATAAGCAACTCGCCGGTGTGCGATTGGCGAACATCGCTCTGGTGAAAACCTACAAACGCCCCGCCCGCCCGCTCTACGGACCGATGTACGACTCGCACAAAATCGTCGGCGACAAGGTTATCGTGAAGTTTAAGTACGCTGGCGACGGCCTGGCAAGTCGCGACGGAAAACCGCTGAACTGGTTCGAACTATCCGACGGTACGATAATCAGACGCAAGATGGTGTTCGCAAAAGCGACCGCCAAGATCGTAGGTAAGGACACAATCGAAGTAGCCGCCGACGGCGTGAAGGCTCCCAAGTTCGTACGATTCGCCTGGAACTGCGAGGCCCGCCACAACCTGATGAACCAGGCCAAACTCCCAGCAGTATCGTTCAAAACCAACGACCCGCTGAAGTAGCCCCGCTCGGAGCTGTTCTAGCTGCGGACTTCGGCTTTCAGGGTTTCGGCCAGGGCGGTTACTATTGTTTGGATTTGCTCGTCTACTTGCTCGCTCCGCAGCGTGGCTTCGTTTGATTGGTAGACTGCCGTCAGCGTTACGCTCTTGCTGCCCGCGGGGATGGGTTTCCCGCGGTATGTTGTTACGTATTGTACGCCGGTTCGCAACGGCTGATTGATCGTGGCGATGACGTCCTGGATCTGTGCCCAGGTGGTCTCCTCTTCGACGATAAGCGACAGGTCGCGACGGACCGCAGGGAAGCGGGCGACGGTCGCGTAGGTGCGTTCGAGGTTCGCGCAACTGGTCAAAACGTCAAGCCGCAGGCATGCGGCGGCTATGGGGCGGTCAATGCTGTAGTACTTCAAGACTGTCGGTGACATCTGCCCGATCGTGCCGATTGATTTCCCGTCCAGGAACATTTCAGCCGAGGCGTTTTTGTCCATGCCCGCCTGGTCCGAGGGCTTCAGTTCCAGCGAGGCCCCGAACGACACTTGCTCACAAAGCGCTTCGACCGCGCCGCGCAGATCGCGCAACTCGCCGCTGGTGATCATCGCTATTTCCAGATGCTCGTCCAGTTCGTTTTGCACGCTGGTGGGCATGAAGGCTGCGGCCAGTTCGTACAGGCTTATGTCGACGTTGCCGGAGTCCTGATTGGCCTTGCAGGCAGCCAGCAGGCTCGGCAGGAGTGTGGGTCGCAGGGCGTTGTTGGTTTTTCGCGTGAGCGTGTCGGCGCAGGCGGGGTTGTCCACGCCGAAGAGTGCGGCTTCTTCTGCGTCGATGTATGTGAAGGTGATGGCTTCGTCGAATCCTGAAGCTGACATTACGTTTGCGATGTCGCGGCGGATTTTCTGCCCGTCGTCCATACCGACAACTTCGTGGGCGATTTTCGTCGACAGCGGGATTTTATCGTATCCGACTATGCGAGCGACTTCTTCGATCAGGTCGGCTTCGCGCGTCAGGTCGGCGCGGTAGGGGGGGATGGTGCATGTGATCGCATCGTCGTCGAGCACTGCGGCCAGCCCGAGTCGGTCGAGTATGCTGGTTTGTTCTTCGGCGGGGATATCGAATCCGAGCAGCGATGAGCATCGCGACGGTCGCAGCGTGACCACCGGCGCTTGGTATCGTTTGTCCCAGACGTCTACGGAACCTTCAGCGAGCTGACCGCCAGCCAGTTCGATGATCAGTTGGCAGGCTCGCATTGATGCTTCGTCGAGTGCTACGGGGTCTATACCGCGTTCGAAGCGGAAGTTGCTTTCGCTCATCAGGGCGAGTTTGCGTGATGTGCGGCGAATGTTGAGCGGGTCGAACCGGGCGGCTTCCAGCAGGATGTTTACGGTCTGGTCGGACACTTCGGTGTCCAGCCCGCCCATGACGCCTGCGATGGCGACGGGCTTTTTGGCGTCTGCGATAACGAGCATTGAATCGTCAAGTTCGCAGGTTGTTTCGTCGATGCTGACCAGGCGCTCGCCGCCTTTGGCTCGGCGGACGACTATGCGGTTTTCGTCGAGCTTGTCGTAGTCGAAGGCGTGCAGCGGCTGGGAGTATTCCATGAGAATATAGTTTGTCGCGTCGACGATATTGTTGACGCTGCGCATGCCGATGGCCTCGAGTCGTTCGACGAGCCATTCGGGGCTCGGTCCGACTTTCACTCCGCGGATTATTCGCGCGTTGTAGCGGCTGCAGAGGTCGGGGTCCTGGACCTCTACGCTCGTTAGTTCGGAAGCGACGCCCGAGGTTTCGAGATCGCCCAGGACCGGCGGCGTGAGCGGT
>JABGPF010000329.1 GCA_018645065.1 Phycisphaerales bacterium
GAACTTACTTTTTGTCGTTCTCTGTGATCTCGCCGTAAGCCGTAAGCCGTAAGTCTTTGCCGTTGTCGTTACAAAATCTTCGCCGTTGCCGTTCTCTGTGTCCTCTGTGGCAAAAGCCGTTGCCGTTGCTGTTACAAAATCTTCGCTCTTGCCGTTCTCTGTGCCCTCTGTGGCAAAAAGCCGTTGCCGTTTGGTGTTAGAATGCGTTTGCCCTGTCGAGAGTTCAAACATTTGACAAGACTATTCATTGCCCGGTTTGAAATTACGGGGCATTTTGGTTTTTCGCAGGATTGTCATCAACTCCTGGCGTAGACGCATTTTTGTCTTGTCATTTCCCTGATTGCCCGCGAGGTTGGTCCACTCGTGCGGGTCGCTCTGGTGATCGTAAAGTTCCTCCTGGCCATTACCGCAGAGCGTATAACGGTAACGACTCGAACGGACCGAAAAATGCGGCGCCGCCCCTGCATCCCGGACGGCCATTAAAGCCACCCCAGGCCCGCTCCAGTCCTTGCGTTCAGGATTCTCCAGGAATGGTCTAAGCGAATTGCCGTCAAGCGGCGTGTTACTGCGTCCCTTGTTGGGATGCCCGGAAATACCGCACAGGTCGGCCAGGGTGGGGTAGATGTCGACCAATGACACGGGATGATCGCAGGTTAGCCCATTACCCTTCGCGCCTGGGGCGTGAATAAACAAAGGCACACGGGTTGACTCATCCCACAAATGCCACTTCTGGATGCAATCCTTTTCGCCCACGTGGTATCCGTTGTCACCGGTCAGAACTACAATCGTGTTGTCGCGGTAGTCGCTGTTGTCCAGGGCGTCCAGGACTTCGCCTGCTTGAGCATCGACAAACGCCATGCAGGCCAGATATGCGCGAACCCACTCTTTCCAGGCCTTCTCGCCACCGGCCTCTATTAGCGAATCATACTTTTTGTAGCCCCACTGCCACCGCTTTCGCAAAACCGGAGCACAATCCTTAAGATCGTCCTTGCGATATGGCGGAAGCTGAATATCTTCCAACGGAAACATGTCGAAGTACTTTTTAGGGGCGTAGAGCGGTGTGTGCGGGCGAATGAATCCGACACCCAGATAGAACGGCCGAGTGTGTTTCTTCTTGAGGATGTCCACCGCCCAATCGGACGATATCTCGTCTGGTGTCTTGTCGCGATTGTTGCCAGTGATGTAGCGAAACGGTTTTCCGCTTTCGTAATACCAACCCTTCGCTCCGGGCATTCCTTTAATCGAACCGGGCTTCCAATGCGGAACGTCCGACAGCGGACCATAGTTCAAGTCGCGATGAATCACAACCGGGAGATGCTTCTTCCATGTTTCATACTGCACGGGATGAGGCGTGTTCATCACGCTGCCCTTGCCCCGCCACGGCCAGGGGCCGTAGTCCGGAGCGATTCCGTAGGCGGTGTAGAAATTCCCACCGGCGCCCTCATGCAGCAACTTGCCCGTACCGTAGGCGTCATACCCGTTGTTACGAAAATGCAGCGGCAGCGGAACGCAACCCTTCAAGAGTTTCGTCGACTTCCACGGCGCAAAATCATAATCGTCTATCGTCTGGGGATACAATCCCGAGAACAGACATTTGCGCGAAGGACCGCACACCGGAACGGTGACATGAGCGTTGGTGAAGCTCAGGCTCCTGGCTCGAAGACGGTCCATATTCGGAGTTTTGGCCTTCGGATGGCCCGGCGGGTGCAGCACCCAATCATTAAGATCGTCGCAGATGATCAACAGTACATTCGGCCGGGCCGGAACCTTGTCCGCCGCGCGAGTTTGAAAACCGCACCCAAGCGCAACCACACCAAGGCTAACTGATTTAAGGAACTTCCTTCGGTCGGTCAAAATTCTCATTTCGCGGTTAGTTGGCTTTTCTTGAGCGTCAGATTATAAACGTTTTTCTTGTCGATCGTGATGCAGGAGAACGTCATTTCGGGGTCCGGCTTGGTCAGGTCGAAGTTCAGCATACCGAAGAAATGGCCTTTATTGTAGGAGAACAAGGCTTGCTTTCGGGTGCCGTGGGTGTGATTGTTCGTGAGTTTCGACGTCTCGAATTCGTACAGCGTGTACCCGTTCGGACGTTTGATCTGGTAGACGTCAGTGCGGTGGCGGTCGGCTGAGATTAGAATCCCCCCGCCGATTTTCTCCTTATCGATCAGCGAGAAAATCTCTTCACGTTCTTCCTTCACGCCCCACCAGGAATCCTTTCCGCCCTTGTCGGCGGTCTCGGTCCAGAGCGTGCCTGAGGCGATCACTTTGAACGTGGCTTTAGAGGCTTTGAGTTTCGCCAGCAGCCATTTCTTCTGGACCGGGCCGAGCATCGTGCCGTCTTTGTACGAGCGGTAATATCGCCCATCGGTCATGAAGAAGTCGACATCACCGATGGCGAAATCGTACCAGCAACCAGGCTGATCGGCCCCTCCGCCGTAATACGGGTTGTTCCAGTTCTCTTTGAACACTTTCCATACCGGCAGCTTCCAGTCGGGCGTAAACTTTTCCGGTCCGCCGGCGCAATCGTTCTTTCCGAAATCATGATCGTCCCAAATCGCGTAGATCGCGGTACCGGCGCTCATGCGACGATACTCCGGGCGGAGCTGTCTGCGGTAGTAGTACAACCGCTGCATGTTTCGCAGCTGAGGCATGTCGGCGTAGATATTGTCGCCCAGGAACAGAAACGCGTCGGGCTTGTACGAGGCGATGGTGTCCCAGATGTGTTCGTATTTGTGGTTATACCTCGCCCCACCGCCAAAACCGACAGAGAACTTGGCCTTCTGGCCTTTAGCCGGCGCCGTACGGAAACACGGCAGCTTGGCGCCGAGGACACCCTTACCGTCAACGAGCACATCATACTGATACTGCGTGGCGGGCTTGAGCCCGGTAAGTTCGAGTATCGCGGTGAGGTCGGACGCCTTGGTTGTCTTGACGATTTTCGACTTAACGCCCGCCTTGGCGGCGAGGACCTGCACGCTCGCCAGCGCCGGCGTGCGGACCCATATTTTCGCACTCGTATCGGTAACACAGCCGAGTACAGGCCCGCCGAACAGTTTGATGTTGTGCTTGGCGATCTGAGCCTTCAGTTCGGGCGAATCGCAGACCGTCGCGAGCGACGCGTCGGCATCGGCTTCCTTGCCCAGAAGTTTCACCAGCACCGGTTCGAGTTCACCGAGCACAGGCATATCAGCGGGCGTAGGGATCATCGGTTTAGCGATCACATATCCGGCGGCTGCGAGCATGATTGATATCAAAAGTAATGCGGCCCATCGTTTAGTCATATTGCGTTCCTGTCAGGTTTTGTTTATCCATTGGGCTATATCGGGGCGTTTGGGCTGCGGGTCGAAGAACCGCGCGTTCTTGCCGATCACATTATAATCGCCAATATCCTCACGCGCCAAGTTCGCTAGTTTCAACAACCTGGCAACCACATCGGGATTCTTGACAGCAACGTCCGTCTTCTCTCCGATATCGGCTTCGAGGTCGAAGAGCATTGGTTTTGGAATTTCGATAACGTCTTGCGGTTTTATGTGTCGTGCCCATGGCGGAGCCCAGGGCGGTTTGGCCGGACGCGGTAGATGAAGCTTCCACTTGCCCGCCCGCACGGCTTGGAGATGCATGTGGGCGTAGTAGTAAAACGCCTTGGTCGGACTTTTGGCGTTGGGCTTTGCCGTCATCAGTGCGGAGATATCATGGCCGTCTATCGAACGGTCGGTGGGCGCTTTCGATCCGCCGAGTTTGGCAAGCGTGGGCATGATGTCCATGGTGCTGGCGATCTCGTCGCATACCTTGCCCGCGGGAATCCTGCCGGGGGCCCGCATGATGCACGGTACGCGAAGTCCGCCTTCCCAGGTGGAAGTCTTGGCTCCCCGCAACACCCCTGCGCTTCCGCCATGAGCCTTCTTGATCTCCCACGGACCGTTATCGCTGAAGAACAGCACGTAAGTATTCTCGTCGAGCGAGAGGTCTTTGACGGTATCGAGAATCCGCCCGACGCTCCAGTCAATCTCCTCGATCACGTCGCCGTACAAGCCGCGTTTGCTCTTGCCCTTGAATTGCTTCGACGCACCAAGACGCGTATGGGGCATGGTGTGGGGCATGTAAACGAAGAACGGTTTATCCTTGTTGGCGGTAATGAACTTGATCGCCTCATCGGTATAGCGTTTGGTCAGCGTGTTCATGTTGGCGCGTTTCTCGATGACCTTCTCGTTGCGGAGAAGGTTCACGACGCTGTCATTGCTGGTCGGCGTACCGAAGAAGTAATCAAACCCCTGACGCGTAGGCAACAGGCTGGGATCGTATCTCTTCTGCGTGTGCCCGGCGAGGTCCCACTTACCGAAGCAGGCGGTAGTATAACCGGCCGATTTAAGAATCTCGGCGATGGTTATCTCCTTACTGTGCAGATAGGGATGGATGTCGACCTGATTCTTGCGCTTGGCCACCCGCAGCGGATAGCAGCCGGTCATCAGCGCAGCCCGCGACGGTCCGCAAACTGTCTGGGCGTAGAAGCTGGTGAACTTCATGCCCTCCGAGGCCATCTTGTCGAGGCGCGGGGTGCGAATCTTCTTCGAACCGAAACATCCGACATCTTCGTAGCCCTGGTCATCAGTGAAAATGACGATAAAGTTCGGCTTCCCAGCCGTTGGCGTTTCGGCACGAAGCTTCCCCGCCAACGGAGCAGCAACAACCGCCATGGCGGCGTTCTTAAGAAAATTGCGTCGAGAAATATTCACAGTCATCTTTTCTCCTAACGATTGAAATTCACATTCAAAGGATACCCCACCGAGATCATGGGGGCAATACTGGAATTTCGCATGATCGCCCTAGTATAATCGTTACACCCTGTAAGGAAGGTTAATTATGAAACAACTATGTGCAAGTTTGATCGTATTGGTTACCGCGGCACTCTGTTCGGCAGCGGAATTGTCACCCCAAGCCGCCCTGAAAGACAGCGGCGTGCAAGGCGGGTTGATAGTGCATCTGGGTTGCGGCGACGGTAGGTTGACCGTCGCCTTGCGGGCCAACAACAGTTACATTGTTCACGGCCTGGACGCCGACGCCAAAAACATATCCACCGCTCGCCAGCGCGCCGCCAAGGCGAAGCTGGAAGGCAAGGTCACCTTCGATGTGCTGAGTTCGGCGCTGCTTCCGTACACCGACAACCTGGTGAATCTGCTCGTGGCGGGCGATCTCGATAAGATATCCACCGCAGAGGCGATGCGAGTACTCCGCCCCGGCGGTGTGCTCTACACGCTCAAAGGCGACAAGTGGACATCCACAGTAAAACCGCGCCCAAAAGAACTGGACGATTGGACGCACTTCCTGCACGACCCCTCCGGCAACGCTGTCTCCAACGACACCGTTGTCGCGCCGCCTCGACACATGCAGTGGCTGGCTGCGCCGATCTGGTCGCGAAACCACCACAAACTGGCCAGCATCTCATCTATCGTCACCAAAGACGGACGCCTGTTTTACATCATGGACTCGGGCACCGCGGCGAATATGAGCGTGACCGGAAAGTGGTCGCTAGTCGCACGCGACGCCTTCAACGGCGTACAACTCTGGAGCAAACCAATGGCCACCTGGGCCTACCAGGGACACGGCTTCCGCAACGGTCCGGTGCAACTGCCCCGAACGCTGCTTGTCGGGCCAAAGTGCGTTTACGCCCCGCTTAAAATGAGTGCGGCTGTCTCGGCGGTGGACGTCGCCAGCGGCGAGATCGTCAGGACGTACAAGGAAACCGCAGGCGCCGAAGAGCTCATCCTCATTGATGGCGTGCTGATGGTTGTCAGCGGAGCCCCGCTGGCTGAGCAGGCGGGAGTCGACCCCGCCCTGAAAAGCGCGTTCAAATTCCCGGCAGTAAAGACTATCCGAGCCATCCGCGCCGACACCGGCGAGCTACTCTGGAAATGGTCGGACGAACAGGCCGGCGCCCTGATGCCCCTTACGCTGGCGGCGGATG
>JABGPF010000330.1 GCA_018645065.1 Phycisphaerales bacterium
TCAGCAGATATCGAACGAGCCAGTGGAGTGAGCGGCGATAAGCAAAGATGAACTTATTGAATTCCTGGGATCAGTGTACGAAACGGACATCATGGACGATGGAGGGCAGTATGTTCAGTCCCGTCAGGATGAGCTGGTTGATCTCAAAACGGATTCTGACAATGAATACTTGATTCAAGGGTGCGAGATGGAAATCCAGGAGATGAAGAGTCTCGTCAAGCTTCTCGACGGATTGGATCCCGATGAACCGTATGCTCTTGTCGCACAGGAATCGTGATTTACGGTAAAGGTTTGGTCGAGGAAGCCATCTCTAATGACATCGCTTTACTTCTTGGGTAAGACTAGTTCCACTGGTCCGAACTTGGCGGCATTGCTCTTTGCCTTTGCCAATTCGGTTTTCTTCCCTAAGCGATGTTTGGTCAGGTCGGCAATAGAATAGAACATGTTGTGACCTTCACGTCTGTTGACCACCACGCCGCCTTCACGCAGGATTTGGAGATGACACGAGATGTTGGATTGTGGCAGTTTTAGTTTCTTCTGGATAGCCGTTACATGCATCTCGCCTTTGGACAGTAATACAATGATTCTGAGCCTGGTTTTGTTGCCAAGTGCGTAGAATATTCTCGCCAGTTTTTTGCATACTTGTCTATTCGTGAAGCCATTGTCTTACCTCTGAAAAATCAAGAAGAGTGATGCACTATCCGTTTCTACGTTACGCCATCTTAACATACTGATTGTTCCGGTGAGCACATAAAAACGGGCTTGGCGGTAAAGCCAAGCCCTAGGGTGCTTGGTCCAGGTGGGGGGAGACCTGAACCAAGCACTTTTAATGATACCGTTGGGTATGGCTTCTTGTCAAGCGATTGTTGCTGTGTCTCATGAGTAGGGTGTGAGAAGTTTTTCTGGTATTATGCAGCGAGGGCGTTTTGTAGGGTCCAGTAGGCATTCCACTGGCCGGTTTGGTCGAGAGCGGCCAAGGCCATCATCCCTTCGGCGTTGGGTGAGTCCCATCGCATACCGCTGCCCTTGAGTCTGGCTGTCAAGGTCTTGCAGAACGCTTCTGTCGGGCCGGAACCAATATCGAAACCCTGCTCGCGGAATGCGGGGTAATCCAGCATCTCGGCACGCTCGCCCACGTATTGCTCCAATTTCCGCAGTTCCTCACGCTTGGCCTTCGCCCGGACCGTCTTTCGTGTCTCGTTGATCAGCACCAACATCGCGGCGGGACCCTCTTCATACACGGCCGATAATGTCTTCGTACGCCACTGTTCGGCCTTATCGACGCCTTGACCAAAACATACGTTGGCCGCCTTGGCCACATGCTCCGAGAGGTGATAGTAATCCAGGATCATCGCATCCAGCATTGACAGATGAATCTGAAACTGCTTGCGAATCCACTTGGCACCGTCGCTGATCGATAGTTTCTCATCGGCTTTGTCTAAGCGAAGCTTGGCCGCCTCCCGTCGCATCAAGCGTCCCAGGGCCTTGTGATTCCCGGCCGTACCGACTGCGTGTTGGTATTGGTGGTCTTGACTGTAGAACGTTGCGATCTTGAATTCCTTGTACGGGTTGTCCGCTCCGCGACAACGCTTGGGCTTTTGGGATTTTCGCCTGCGTTTGCGGGCAATCGCAGTTTGGCCTTTGGCCTTTTTTCGACGGCGAGGCCGACGATTCTTGCGGCGTTTCTGTTTCTCCGATTGCGTGATCAAAGGAACCATCACGCCATCGCTACCGACCATTATGCGAGTGGGGCCGTCAATGCTTGTTTTGCAGTCTGACGCATCCCACCCGGGCCCAATCAGCTTCTTATCGCGACAGCTAATCGCATGACGTCCCTCGTTCTCGACGATAAGACGCAGACGCGTCGAACTGACGGTGATTTGCCCCAGACGCTTCAGGTTCTCCGCGGATTTGCGAAAACTCGGCCCGGTCACTGTCGCGCGACAGCATAGCTCCCGCGCCGCTACTGAAACTCCGGTGTCGTGAATTCCCAACCACTGGTCCAGCCGCGAGTCGGAACCGTCGTTCCGCCGCCAAAAGACCGTACGCCGGATTCGGATCGTGCCGTTGGCCGTCAGATGGTTGACTCCCTGAGGCCCTTTATTCTTCCATCGGTTGGTCTTGTCGTTGCCGCGAGGGGGAAAAAGCCGCTTCCGCGGCTTCTGCTCGCAACTGAATTGCCCGTTCATACACGAGGCTGCGAAATTTCGCCATCGCATCGCGAACCGCTTCTTCGCTGCCGGAAATCACCGACCCATCCGGGGCCGTGTTCACTGCGCCGGTCACGTCATCAAGCAGCTTTTCCATGTCTCCATGCACCGCTTGACGCAACTGTTCTGCCGTAATTTTGACATCCTTGTTCATGGCTTCGTCTCCGTACAAAAACCAGTAGAAAAATTTTCACCCTACGCAGGGTTCATAAGGCCAGCATACATAATGATTTGAAAAGCGCCAGAAAAAATTCTCACACCCCTGCGGTATTGCTAAATGTATCGAATGTGAGTATATTTCAAGGATTACAATCGGTTTGTTTCGGAACGGTGCAGGCAGCTGAGTTACACGTTTCAGGACAGGTCGCATCCGACGGAAAGGTCGCTTCTATATGGAAAATAACGGTAAGAACGTAATTGGCATAGACCTTGGGACCACGTTCTGTGCTATGGCTTATGTCGATAAGCATGGCACACCGGTTACCATGCCGAATGCTGAAGGAGAGCTGACTACCGCATCGGTAGTGTTGTTTGATGAGGATGGGACGGTAACGGTGGGGCAGCGTGCGAAGCGGACAAGTGCGGTGCATCCGGACCGTGTGGTCGCTTGCGTTAAGAGAGAGATGGGTGAGGAAGTTTGTCGTGAACCGGTTGCCGGAGAGCAGGTTAGTCCGGTGCATGTGTCGTCACTGATCCTGAAGAAACTCAGGCAGGATGCCGAGAAGAAACTCGGTCCGCTTGAGGGGGCTGTTGTCACAGTACCAGCTTACTTTGACGATGCCCGTCGTCAAGCCACTGTGGATGCCGGGCAGATAGCAGGTTTGAATGTGCTGGCTGTACTGAATGAACCGACTGCGGCGGCTATTGCATATGGTTTTCGCGGTTGCCTGCAGGATAACACCAAGCCCGAAGAGCAGGACGGAGTTGTCGGCCACTCGCCCGAATCCGGAGTTGTGATAGTGTACGATTTGGGCGGCGGGACGTTTGACGTCAGTATTATTCGGATCAAGGATGACGAGTTTGTTGTTTTAGCCACCGACGGAGATGTTCGTTTGGGCGGTAAGGACTGGGACAATCGGATCATCGACTATGCCGCCGACATGTTCGCGTCCCAATACGAGGCTGATCCTCGCGAGGATCCTCATAGTTACCAGGAATTGATCCTGTCTGCTGAGGAAGCCAAGAAAGACCTGAGTTTGCGTCAGAGTACGGAGTTCACCGTTAGCTTTGGGGGCAACCGTTTGATAGTCTCCCTGACTCGAGAGCAATTTGATGAGATGACATGCGATCTGTTGTTCAGGACCGAAAATCGTTTGCACCGGGTGATCGAGGACGCAGCTGTAGAGGTTGAGGACCTCAGCAGAATCCTGCTGGTGGGCGGTTCGACCCGAATGCCGCAGATCAAGTCGATGATTAAGCGGGTAACTGGTGCCGAGGTTGATGATTCCCTGTCTGCCGACGAAGTGGTGGCCCACGGAGCGGCTATCCGAGCGGCCATGCTTGTGGCTACGGGGCGGCAAGCTACCGCAGAAACAACCCCAACTGCACAGGCGCCAGGTTCCACGAAAGATGCGAGATTAACGCCCCGGGCAGGCGATGATGACGCCGATTCGCCGGCTCCTCTGGATGAAGAAAACCTTATATTTCCGCCTGGCGTTTCGGTCGGGTCGGATACAGCTCCCCGGACGCTGGATATGCCGCAAGATAACTCTGCATGGGTGTCATTTAGCTATGATGAGGATGTTGCAGAGGTTCTGTCTAATGCTACTGTGGTCAACGTGACCTCTCGCAGTCTGGGGGTAGTGGCGCAATCACAGCGTACCAAAGAACACAAGACGTCTGTGCTGATCCCGAAAGGTTCCAAGCTGCCCGCCAAGCATCAGAAGGTATACGGAACAGTGAGAGAGAATCAGAATCGGGTAGAGGTCAGGATCGTCGAGGGCGAGTCCAATAATCCAAGGGTATGCACGCCGATAGGTAAATGCGTGGTGTCGCCCCTGCCGTCGGGCCTGCCGAGAGGCTCCAGGATACGCGTTACATTCGAGTATGATGAAAGCGGCCGTCTGTACGTTCAGGCCAAAGATGAGGCTTCTGGCGCCGCTGCACAAACGGTGATAATTCGTAAGAATGCAATGACTCAGGAACAGTTAGGCCACGCAAGAGAATTGGTGGATTCGGTGGTCGTTAATTGAAACAGATATACCTGTTCCCTGCTATCCGTACGGCGGCGGCGATATTGTTATGACTTGCGATATACCGGAGTCTGCCTCGACCTCAATTCGAATGTAGCGTGATTACCATCTTGAAAACTCCTCTGAAGGCTCACCTGGTGGTTGTCGCTTCTGCCCACTTTGCCCGTGAGACGCTGAATACATCCTGAACAATCGTGTCTCGCTTGCTCGGTATATGGATGATCAGGTCCGTATCCGATATGAATAATCTTGCAGACAGCAGGCGGCGAGTTTATTCTATTGATACTATCACAAGGGACGATTTAAAACGTTGCGTCTGCGGGTAGTGGTCGTTACAAGGAAGTCGTAATGGCGTCGGATTTCTATACCGAGTGGCTTAAAGTACCTTCAGGTCCCCGGCCGCCGGACCACTATACTCTCCTGGGGGTAAAAGTCTTTTGCCGCGACCAGGATGTCATCGAGCAGGCGGCGCGTCGGCAACTGACTCGACTGGATGAGTTCGCCCTCTACCCGGACCGCGACACGCGGGATGCGGTCCAAGACATGATGAACGAGGTTGCCCGCGCTCGCGTTGACCTTGTCAATCCCAAACGCCGCTTGGCATACGACCGTAAACTCGCTCAAAAACTCGGCGTCGCCACGCCTCCCGCAGTTGAAGCTGAAACGTCGATCACACCGTCGTCAGTATCAGAGGCCCAAGTGCCTATTGAGTCCGAACCACCCCTACAAGCTGCAGCGGCGGTAGCCGAGGAAGTCGTCGATGTTGCAGCACAGTTTGAAACCAGAGCTTGGTCGCACCTTCAAAAATGGAAGCTCAACGCCCATGAGCAGCGCATGCTTCTGGCTGAAGCCGCTGCGCTTGGCGTCGCAGCGGATAAGGCCCTGAGCATTATTGCGCGTATTGACAGTGAGGCGGAGATACTGGCCGAGAAGAAGCATAAGCGGCAGATGAGTTTGGTTCTCGGTCTGGCTGCTGCTGCGGTAGTGGTTGTGATAACCGGGCTAATACTCTTTGTGGTTACCTCGCAACGAGCGTCAAAGAAAGCGGACTTCCTAACTGCGATCGAAGCTGCACGAAAATGCGTGGATGAGGGCGATCTGGAGCAGGCAGCAGATGAACTTGCCAAGGCCAGAGCGATCTTCCCAGACGATCCGATGCGTGAAGCAGTCGCCAATGAGGTGGCTATCAAGAGTCAAGAAATGGAGAAGGCGTTCACTGGCGCGCTTTTGCGAGTACGTTCCCTCACGGATCTCGCTTATCTGGATCAGGCTGCAAGTGAACTTGCCAGGGCCAAGGCGATCTTCCCCTACGATCCGAGGGTTAAAGAAGCCGCCAATAAGATGGCTCTCCAGCGGAAAATAACAGATTTGCTTTCACGAATACGTTCCCTCGCGGATCTCGCTTATCTGGATCAGGCTGAAAGTGAACTGGCCAGGGCCAAGACGACCTTCCCGGGCGATCCGAGGCTTAAGAAAGCGGCCGATGAGGTGACTGTCAAACGTAAAGCCCTGGAGGAAGCTTTTACG
>JABGPF010000331.1 GCA_018645065.1 Phycisphaerales bacterium
GCGTACGAGTTGACCAATAACATTGCCTACAAAGCAGCCGCTGAAAAGGCTGGTGCGTATTCGCTGTCCGTTGCTGGATATAATTCGTCTGGCGGCACTTGGACCGGTTCGCTAACTGGAGCCGAAGTATATTCGATGGCGCGTCTTAGCGCGATTCAGGCGACCCCGGCCAGTAACTCCTGGCGGACGGCGCTTGTTGACTATCTGGACGCGGCGGACGCTGGTTACTTAGTTGGCTGGTATGGGATCAACGCAGACGATTCGAGCGCGGTCTATGACGTGGCCCGACGGGCTGTAGCCGCCGAGTATGTAAACCATGCGGACAAGGCCATCTGGCGAGATGGCGTGATCACGCTTCTTGGCGACGTGGACGACGCCGATGCGTCTCCTGTTATGGCGCTTGGAGCGGCGGTATGGGCTCTGACTGCAACCGGTGACATCAGCACGGATACTGACGTGGTGTCGGTGTTGGGTGGCGTGCAAATAAAGGACCTGCCGGACGAACTGGCTGCTTTGCAGGACGTGGCGGATGGTTCCTTTTACACGAAGTTCGACACCGCTGCAGGCTCTGGCTACACCGAAACCACTGTGATGGGCACGTTGGGGCTGCAGGCTGCTGACGCGAGTTCCCTCGCATACTCATACTCTTCGGAGATTGCTTCGGCGGTGGGCGTGCTTAAAGGCGGCGTGGGCGCAGGCGGCGAGGTCTACTGGAAAATTAGCGATTCGTTGAGCGGCGGCTATGCTTTCGCTGCTGGCGAGACACTGGAAGCGATTCCGGAGCCGGCGACGATGACAGTACTGTTGATTGGGGCGGTTGGCGTGATTCGCCGCCGCAGGAATAAAGTTTAGAAAAAACCAGAGCCTACTTAGGCGATGGTGTTTATCTGACGAATAAAGAGAAAGGTGGATATAGTGATGGTAAGAAGAAGGTCTATTAGAACAATGCCTGGTATTGTCGCTTGTTGTGGCTTACTTACCCTTGCGGTGGTAACGCTGTGCTGGGCAAACCAGGCTCAGGCCAGGAGCTACGAGATTGGGTCGAGAGACGCCTTTATGGCCTCGCTTTTTGATCCGTTTCTGCTGACGGAGACTCCGCTGTCGGCCAGCGACTCCCTGGGCGTGGGGCCTGCTGCGGCTCCGGCGGGTGCGCCTGCTCCGGCGGTGATGCCGGTGGCTTCGCCCTCCCTTGCGTCGACATACGTTCCCCCGGTTCGCGTTCCTTACAGGCCGCCTATGCGTAGTCCCATGCGCCCGCCTATGGGCCCGTAGTTATACAGGAATTACCTTAACATCGTGGGTTTTGTGCCCACTACAAAGAAGAATGTAGCTAGAAATAATATGGCAATAGTTCTACCCCAGGGCTGAGGGGCCTGTTGGGGATTCATGGGACTCATACATTTGAAAGAGCCTCGCAATGACGATTAACATCGTACAACGGTGCGGCTATAGGTACGCGAATATCGCGACCCTGTGGTTCGCCTCCATATTGTGTCTTTTTGCCTCGGGCTGTAGCGTGCCTGGATGGATGGGCGGAATGACGGTTTCGGATTCTCAGGAACTGGCAGCCTTCGAAGCCGCCGGTCCCGTTGTCGCCGAGGTCGACCGCAGTCGCCTGGTGGCGGCCAAACGCTACACCGGTGCCTACCGCGTCGTTGATGGGGATCTTCTTGACCTCCGAATGCCAGCGGTTATGCGTGCATCTGCCGGAGGAGAGGTCAAGGACCAGCGGGCCTTTGACCAGGTCGAGCCATATCTAGTTCGAATCAACGTTTCTGGCGAGATCGCCTTGCCAATGGTCGGTAAGATAAAAGTTGTAGGCAAGACCCTCGGCGAGATCGAGGATGCGATCGCCAAAGCATATCACCCCAAATATCTCGTCAGTCTCCCCAGCGTAGTGGCGGTGGTGGCCAGGCACCGCACAGCGAGCGTCGCCGTTATCGGCGGCGTTACAACTCCTGGGGTGTACGAACTTCGCAGCAGCGAAATGTCCCTGGTCGCACTCTTGATGAAGGCCGGCGGATTTGCCAAACAAGGCGCCAGCGCCATCCGCATCCGGCGTCAGGGAGGCGACAACGGTGATCCGATACTTCTACCTGTTAAGGATATGAACATCCCCTTCACGGATGTAGCCCTCGTCGGCGGTGAAACGGTCGAAGTGCGGCAGATCGATCGCGCTATATTCACCGTTACCGGACTGGTCAAAAGCGCCGGGGCGTTCCCGTGTTCTCCCGATATCGACTACACTTTGTTCCAGGCGATCGGTTATGCCGGCGGGATAGACGCTGTGGCCAATCCGAAGTATGCAACGATCTATCGGCGTGATGCTTCGGGCGAGATCGTCAGCGCCGTCTTCAAGTTCACCGACAAGAAACTCACGCGAGGGGCAGGTATTAAAATCCGTCCCGGCGATATGATTGTGATTGAGCCGACTTTGCGAACAGATACGCGACTTGCGCTGTCCAATGTCTTCAGGGTCGTGATGGGTGCCACCTACAACCTTAATCCAACGACAACCTCAGACTAAGTTAACGAGGCAGATACGACGCTGTTTTCAGCGTAGGAGTGGAGCGGAATACAGATGACCAGATTTCCAAAACATGATGAAGGGCCGGAAGAATATTCAGCCGGCGATGTGGCGCCGATGCAAACCGAGGCTCCGCGCCCGGGTCTGCTGCAGATTGTCTGGCGGTATCGCTGGATGGTGCTGATCGCTGTTGTGCTTTGCATGGCCGGCGGCTTTGTTTACCTGGTCAAGGCAACTCCGATATTCGGAAGCACAGGGCGACTCTACGTCGAGCAGAGCGGCCCGAAGATCATGACCAATGAAGAAGGCGTGTTTTCCCAGTCAAAGAACTACCTGTATACGCAGGTCGAACTGGTTACCTCGACGCCCATCCTGGCAGCAGTGGCCGAACGTCCCGAAATCCGCCGACTGAAAACCCTCAAAGACGCCACCAATGCCGTCGGTTTCTTGAAGGCGAACGTCAGTGCATCGGTTGGCAAGAAGGATGATATTCTGAGCGTCTCCTGCGAGTCTCCCCATAGCGCCGAGGCCGCCCAGATCGTCAATGCGGTCGTCGACGAATACATCACATATCACTCCCAGAAGAAGAGCACCACCTCCGCAGAAGTACTGAAGATCCTCCAGGCCGAGAGTACCAAGCGGACGGCGCAGTTAGATGACCAACTCAAGGAGATGCTGGAATTTCGGCGCAAAAATGACGAAATCGCATTCGATGCTGAAGGCGGAAACACCGTGCTGCAGCGAATGTTCAAACTCTCCGACGCCTTGACTGACGTGCAGATCGAACTGGTTAACGCCAAAGCCGCTCACGCAGCGGCCAAGAAGATGATGTCAGATCCGGCCAGAATCCGGCAGTTGGTAGAGATGGAACGCTCCCAGGGCATATTCGTCTCTGCTTACAGCGAAGAAGATCGGCTCCGCACTGAACTTCGCGAGGCCCAGGTCAGCTTGGCTGCTCTGCTGAAGCGATGCACCGCCGAGCACGACGCGGTTAAGGCTGTTAAACAGCAGATCGATCGACTCGCCAAAGGGCTCAAGGGCAAGGAGCAGCAGTATGCTGATGCGTATCTGTCGCTTCTGGTCCAGCGCAAAATCTCTGCCGAGAGTCGCCAGCAAGAGTTGCAACGGGAGTTGACGGCGCAGAAGAAGATCGCCGCGGATATGAACATTCAAACCGCCGAGTTCGCCATAATGAAGTCTGCTCTCGGCCGTACAGAACGGTTGTGTGATATCATCGACTCGCGAATAAAAGAACTCAACGTCACTGAGAATACAGGGGCGATGAACATCACTATTCTCGAGGTGGCGGTCGCGGGAGGGAGTGCCATCAAGCCCCAGAAAACGCGCGTTATGGCTATGGTCATGGTCATGGGGCTGATGCTGGGCGTGGGCCTGGCGCTGCTGCGCGACTGGACTGACCAGCGGTTGCGATCCAGCGAGGAAGTCGCCGCCTGCGTCGGTGCCCCGGTCCTGGGCGTCGTACCGTCCATGAAGGGCAAGCACGAGACCGCCGAATCGGCGCGACTGGTTGCCGACGATCCGACTTCACATATCGCCGAGGCCTATCGTACCATCCGCACAGGCGTGTTCTTCGGCGTGCCTGACGGCGAGGCCAAGACTATCCTGGTTACCTCGCCGACCGCTGGAGACGGTAAGACTACCATGGCGTGCAATCTCTCGATCGCCATGGCCCAGGCCGGTCAGCGAGTTCTACTGATCGACTGCGACTTCCGCAAACCGCGCGTCCACAAGGTCTTCAAAATGGACGGTGAGGTGGGAATGTCAAACGTGCTGGCCGGACGCTCGGAATTGAGCGATGCGATCCAGCTTAACGGCGTGCAGAACCTCAGCGTCCTGCCATGTGGACCGACCCCACCGAACCCCTCGGAGATGCTCAACAGCCAGGCCTTCCTCGATGTCCTCGAAAAGATCAAGGACGAATACGACCACATTATCATCGATTCACCGCCCGTGATGCCCGTTACCGACTCACGCATCCTGGCCGCCGTGTGCGATCAGACCATCCTGGTGATACGGGCCGAGAAGTCCACACGCAAGGCAGCTGAACACGCAAGCGAAGGCCTGCGAAGCGTCGGTGCCCGCATCCTGGGCGTCGTCGTAAACGCCGTAGCCGCACGCAAGGGTGGTTACGGTTACGGCTACGGCTACGGTTATGGATCCGGCTATGGTTACGGTTATGGACAGTATGGCGACAACAAGTCACAGAAGAAGGGGAACTCGGCTGCGAAATCGGCCTGACTGACCTATGAGCACCGCGCGAGCCAATAATCTGTCCGCTGCCCAGCGTGATCGGCTTAGTCGATTCAACGTCGATAGTTGTGTCGATGTGCATTGTCATTGCCTGAGCGGCCTGGACGACGGACCGGCCGATATGTCCGAGGCGCTCGGACTGTGCAGAGCCCTCGTCGATGACGGCGTCACCTGCGCTATCGCCACGCCGCACCAACTAGGCCGATACGAAACTGAGATTTCCGGCGAGCGGATCGTCAAAGCCGTCGACGAACTCAACGAAATGCTTCAGCGGGAAGACGTGCCGTTGCAGGTGGCTTGCGGGGCCGAAATCCGCGTCGATATGCGGGTGCCTGAACTGCTCGAGTGCGGTGAATTGCTGTCCTTGGGGCAGACCGGGCGATTTGTGCTGATCGAACTCCCGCACGAGACCTTCGTCAATCCGCTGCCGCTGCTGTTACGGTTGAAAGACTCCGGTATTGTGCCGGTGATCGCACATCCCGAGCGGTGCGAATATCTCGCCAAACAACAGCCCGTTGTCGCTTCGTGGCTCAACGCAGGCGCCGTGCTGCAACTTACGGCCGGGAGTCTCACCGGACTTTGCGGAACCAGGGCCAGCCAACAGGCTTGGGGCTGGCTGCAGGCCGGCTGGGTCGCCCTGATAGCATCAGACGCGCACGGCACAAGCGATCGGCGGCCGGTGATGACCGCCGCGATCGAACAACTGACCGCCCGGATGGGGCATGGCGCCGCACGAGTGCTCTGCATCGAGAACCCCAGGCATATCTGGGCTGGTGAGCCGCTGGCGGGGCGCCTGCAGGCCCATCGAGGGGGGCGCCGATGACCTCTGTCCCCGTTAGTATTACCGCTGAGGCCCGCGACGATTCTTTCGACGTCAGCCCGCTGGCCGGACGCATCAGCGCAGCGATGGAAACGATCATGATTGCGCTGCTGGCGTTCATGCCATTGGCGCTAGGCGTGGTGTCCGCATGGAGCGAAATGGTCGTCGTCGGAGCTGTTGCGGCCCTGGTGGCGCTGTTGGTCGCCAGACTGATCGTCTCGCCCAATGTCCGATTCGTCTGGACTTGGGCGTACATCCCGATAGCTATTTTCGCCATGGTGGCC
>JABGPF010000332.1 GCA_018645065.1 Phycisphaerales bacterium
CAACATTCTTCACGGTGCATCCGCTTTGCATAATGAAACTCCTAATAATCCTAGTGTTCAGTGAGTGTGGTATGCGTCTGCAACACCCTTGGCAGAATTAGTTAACCTGGAAGTTATTAATCTGTCTCAAAACACGGTTAATGATCTATCACCTTTGAATGATAAGAAATTCAATACCTCTCTATTCATAAAGTAACTTAATCTATGTTCTCGGACTGAACAAGTGTGTTTTGGCGAATTACACGACATTCCCTGTTTACACAAACACGTCCCCTTTTTCTTTCTTTCCCAGCAGATTGATGCGTGAAGAAGGAAAACAAAAGGGTGGGAAAACAAAAGGAGAAAACAAAAAGGGCCAGAACTGCTCTGTAGAAAAGCTCTGACCCCTTTTTATCTCCCGGAATTCGGAAACTCACCCCAAACTACCGCTCCACCAAGATCCGAGTTAATGATTCCATAATCATGTTCCTTGGCCCATGTCTCCGCAGCCACTCGGAGACGATGGTGACCGCAATTAAGATACGTGTTTGCCATCGACTCTGTCCCATGTATCTGTATCGCATCAATTAAATCAGGAAGAGCATCCTCTTGAGCAAGACCTATGTATCCATACAGGGCATTTACTACCCGAGAATATTCGCCTGAACAGACATCTTCGGTGAGTACGCTCTTGGTTTTTTGCCAGTCATGAATCAGGCCCGCACGGTCGCGTTCGGCTAAAAGAGCGTGAATTCGCTCTTGGTCAGTCTTTGGCTTCCAGCCTGCGTCTCGCATGATCGCAACAATGGACGGGGCTGCATCCCAGTTAGTAAGATGTTCCTTGAATGCCTCAATAGCGATTTCTCGGTCCACTTTGATCATCATCGCTGCCAATTCAGCTCCTGCGCCATAGAAGTAGCATTCGGCAGGTATGTGTGAAAACGCCTGGCAACCCTCGATCTTTATAAGAGCTATGGCAGCATGGTTATTACCATCGCGTGTAAATCTAATTAGAAGTTTTACGGCGCGTTTGTCCCCGATACTTCCCAAAGCAACAACCGCTTCGTCTCGCACATCATCTTGCATTGCTGCCTTCATCAAAGGGATAACAGCGGTTTCGTCGCCAATCGTCCCAAGAGCCACAGCAGCATCAGGGCGAGCCAACGATCCTATCCATGACTCATCTTCGAGTGCTTGCACCAGATAGGAGATGTTACCCTCAGTTCTTGCTGATCGTATACGAACAATCGTTATTAAGTAATCTGTCGATTTCCAAAAGAACAAGGGGGCTAGAATAGCGAAAGTTATAGCAAGCCCCTTGAGCCATAATTCAATTCCTTGATCTTGTTCTTGATATTTTCGTTTGGTCGATATGGTCTTGTTGCTGTAACAGGCCGGGCACTGGTATGAATAAGTGTCCTTTGTCAAGAACTGAGAAACCGGTAGCAACATGAGTAGCAACCCAGCCAATCCAGACATTATGCACCCAGACACAGCGGTGCCAAGGGAAATCGCAAATCTAAGCGCAAGGCCAATTGCTAAAGTGAGGAAGCCACAAGCAATACACAACGTGATCGCAGATACGAGTATTCGCTCGGTGGCTGGAGAGCAGGAGAATGATTTGCCGCAATCCTCGCAAGATCGCGGTCCGGCTTTGAGTTTTAAAAACTCGATTGTACGGCGTAGCCACATCATCTTAAATCTCACTTATAGGAATTAATAGGAAATTTGATTCCGCGTGTACGTGCCTGGGTGGCCCGGGAATGAGGGGTTTGGCCAAAGGGGGGGGAGCTTTCGACGATCGCCTGGCACTCCGCTTCAGCCCTGTTCACCACCTGGAGCATCTGTTCGGTCCGGTTCTGGCGTTTGTTGAGGCCCAGGGACCATCCCTGTGCCGATTAGAGACATATAGATAACATCCGATCCCAGCTCAGTCAAGGGCAAAAATCAGCAATCCGACGGCTAAGGATCGGGGGAAAACAAAAGGGTCATAACTGCTCTGTAGAAAAGCTCTACATGCAAGATGATCGTTATATTATGCGTGAGTGCTAGGAGCATCAGCTCTCGGCACTGCGACCAGTAGCTGCGCCCGTGCAAGGCGCTGCCCAGATTACGCTTGATCATTGAGAACACCGTCTCGACTTGCCATCGCTGGCCGTAACGTTCGCTGTCAAAGTCTTCACGCATCAGATCAAGGGACACAATACACAACTCTCAGGCTTTTCGGGTTTTGGTTTTTTTGTTCTGTTTTCACGGCCTTTCGGGTCGGGCTTCTTTGGCCGTAAACGCCGCACGCCTTGATCGGTCGATGCAATCGATTCGCTCTTGGCTCGTTTAGCAAACATAATGACCGGTAACTTCCGCCAGGATGTCTTGGGCCTGATTACGAACGAGGAGTATGAAAAAGATGACAAATACGAAACGCGTTGCAATCGCTTTGGTTCTAATTGGTTCGTTCTGCGCGAATTTCGCACTTACCCAGACCGCGCCGACAACGCCCGCGCCTGTCGAATGGAGCGAAAAAGCCAAAGTGACCGTCCGTAAACAGTTGGGCGGGCTCTATCGACATTACAAACCCACCAAAGATCAGATACCCAAACTCAAAGCAGTACTCCTCCTGCAGTACAAGGACCTGATGGATCACGACAAGGTCCGCAATCCGAAGATCAAGGCGATGAACGAGGAAATCGCGGTACTGAGAAAGCAGATCGGCGCTATCGAAAAACGCAAAGCCGTATACGCCAAATCTCGCGCCGAACTGTTGCTCGATCACAAAGCCGAACTGTCCAATGTCTTCACGGTGGAGCAGAAACTCGCGAAGCTGTCGAGCTATATCAGCACCAGGGCTATTGCCCCCCACTATGCGAAGGTCCTGCCCGAAGCAGCCAAGGCCGACCTGAAGAAACGCTGCGATGATGCGGCGGCGGAACTCACCCAAGCCAATAAAGCCAATGACTCAGCAGCGGTTCGCGACGCCTGCAAGACAATCGCCGCCGACACCGCCAAGCTGGTAACCCCTGAGATTCGTCAGGCCAGCGTCGCCGATTTCTATTACACCAGCACCATGCGAATGCTTGCAATGATCAAATTTACTGACAATCAGCTCGCCCTTATTCGCGAGAAATGCGCCAAGCTGGCTAGGCTAAAGGCGGATTTGTCAGGCAGATACGCACAGAACGCCAAGGAGCGTGAAGTCCTCGGGCAATCGCTGGCCAGAATGGGCTCAAGCGAGGTTTACCGAAAGATTCGTGATGATGTGGTCGAGACCGTACTGACCGACGAACAGTTGGAATCAGGTAAACTCAAGCGAAAATAATCAACGCAGGCGATCCGAAACATTATGTGAGCGTAAATGCCCCGAGTAGAGTTCGGGGGACAGCATCACTTCGTCGCGACAAACCGCCGTACTTTATTATCCGGTCTGGGGCGAGTAAACCCAGGCGGGGTATGGTATCATACTGCCTGAAGTCAACACAGGAGTCGAGCCATGAAATACAACCACGCAAGAATCACACTATCCCTCTGCGCCGCACTATTGGTGCTCGGCGCCTATTGTCTGGCCGCGAAGCCTGTCGCGGCCGGTAAGAAACAGCCCCCTACCAGCAAGACTATCAAGGAACTGCAGGAGGATTTCGTCAAGCTGAAGTTCGGCATGTTCATCCACTACAACATGGCCACGTACACCGGCGAACAGTGGGTGGCAGGCTACCCCGATCCGTCAACGTTCAATCCAGGCGGCAAGGTCGACACCGACGCGTGGGCGGACACCGCCAAGGCAGCAGGCATGAAGTACGCCGTACTGACAGTCAAGCACGTGGGCGGATTCTGCCTCTGGGACAGCAAATACACCACCTACGACGTCATGCATCCGGACTGTCCCTACAAGCAGGACCTGGTGGCCCAGTTCGTCAAGTCGTTCACCAGCCGCGGCCTGAAGGTGGGCCTGTACTACTGCTGGCGGCACCCGGGCTTTGACGCCGGTAACGACGGTAAGAACAAGGGCAAGTACAAGGTGCTGCCGCCGGAATGCGACCCGGCGAAACACACGCTGAAAGAGCAGATCGAGTTCCAGAAGAAGCAGGTGGCTGAGCTGGTGAAAAAGTACCCCGAGGCGTTCTACATATGGAATGATGCTCTCGACCCGGACATCATGCCGGCCGAGGAGGCGACGAAGTTCATCCGCAGCCTGGGCCCGAACATTATCGCTAGCGGCAACTGGTGGGACTGGGGCAAGAAGGGAACTCCCTATCTGGACCTGCCGGTGACGGAGTTGCGGCATTTTCGCGAGCGTCAGAAGGAGTACAAGTACGTCGCGGGCGAGACCTGCTGGGGCCTGGAACGCAAGTGGTTCTGCTCGGGCGGTCCGACACGAGACGCAGCAAACGTCATACACCACATCATCACCGCCAACGGCCGCAAGAAGAACCTCCTCCTGAACGTCGGCCCGGACAAGAAGGGGAATATCAACCCCGCAAGCGTCAAGGTCCTCAACGAGGTCGGCAAGATGTGGATACCGATCAACAAGATCCTCTCACAACAATCCTCCGATAAGTGATAGAATCCCCAGAAAGACTACGGCAGATAAAGGCAGCCCCAACATTTTACGCGTATGGCGCCCGGTCCGATGGACTTCACGCCGGGCGGATTTCGTAATGTTATGCCCGGCCGAGGGCGTTGGGATTGCCCGTTATCGTAACAACCTGAAGATCAAGGATCACAATACTGAATTATTGAAGCATGAGGGGTGATTGAGAGCTTGTTCCCGCATCCGGAAATGTACTCGCGCAGCGTGCGGTATTTTCAATTTCCGGCTGGGAATTCAGAATAGGGTTGCGTTGAAGGAGCGGTGGTGATTGAATCTCATACATATTGCAGATCGCTATAGGGCGAGATTGACATAATGAGTAACCCGCCGGCCAATCCGAAGATATACCATATCACGCATCTGGACAATCTGCCTGCGATTGTCAATACCGGTGAGATCCTTTCCGATGCGCGGATGTTAGAGATGAACCATGACTGTACGGTAATTGGTATGTCCGACATAAAACGCAGACGACTTGAGGATATCCAGGTTAGTTGCCATCCAGACACCCGCGTCGGTGAGTATGTTCCTTTCTACTTTTGTCCGCGATCGATCATGCTGTATATTCTCTACAGGGCCAATCACCCTGACCTGGCGTATCGTGGCGGGCAGCGTCCGATCATCCATCTTCAGGCGGACCTTTATGCGGTAATTCAATGGGCTCAAGATACCGGGCGACTATGGGCGATCTCAGATCGTAACGCTGGAACCTATGTGGCTGAGTTTTATAACCAGCGTGGGAATCTGAACGAGATCGACTGGCAGGCAGTTGCTTCCGCTGATTTTCGGAGTACGGAGGTCAGGGAAGGCAAGCAGGCGGAATTCCTGATCCACGAGCTATTTCCGTGGAAACTCGTCGAGCGCATCGGAGTGATTGATGCGAGGGCAAAGGACCAGGCCGAGGAGGCAATCGGCCCGGACATTCGGAAATCCCTCGTCAATGTTGAGCCCGAATGGTATTATTGAGTTAGAGAGCAGAATAATGATTGAACTTACACGAGGCGACATTCTAAAGGCCGATGCCGAGGCCCTGGTCAACACCGTTAATTGCGTAGGCGTTATGGGGCGAGGCATTGCGCTACAATTCCGTAAGGCCTTCCCGGAATGTTTTAACGCTTACAAGGGGGTCTGTGACCGCAAGGAACTACGCCCCGGTAAGATGCACGTATGCGATCTGGGGCGCCTTGAGAATCCCCGCATGGTGGTCAACTTCCCGACAAAGCGACACTGGAAGGGCAAGAGCAGGTTGGAGGATGTTGAGGCCGGTTTGACGGCGCTTGTAGATACGGTCCGCCAACGCGATATCCAGTCTA
>JABGPF010000333.1 GCA_018645065.1 Phycisphaerales bacterium
AATGTAATTACCGTGACCGCCGATGGCGTTGGATATGACGAGTTGGCGGTAGTTTCCGGAAGCGCCGGAACCTCGCTGGCCCAAGTCATCCGCCTCAGCGGAGACCAGGTCTCACTGCAGGTATTCGGCGGAACCCAGGGCGTATCGACGGGCGACAAGATCCGTTTCCTGGGCAAGCCCATGCAGGTGCCCTTCTCAGACGATCTGATGGGAAGAATCTTCAACGGTTCGGGCGAACCACGCGACGGACGCCCCCCCGTGGAAGCCGACCCCGTCGATATCGGCGGAGCACCGGTGAACCCCGCCAAACGACGCATGCCTGACGAAATGATCGACACGGGTATCCCGATGATCGACATTTTCAACTCGCTGGTCGAGAGTCAGAAGCTGCCCATCTTCTCGGTGGCGGGCGAACCGTACAACGAACTGCTCGCACGCGTCGGGCTGCAAGCCTCCGCCGATATCATCATCCTCGGCGGGATGGGCCTGCGTCACGACGATTACCTGAAATTCAGAAGCACATTCGAAGAAGGCGGAGTGTTGGGAAGAACCATCATGTTCGTTCACACAGCCGCTGACCCGGTTGTCGAATGTCTCCTCGTGCCCGATATGTGCCTGGCTGTCGGCGAACAGTTCGCCCTGCAGGGCAAGCGAGTTCTGGTTCTGCTAAGCGATATGACCGCATTCTCCGACGCACTGAAGGAAATCGCGATCATCATGGAGCAGATCCCCTCGAACCGCGGTTACCCGGGCGATCTGTACTCACAACTCGCCAGCCGATACGAAAAGGCTGTCGACTTCGACGGCGCCGGTTCGCTGACGCTCCTGGCGTGCGTGACAATGCCCGGTGACGACGTAACGCACCCCGTACCGGACAACACCGGCTATATTACCGAAGGCCAGTTCTACCTGCGTAACGGGCGAATCGAACCGTTCGGATCGCTCTCGCGACTCAAGCAGCAGGTAAACGGTGATACGCGTGACGACCATCGCGCAATCATGGACTCGTGCATCCAGCTTTACGCAACATGCCGCGAGACTCGTGAAAAGCGTGACATGGGCTTCGAAATGTCCTCGTGGGACCAGAAGCTCCTGCGGTACGGTACGATGTTCGAAGAAAAGATCATGGACCTTGGCGTGAACATCCCGCTGCCCGAAGCGCTTGATCGATGCTGGGAGATCCTGGCTGAATGTTTCGAACCGAACGAAATCGGTATTCGTAACTCGATCATCGAAGCACACTGGCCCAAAGAAATCGCCGAAGCATAAAACCCATTGCGGATTAAACCTTGGCAAAAAAAGTTAAGTTAACTCGACCCGAACTGAAGAAGCATCGCGACGCCCTGCAGCGTTTCCAGCGATACCTGCCCATGCTGAAGCTAAAGCAACAGCAGTTGCAGGTGACCATTCGCGACGTGAACAAGCAGCGCAAGGAAGCACGCGATGCGGTAACAGTTGCGCGCAAAAAATTCGAAGCCTACGGAGAGATCCTCGCAGACACCGCGGGCGTAAACCTACAGGAAATGGCGACGCCGAAAGACGTCGACACCACCTGGGCGAACGTCGCGGGCGTCAGGATACCCGTATTTGCAGGGACAGAATTCCCCGCACCGTCCTACAGCCTGTTCTCGACGCCGGCGTGGGTCGATCGGGCCCTGGCCGACCTACAGGAAGTTAACCGGCGCCAGGCCGAAGTAGACGTGTTCGACCAGCAGTATCGAATACTCAAAAAAGAACTGACCAAAATTGTACAACGCGTCAACCTGTTCGAGAAGGTGATGATACCAAACTCGCAGGAAGCTATCAGAATCATCAGAATCGCACTGGGCGACGAGATGACAGCGGCAGTCGGACGAGCGAAAATCGCCAAGGGCAAACTCTCCGAAGAAGGCAATAGCGAAGACGGAAAATGCGTATACAATTCAAACGAAATTGAAGCTGAAACAGCCGAAAGCAGCACACAATGATTGTCAAGATGTCAAAAGTCTATGTCGTCAGTTGTGCAGCCGACAAGCAGGCTCTGCTTGATAAGCTGGCGGACTTGGGCGCGGTCCATCTGACGCCCGTTGACCCCGCAGCGGCAGTAGCGGCGGAAAAAACCGTCACCGCACTGGACTCACTCGATCGAGCGATCCAGATTCTCGGTGAGATCGAACCGGTCGGCGCCAAACCGGAACTCACCGCCGACGACGCGGCGGAAGAGACTCTGGAAATCCAACGCCGCTCAGCAGAACGCAACAGCCGCCTAAGCTCACTGCAACGACAATACGACCAAATGGAAGCCTGGGGCGACGTAACGCTCCAGCAACTATCTGATCTCCGCAACGCTGGAGTGACAATCGAGTTCTTCGACGCGGCGACTGAAGATGTCGCCAAGATCGCCTGCGGATGCATCCAGACCGTATCTGAGCTGTCTGACGGGCGAGCAATGGTCTCTGTTGTCAATCGCGACGCGGAGGCCGAACTTCCTGAAGGCGTAAGCGAAATTGAACTGCCCGCCCGTGATCGGCCCGCATTAAAAGCAGAAGCCGCCGAAATTGACTCCGCTCTTGCCGAAGATGCAACGAGGATGGCGCAGCTTGCCCACTGCCTGGGCGAAATACGCAAGTCACGAAGCGGGTTGCAAGACCATGCCGATATGACCATCGCCGAGCGAAGCGGAATATCGAACGATAATATGTTTGCTATCCAGGGTTGGATTCCGACTGAGCAGACCGAGACGCTTTCGGACGATCTGGAATCAGCCGGACTGCAAACCGCCGTTCAGGCCAGCGATCCGGAAGAAGACGACACCCCACCGACGCTGGTTCGCTACCCGCGATGGGTCAAACCGATAAACGCACTGTTCGATATCCTCGGAACCACGCCGGGATATAAAGAAATGGACCTGTCGCCATTCTTCATGATCGCCCTTCCGATTTTCGCGGCGATGCTGATCGGCGACGCGGGATACGGACTGTTGTTCACGATCATCGGACTCCTGAGCTACAAGAAAATCTCACTCAAGGCAGGCGCACCAGCCGCCCAGTTGCTGCTGGTGTTCGGCGTGGTGATGCTGGCATGGGGAATGATAAGCGGTAACTATTTCGGTATCACGCCGGATAAAGTCTCCGGTTCGGCCAGCCAAATAATGGCCACAATCGGGTTCTTATGGCGCAGCGACGCCGAAGCTTCGCGTAATATAATCATCAAGATCAGTTTCGTGTTCGGAACGATCCACCTGGTGCTTGCCCATTTGCGTGCCGCGTTGGCGTTGGGCAAGGATGTTCGCACGCTGGCGGAACTCGGCTGGGCGGTGTTCCTTACGGGCATGCTGGGAATCGTATGGTTCCTGTTCTTCCCGAAAGAACTCTGGATGTCGATGTCCGTAACAGGCGCGATGCTGGCGGTCGGAGCACTGCTGGTGGTCTGCTTCAGCTTCCCGAGCAAGAACCCCGCAAAAGCAGTTGCCCTGGGCATGGCGTCGAGCATCATGCCGATGATCAGCGCGTTTTCAGATACAATGAGCTACATTCGCCTGATGGCCGTCGGACTGGCGAGTTACTACATCGCCCTGGCGTTCAATAATCTGGCGATGGATGTCGCCTCGGGCGGATGGTACATGTGGATCCCGGCGGCAATAATTCTGGTATTGGCTCACACGCTAAATATCATTCTTGGTCTTATCGCAGTATTCGCGCACGGTGTGCGATTAAATATGTTGGAATTCTCGAGCAACGCGGGCGTTCAGTGGGCCGGTTATCCCTACGCCCCGTTTGCAAAGACACGAACAGTAGACGTAGGAGAGTATTAAGATGGACATGACATGGCTTGGTCAGATTGGATTTGCACTGCCTCTGGGCTTGGGCGCTATCGGAAGCGCATTGGGCATTGGCGCTGCAGGTAGAGCCGCCGCCGGCGCCTGGGCAAAAGAAGCTCGAGAAGGCAAGCAGATGAACTTCCTGTACATCGCGCTGACGGGCATGCCCCTGTCGCAGACGATCTACGGTTTCGTGCTCATGCTCGCTCTGCTGCAAGGAAAAGTCTACGGTGGTGATGCGGGCTTCGATATGGCCGCAAACGGCGGAGCCATCTTCAGCATCGGACTGGCGTGCGGACTGGGCGAACTGTTCAGCGCATGGATGCAGGGCGTTATCGGAGCAGCGGGCGTTCGCGCTATGTCCGAAGCGGATGGTAAACCGTTTACGTTCACCATTATCGCGATGGGTATCGCAGAAACTGTCGGCCTGTTCGCTTGCTTCTTCATGTTCCTGATGGTTTAGCCCGTCAGAACCGGACTCACGCGGTTTAATATCCGAACAACAACGTTCGGCCGGTTTTACGCGTAGTCAGGTGAAGTAATAATTGCTCGTCCCCGCATGTGTCGACAGACGCATGCGGGGATGTTTTATTTATGTGCATGACCGATGAGCGGCGAACACTGACCATCACCGTTACCGTTCGTCGTTGTCGTCCTCTGTGTTCTCGTCGCTGGCCGTTGTCGTTGCCGTAACATCTTTCCCGCCGTTTGCCGTTCTCTGAGCCCCTGAGTCTCTGTGTCGAAATCCAAACCGCTCAGCCCCCACCTGACGCAACACACGGGTGGTTCTTGATCCGTAACGATGTAGCGGATACAATTACACTGCTATGACAAGAACAGTGATTACCATAACCGCTCTGCTCGCCCTTACTCTGTTGGTTGGATGCCATATCCCCCAGGCCCAGGACACCCGCGCATGGCAGCGGCGGGAAATAGATCCCGTAACTAATCGCGGATACTACTTGTTCATACCTGACACCTACAACTCGGCCAAGCCCATGCCTGTGATAGTAAGCTGCCACGGAACCCCCCCATTCGACGTAGCCGATCATCACATAAAAATGTGGAAGAAGCTCGGTGAAGAAAACAACTGCATTATCGTCGCGCCCGAACTGGTCGGAACCGACGGGCTGCTCGGCGACGGGCCAATAAACGCGATGCTCGCCGACGAACGATTGATCCTCAGCATCATCAGCCAGCTCGGGTACCGATACAACGTTGATCGAGCGAACATGATGATTACCGGTTTCTCCGGTGGAGGGTTCCCAACGTACTGGGTCGGCCTGCGTCATCCTACGGTGTTCTCCACCATCGTTGCACAGAACTGCAATTTCAGCAGGCACAATGTTCACGGTTGGTATCCGCCCGAAGCAAGAAACTCGAACGTTATGGTCTACTACGGGTCGCAAGATCCGCTCACTATTACAAGTCAATCGCAAGCGGGGATCGAGTATCTTCGCGAACAAAGATTCAAAATTGAGACTCGCATACTCGAAGGTTACGGACACCAACGACGGCCCGATATTGCGATGGATTTCTTCCGTCGACACTGGACTCAAGCCGACCCATCTGCAAAATAATATAGACGAAGTTCGAAAGCTCATATCAAAATCGCCAAAGAATTGTTCAATGTCATCATAAAAAAATGTCGACGAAATGTTTAGTACTGCTTGCACGAGTCAAAACTTCGTTGTAAAAAACAGTTGTGAATCATCGTGCGTCGCGAGCAATAGCACAAAGTGAAACACTAGATAGGAGAACACCGATGGCAGCAAAGAAAAAAGCCGCACCGAAGAAAAAGGCCGCGAAGAAGAAAGTAGCGAAAAAGAAAGTCGCTAAAAAAGCCGCGCCGAAGAAGAAAGTAGCGAAGAAGAAAGTCGTTAAAAAAGCCGCACCGAAGAAAAAAGTAGCGAAGAAGAAGGTCGCGAAAAAAGCTGCACCGAAGAAAAAAGTAGCGAAGAAGAAGGTCGCGAAAAAAGCCGCACCGAAGAAAAAAGTAGCGAAGAAGAAGGTCGCGAAAAAAGCCGCACCGAAGAAAAAAGTCGCAAAGAAGAAGG
>JABGPF010000334.1 GCA_018645065.1 Phycisphaerales bacterium
AAAACTGTCAGCCTCGGGAATTTCTCCTTGTTTATACTATAACAGTATAGGATGCTTTGGACGTAAGAAATGTTGGATTTTTAAAAGTACGCCCCTTTTTTGGAGCCTCGTGAGTTTTATGGCCAGTGAGAACACAACCGGATTACCTCGAGCCGATGCGCTCAGGGAGGCTCTTGGCGTATATTTTGCAAGGGCTTATCCCGGCGGGGTTAGCGATCTGATATCCGAAAAATTCACCGTGCCGGACGATACTGATCTGGCCCGTTGGCTGCTCGAAGACGTAGGCGAACCCGACCCGCTCCAGGCCGGTATAGACGATGTGAAATCGATCGCACTGCGGTTAGGAAATGCGTTTTATCCGAACATGAAGCTGCGACTCACCCGCCCGCCGGGTAACAAAATATTCCTGATGATGGTCGACTCACACGACGTAATGCTAGTCGCACCGCCCGGGTCACCCGACCACGAGGCGTTGGAGCAACTCAAAACCGCCAACGCTGAAATCGTCGCAGATGTGAGCAAGGCCTGGGACGCAGCGGGTCTAATGACTGAGCGCAATTACCTGAGAGAAAAAATACGTCAGGTCAGAGACGGCAGTAATCAGTAATCAGTGATCAGTGATCAGTGATCAGTAAAGACAAACGGCGAACGGCAAGACCTGTTTGGTGTCGCCATTCGCCGTTGTCGTTGCTGTTGCTGTTTGTCGTTACTGACAACTGATCACGCCGTTGTCGTTACTGATTACTGGCTTTCCAGGGCGGTTGCTCCGGTAGGTAACTCAGGAATTCTTCGATTACTTTATCTTCATATTCGCCCGCATACTCGCCTGCGAAGAACTTATCCAACGCTTCGTCATGGAATCGCGCCCAGCTTTCTTCTTCGTGTCCGGGGTTGATCGCGTAGTACAGCACGCCGTTGGCTTTGGCGGCTTTCATGTCTCCGGGCGCGTCGCCGATCATCAGGATTTTGTCCTGGTCGTACTTCCCGCAGGCGGCGTATTTCAGATGCTCTGTCTTGCTGCCCATCTCCTGGCCGCAGATCATCTCCACGTATTTCTCCAGGTCATGTTCCTTCCACTCACGATCGAGCGCTTCGAACGGAGTCGCCGATACGACGACCACATCGGCACGCTCGCCGATCTTGTCAATGCTCTCGCGGACGAAAGCGAACGGGGGCACGTTCTTGCAGATTCGCTCGACCGTTGCGTTCACCGCTTTGGACCAGGTAAGGGCCTGGGTCAGCAGGGGGTCGCCGGTCTCAGCTACGATTTTCTCCAGCGTCGGGTCGCCCAGACGCGTCTCTTCGGCGATCCACTTCCGTAGCGGATCGATATTCGGCGGGGTGAATCCGCGACGCTGAACTTCAGGGCGATCGGCGATCAGGTCGATATCGCTGACCAGCGCGATGAAGCGGTTAATCCCGCGCTGGCGACTGTAGAGGTTCACGAACTCGCAGGCCTCGCGGGCGTATCGAGCAACCGGTTGCAGGCCCCAATGCTCGATCACGTTCGGCGTGAAGCATTCCTTCTGCTTGATTTCCATTGAGTCGAACGCGCATCCGTCGGAATCGATTCCGATGAAGAAATCCGCGTTTTTCGCCAGTGCCTTCAACTGTTCTACATGATCGCTCATTGCTTATCTTTCAATTTTTTCAATTTTTTTCAGTTTATGTTTGTGCTTAAACTCCGGAAAACGCATCGAACCCGCCGTCGACGGGCACTACGATTCCGGTCACGAATCTCGCCGCGTCGGAGATCAACCAGATCAGCGTTCCGATCAGTTCGTCGGCCTGGCCGTAGCGGCCCATAGGCGTGTGATCGATAATCTGCTGGCCTCGCTCGGTGGGAGATCCGTCTTCGTTAGTCAGTAAGAAACGGTTCTGCTCGGTCAGGAAAAAACCCGGCGCGATCGCGTTTACGCGAATGTCGGTCGAGTGGTTCTGAGCGAGGTTAACCGCCAACCACTGCGTGAAATTACTGACCGCAGCCTTCGCCGCCGAGTACGCCGCGATCCGCGTCAGCGGTGTGAACGCACTCATCGACGAGACGTTTATGATAGACCCGCACCCGCGCTCAGCCAGATGTTTTCCAACCGCCTGAGAGGGCATGATCGTACCGAGGCAGTTCAGTTCGAACACCCATTTCACCGCTTCGGGGTCCATGTCGAAGAACGTCTCGGGCGGTACGCATGTAGCTTCGCGCTTGTTTCCGCCGGCTCCGTTTATCAGCACGTCGATACGCCCGAGCTGTGCGATAGTCTGGTCAACAGCGTTTGCGACGCTGTCCTTGTCGAGCACGTTGCACTCGACAGCCACAGCTTTCCCGCCTGCGAGGGTTATTTCATCGCAGACTGCCGCAGCGCCTTTCAGGTTGTAGTCGAGTATCGCTACAGCCGCTCCGGCTTCTGCGAGCGATTTTGCCATCTGACCGCACAAAACGCCCGCGCCGCCTGTGATGGCCACGCACTTACCTTCAATATTGAATAAATTGCTCATGGGCGCCTTATGCGTCGTAGGTGCTTGCGGTGATGTCGCCGCCGGTACCGGTCCAGTTGGTGTGGAAGAACTCGCCGCGGGGCTTGTCCAGGCGTTCGTAGGTGTGTGCTCCGAAGTAGTCACGCTGTGCCTGCAGCAGGTTGGCAGGCAGGCGGGCCGAGCGGTATCCGTCGAAGTACGCAAGGGCCGAAGTGAACGCCGGTACGGGCACGCCGAGCTCGACTGCCTTGATTACCGTGCGGCGCCATGCGGGTTGCGCATCGCTGATAGCTTCCTTGAAGTACGGGTCCAGCAGCAGGTTCTTGGCTGGCTCGTCCGTGCTGAACGCGTCGCGGATCTTGCCCAGGAACTGGCTGCGGATAATGCACCCGCCACGCCACATCAGTGCTATCCCGCCGTAGTTCAGCTCCCAGTTGTATTCAGCGGCTGCGGCTTCGAGCAACTGATAACCCTGTGCGTACGAGACGATCTTGCTGGCGTAGAGTGCCTTGCGGATGTCGTCGACGAACGCCTTCTTGTCGCCATCGAACTCGACGCTCGGGCCTTGCAGTTGCTCGGCGGCGGCGACTCGTTCGTCCTTCATCGCAGACAGGCATCGTGCGAACACTGCCTCGCCGATAAGCGTAAGCGGTTGGCCCAGGTCCAGAGCGGTAATACCAGTCCACTTGCCCGTGCCTTTCTGTCCGGCGGTGTCGAGGATCAGGTCGATCATCGGCTTTCCGGTCTCGTCGTCGGTCTTGCCCAGTATGTCGCGTGTGATCTCGATCAGGTAGCTGTCGAGTTCGCCTTCGTTCCATTCTGCGAACACTTCGTGCATTTCCTGGGCGGTCATCCCGATACGGTTCATCATCGCGTAGGCTTCGCAGATAAGCTGCATATCACCGTATTCGATACCGTTGTGCACCATCTTGACGAAGTGCCCGGCTCCGTTCTGGCCGACCCAGTCGCAGCATGGTTCGCCGGTGTCGGCTTTGGCCGACGTCGCCTGGAAGATGTCCTTCACGTGAGGCCAGGCTGCATCGCTTCCGCCGGGCATAATGCTCGGGCCGAAGCGGGCGCCTTCTTCACCGCCCGATACGCCCGTGCCCACGTAGAGCAGGCCTTTGGACTCGACGTATTCGGTGCGGCGGATGGTGTCATTGAAGTTGCTGTTACCACCATCGATAATGATATCGCCCGGTTCGAGGTGCGGTATGAGCTGGTCGATGAAGGCGTCGACTGCGGCGCCGGCTTTTACCAGCAGCATGCAGCGGCGGGGGCGTTTCAGGGCTCCGACGAACTCTTCGATCGAGTGTGTGCCAATGATCCCGTCGCGGTCCTTGGCCTCTCCGGCTTTGAAGTTGTCGACCTTGCTAACTGTACGATTATAGACGGCTACTGAGTAGCCTTTGTCGTTCATGTTCAGCACGAGGTTCTGGCCCATGACGGCCAATCCGATCAATCCGATATCTGCGTTAGACATAGTTATTTTCCTTTAAGTTCACCAAAACGGACATGATAGCAAACGCGGCGTGTAATGCAAGTTTTCCTGGTTGTGGTGGGGGGCGGGGCTTGCGCATATGAACCTGGCCATGGCCCTGTTGGTAACGCTAATGGACTCATCTCCGAAGCCGCCGCGCCCGCCATCTTCACAATTGCTTCACACATATACGTTGTGAACCTATGACATGTAAAAGTGGTGCTTCTTTTCCGGGTCATGGGTCGCACGAAAAAGAGGTTGTTGTAACATATTGTGATAAAAGCTGTTAGGGAGACATTGTTGCACGTGCCCCGGTCCGAGTCATTGCCAATAGGCTCGCCAATGGTTCGGATTGGAGGTTCACACCTCGCAGGGGTGTGAACATGTGTAAACCCGCCGGTCAGGGTGGTTCTGTGCGGGTGTTACATACCGATCGGTATGTGGCGGTTGAGGTTTTGGTGGATGATCTGCGTATCCCATAGCTCGCTTTAACTCTCGTGCTCTCTTTACAGGTGTTCGCGAGTGTGGGAAAATTCGCTATGAATTTTGCTGTTGCAAACGAGGGGTCGAGGGGGCGCCTTGGTGCTATAATTATTACCCCAGGCGTCGGTGCGGCGGCTGGTTTGAAAGGAATATACCATGAACGCAAGTGATATAATGACCAGGCATCAGGTGTGGGCGTGCCCGGAAACGTCGGACGCTCAGGAAGTGGCGGCGATGATGCGCGACCATAACGTAGGCGCCATCCCGGTGTTGGATCACATGGGGCGTCTGGAGGGGATTGTTACCGATCGCGATCTGTGCTGCAAGCTGATCGCCGAAGGCCGCCCGATGGACACCCCGATCTATGAGCTGATGTCCGAACCGGCGTACAGTGTTTCTCCTGCCACAAGCCTGCTGGAAATCGAATCGATGATGCGTCGCTTCCGGATCCGGCGCTTGCCGGTAGTCGATGAAGCACAAGCACTTATGGGCTTCATTTCGATCTCAGATATTGCGGCCCATTGCGATACCATAGAAGCCGAGCACGACTTCGTAGGCGTGATGGAAACCGTAAGCGTGGTAGCTGGTCGGCACTAGGGCGCCAGATCGCAAATTTAAATTCCGCTTCGCAGGTATCCGCGTGTGCCATTAAAAAAGGGCAACAACAACGGCTTTTCCCACCACGGATAGCACTGATATCACGGATTTAGATACGGCAACGGCTACGGCGAACGGCTGATACGGTACGGATAACGACTGATAACGGTCGGCAGGGGGGGCAACAAGTGGAAAAAAAAGGGGGGGGGCGGGACTGTTTTTGTCTTATTGTATGGAAAGAAGTTATATTGATTTCGGCTGCATTATTGTTCGCTTACGGGGTTATTGACGCAAGAAAAAAGCCTATAAGTCCTTGTTGTATAATGATATGAAGTAGTTCTGGCTTGTTTTACGTTCTTCGGTTTAGAGAACCTTCGGTTTAGTGGGCCTTCGGTTTCCGCTTGTTGCGGTGAATGTGAATCTCTATAAAGGTGGATGTTGGACTATGCAAAGCGAGCCCATCGGCACAGTCGCCGGTGAAATCACCCAGAAGTATACTGAACCCCTGCGGCCACGATCGTTAGGATTATCAAGTTGTTATTGGAGACAAACAATGCTCGATCTGGATTTTCCGCAATCAAAACACGTTTTTCAAGCTGCTAAGCTTGAAGACAAGATTTTAGCACATACTAAAAAAATGACGCTGCTGCCCACTCCACAGCGGATTGAGCTGTTGAAGATGGTTGAGGACGTCTGCAACGAAATGAGAATCCTCAATCGAGACCATTTCGGATGTTCAGAGTACATTCAAGATGCCATTAATGAGCTTGTGGCGGGATGCAAGTCTATTGCACATGGCGAATCCGACAAGGATCTAACTG
>JABGPF010000011.1 GCA_018645065.1 Phycisphaerales bacterium
CACAAGCTACAACACAACCTGCTGCACCAACCGCGAGCAAACCGGCCGATACGGTAACCTCCGCTGCGCCAAACCAAAAACTCAAGTGGTTCGTATCCAAGAGCCCAACCAGCGGACAGAAAGCCACCATCGGCTCACTGGACGCGCGAACCGGATACGTGTTCCAACTGGAAGTCCTGAACCGCAACGCATCGGTGCGCACGCTGAAATTGTCTGACTACTTCACCTCGGTCGGCGATAAGTACGCATTCAACAAGGACCCAGACGCCTACATGGCGAAAATCAACCAACCAGGCCAGAGCGACGGGCACTACACCCTGCTGAACCACGTGGAGTACGATAACACCCAACACCTGCCCCTGGCCAGCGAGCTGTACATTAAAGCCGAAGGCGAAGAAACGGCTTCAAAAGTTAACATCAAGAATCGATGGCGGATGGGCGCCGCAAAAACCGCAAAGGACGGGCTCTCGCAAAGCATAAGCTTCCAATGCACCGTCTACGGCGGAGTCACGTTCGCCGATGCGAAAGCAAACCCCGTCGTAATCAAACTGACCAAAACATACACCGTCACGAAAAACGATTACACCGTCGCGATCAGGCTCCAGGCCGAAAACCTCTCGGACAAAAAACTCACCGTGAGACTCGACCAGAAAGGCCCGACCGGAGTTCCGATGGAATCCCATCGATCAGACGAACGCTACGCCGTCTGGGGGCAACTCGACGAAGAGAACGAAATCTCACCAGAGGTCGAACTGAAGACCAAGCTGGAGAAAGAAAAAAAAGGCGTCCGAAAAGTACTCGGAACAACCGCCGGTAAAAAAGAAGAACGACCGATCGTCTGGGTCGGACAGGGAAACAAATTCTTCGTCTCGCTGTTCTATCTCAAACCGGAAGTGGCTGACAGAATCCAGGCTGCAAACTACAACGCAGAAGTCTACTGCCAGGGCGAAAATGAAACCACCGAATCGCTGACGCACATCACGGGCATAGACATACCCGCATGGACACTGGCGCCAAAAGCTACGAAGACACTCGAATTTGATCTCTTCGCGGGACCAAAATTACGGGCCATGTTCAGCGATGCTGACGATAAGCTCTATAAAGCCCAGTACGAAAAGCTCAACTACCTGGGCGCTATCAATCTCAGGTCATGCTTCTGCACCTTCGACCTGCTGACTTTCGGAATGATGTGGCTGCTGAACATCTTCGCCAGCGTAGCCGGCGGAAATTACGGTATCGCCATCTTCATACTCGTGATCCTGGTCAGAATCGCCCTGCACCCGCTGAGCAAAAAGGGCCAGGTATCCATGGCCAAGTCGCAAAAGGCGATGAAAAAACTCCAACCGAGCATCGCCAAACTGAAGGAAAAGTACGCAAACGATCGGGCGACCCTTCAGAAGGAAACGATGCTGCTCTACAAGACCCAGGGCGCAAACCCAATGGCTGGCATGGTCGGCTGCCTGCCGATGATGCTGCAAATGCCAATCCTGATCGCACTATGGACCGGCCTGAACGCAGCGGTCGAACTTAGGCATACGGGCCTGCTTCCCATCTGGATCACAGACCTTGCCGCACCCGATGCACTATTCCCACTGGGCTTCACCATACCGGTGCTGGATGTATCAACACTGAACCTGCTGCCGCTGTTGCTGGGGGCGGCAATGTTCATGCAAACAAAGCTGAACCCCGCGATGGCCACCGCCTCAACGCCCGAGCAGGAAACCCAGCAGAAGATGATGAAGTACATGATGCCGATCATGATGGTCTTCTTCTTCTACAGCGCACCCAGCGGGCTGTCGCTATACTTCCTGACTTCCACGGCGTTCGGCATACTCGAAGCGACGATCATCCGCAAACACATCGCCGAACAGGAAGCAGCAGAAGCCGCCGCCACAACCACCGTAAAAGTAGGCGGTAGAGGCTTCCGCGACAGCAGAGAAAAGAAGCCCAAAAGCCCATACAGAAAACAGTGATCGACGGTTATCCGTTATCAGTAACGCCAGTAAATAGCAACGGCGTCCTGACTTTGTCAGGACGCCGTTGCTTATTATCGATCACTGAAAACTGAACGTTACTGTGCGATGCTCTTGGCGAGCATTGCCTTGAATGTGGCCATATCAAGCCAACGAACCGATCCGTCCACCATCAGTGCGCTTGTGCCCTTGTTATCGTAATTCGCGGGCAATTCGTAGCAACGGATCAGATTACCGGCTGCGCGGGATTTGTGAACAATATAGACATAATCGCTCTTACCTATCGGCAGGCCCTTGTTGTCGGTGGGCATTCTGCGTCCCGAAACCGGGCTCACCAGCGCACCGGACCATATAAGCCCTCTCTCGACCAGCACCACCAGTCCGGGAGGAGCATTACGGTTTTCGGCCTGGTACATAGCTATGGCTTGCCCTATCCCTCTAAGATTCGCCTTGGAAGAGGCTCGCTTGGCCTGGACCTGAGCACGCTGAACTGCGGGGACAAGAATCGCGGCCGTGATCGGCGCGGTGGTCAGCGTAGACGATATATAGTTACTGACAAGCGGAAGCGAACCGTAGCTTTCTATCGTGATGCCTGTGGCGTCGGCAGAAACGGCTGATATCTCGGGCGAAAGGTGCTTCTCAATTTTCGGGAGAGTCGGAAGCCAATCAACTTTCGGATACGTATCGAGCCTCAGCTCGCGAGCCAGCTCCTTGGAGCCCACCGTCCAACCAAGAAGCGCAAAGTTATAAAAACTCCGCACGATCGAAGGTGTGTTGATGTAAGTCAGAGTCGCCGGTTTAGACGATATGCTGCTGCGGAGTTTCAAGAAGGCTGCGTTGCGGATCAGTGGTTTCCTGGCTCCGTTCTCCGCAGCCGCTACGACCACCTGAGGCCACATCGCGAAATACAGTTTCCCCTTACTTATCGCCCATGCCGGAGCAATCGGCATGTCTCGCCCGAGCCCCTGCAGGTAATGAACTTCCACCTTCCCGGACTTCATCACCTCGAGAGTCGGAGGTCCGCCCCGTCTGGAGCGGCGTGCTGTTCTGTCATTGGCGCCCGTCTTTTCGCGGAAGACCGCTTCGACCTTACCTATCGCGGCGCTTAGTTTGGCTGAGTCCTTAACCGACACGCTAAGGACCGTGCCAGTACCGAACCCGCCCAGCGACGAGGCGCTGGTCAGCGTCCAGGTGTCGCCCAGATTGGCGAGAATGTCCTTGGTAATCGATATGCCAAGTTCCTTTTCGACTTGGGCGACGCCCTTGAGAATTGTGTTTTCAGTTCCAGGTTCGATCTTGCTGGCGACGGACAATATTTCAGCGTAAACAGCAGCGGCCGACAGTTTGGAAGCGCAAAGCAAAATCGCATCGTCGGGGGCGTCGGCGAGATCAGCGTCGGTAAGCGCGCCGCCTGCCAGCAACGACAACACACCGCGATGCGGAGCAGGCGTAACTATCCTGGACCTGCTGTGCAAACCCTTGTCCACAATTCGGGTCGACCCTGAAGCGGAGGTGATTTTCCCCAGCCCCAACGCGTTAATAATCTTCGTAACCTTCCCCCCACCGGCGCCGTTGTTTTTGGCGCCGCCATCGACGAGGTTCATCATCTTCGTTATCAACGGGCTAAGTTTCGCCAGGTCGATACTGAACGCCATCTGCTCGTCATCGCCTGCTATGCCTTTGCGCCTCGCGATGAAGGCTTTATCGGCCTTCAAACTCGATGCCGCTTTTACCGCGAGCAATTTTTGTGCGGTCTGCTCGCCCACGGTAAGAAAGAACATGTTGCCCTTGTACCCGATCGTTAACGGCCCCAAAGGCGTTTTGAGTACGCGGCAGTTCGTTTGGCCCACCGTGGCGGGAGTAAATCGAACACCGCTGTTGGTTATCACCGCGTCGAGATTCTTTGCGAACACCGCCTTATCCTTGCCCAGGTCCATCAGCAAAACCGCGGAGACCATCGGGATATCGCCCTGACCTGGAGAAATGTCCATCAGGGAAAACGCCATCGGATGCTGCCAGGCGACCCCGGCGATCTCCCAAAGATGGGCTGGGGTCTTATCGGGGATCTCGTCGATAGATTTCTTGAGCGTGGCGAGCATCTTGCCCAGTGCGGGCTCCTGGAGCAACTGCCCGAGATTCGAACCGTCAAAGGGAAGGCTTCGCCCCGCCCATCCGACATAAGCCAGTGAACCGGCCGGTAAACGCTCAGCCAACGGCGCCTCGGCCTGAACCGCGGGAACCACAGCCGTCAAGCATACAATAACAATCAATATCTTCGCGTAAGTTTTCATAACATGATCTCCATATGTCTTTTCACCCGGCCCGAAACCTCATCTCAACAAAAATGTGAAAGCGGCTGCGGACTATTATTTGCCACATCATTACAATCTATATGCTATCGCATTTCCAGTGTCAAAGGCCATTGTTTTTCCAGTATCCCGCGAATTGATCGCACAAATCCATTAACGTTACTGTACAATGCTGAAATGAATATCCGAACAATATTGCTATTAATGATCGCGGGCCTGACCTTGACCGGCTGCGAAGACCCCAAACCCCAACCCGCAGGGGAAACCTATCAGCTCACACTCCAGGCCCAAAGCGTCCCGTGGAACACGCCCCACGCCAAAGGGCAGCAGCTCATAACAGACCACTACCGAATCTACACAACCGTCAAAAAACGCTCGTTACTTAAGTATCTACCGGGCCTTATGGAAGCATCCTACAGCAGATACCTCACACTGACAGGCCTGTCAGACCGCCCGCAGAACAAACGCATGCCGATGTACATAATGTCCACGCGCAAAGAGTGGGCCTCACTTACCCAACATCGCCTCGGTAAACACGCAGGAGCGGCGCTCTCTATCAGCGCGGGCGGATACTGCTACGACGGAGTATGTGTTCTGTGGGACATCGGACCGCGAGGAACACTGTCAGTCGCCGCACACGAAGGACTGCACCAGTTCTTCGCACACAGACTTGCACAATCGCTGCCGATGTGGTTCGAGGAAGGCATTTGCGTACTGGCCGAAGGGCACCAAATGCATAAAGGAACCCTCAGGTTCACCCCGGGAAACAACCCCGGCCGCATAACCGCACTGCGAAACGCCATAGTAAACTCACACTGGAAAACAATCGACCAACTACTCCCGATGGACGCCGGAGACGCCGTTGGAACCGGGCGAATTGAAAAGGCCGTCGCCTACTACGGGCAAGTCTGGTCGCTGGCGATGTTCATCCGAAGCCAACCTATCTACAACGCGGGCATGCAGCGAATGATCGCCGACGCACAAGACGGGAAAATCCACAACGCGATGGGGCTAACCGCAGACGCGCTGAAAAAACTCAAACGGCGCGGGCGTGCATACAATCGAACCATCGCCGCACCGATCTTCGAACATTACATTTGCGACGACCTGGAAAGATTCGAACGCGAGTACATGGCGTTTTCACGCGAACTCGCCGGTCTGTAACGCTCTGGCGTTCGGTCGGCTTCGCCCAGCGTCAACGGCGCCGCAAGCGCAACAAAAACTGTCCGCTGTAGATATCTACGGATCATAAAACCGCCTTCATGACAGGTGGATTTGTTTTACTTGGTGGCTTTTGCGCAGACCATATCGCCAGCTGAATTGCGGGCGTAGATCAGTCCGTCGGAAAGTGCGGGCATTGTCCAGCATTGCGTTCCGGCTTTGAGGATCACGCCGGATGACAGTTCCTTGTACCCATCGGGCGACGCCGGAGCGATAACCAACTTGCCCTTCTCCGAGAGGATAATCAGCTTACCGTCGGCCATCATGAGCGAACCTTTCCCCAGGCTTCCTTCAGTCCACTTCTGCTTACCCGTTTTGATATCGACGCAGGCGAGTTGCTTCTCATCGAATCCGTACAGGTATCCGTCCAGCAATACGCTTCCGCTCATGTGGTTCTTCATGTTCTTGTTGCGCCAGATCGGATCGGGGCTGTTCTTGCCCATGGGCAGCAAGCAGCATCCGGTATTATATCCCGAAGCAATAAAGATATTATCGCCGCATACGATCGGGTCCGCTGCGTTCACGTCATACTTGGTTTTCCAGGGCGCCGACCATACTTTTTTGCCTTCAGCCGCCGTTACGATCGCAACGGTGTTTGCGGTGAACAGTATTACGTGCGGCTTCCCGTCGCGTTGGATTGGAACCGGTGTTGAGTACCCGGGCACCGAAGCTCCGCTGGACCAGACCATCTTGCCTGTGGTCTTGTTAAACGCAGTTCCCGCGGCGCCAGCGTTCACGATAACCAGATCGCCAACAACCAGCGGTGAACCGGAGAAACCCCACTTGGGGTACTTCGACTTGATCTTCTTGTTCCACTTGACCTCGCCCTTGTCCGCCGACAAGCAGTAGATATCACCATGCTTGGACATCGTGTACACACAGTCGCCGTCGATAGTCGGGGTGGCGTACGGTCCGCCCTTGTGTCCGCCCATGTACTCCTTGGGCACAGACGGCTTGGCCGCATACGAGAACTTCCAGACATCCTTGCCCGTCTTGGCGTCGAAGCAGAATACCGTATCCTTTCCGGAGTCATGGCCCATCGTAAAAGCACGTCCTCCGCCGATGGAGATCGAACTGTATCCCGTACCGATCTTCTTTTCCCAGAGCACGGTCATACCGGCGCTGGCGTCGAACCATCCGGTTTCCTTGGAGATACCCGTATGATCTGGTCCGCGGTACATGGTCCACTCGGCGGCCTGGACGGCGACCAAAGCGGAGGAAACAAGAATCGCCAACACGATAACGGATAGAGACAATCTGGTTCGTTTCAACATTTTGCGATCTCCTATCAGTAAAAACGGCATTAGATGTCGCCAGCCGGGCCAGCGTTTAAGTTACACAATGAATAGGCGCGAATTATAGCAGGAACTCTGCGAGTCTGTCTATCACTTGCCCAACAACAATTTCGGGGCTCGACGCGCCAGCGAGCACCCCGACCGAAAGCGGGCGGTCAGTCGGAAGCCAATCGTCCAGCGCCACCGGTTCGGTAAGCCCCGGATCGAACGCTATAACCCGCCGGTCCGAAACGATCGCCTCGGCGTTTTCGATAAAGAACGCAGGCACGTACCCGCGAGCCAATTCGTACAAATGCCTGGTGTTTGATGACCCGAACCCCCCCACCACCATCACCAGATCGCATCCTGAGCAGCAGAGCGTCGCCGCGGCGGTCTGGTGGTCCTGGGTGGCGTGGCAGACAGTCGGTTCAAACAGCAGCTTCTCAGGCGAAACCTGATCGGCGAAACGAGCGACGAAAGCGTCTTCGAGTATTTTGCGAACGGCCACCGTGTCACTGTAAAGCATAGTGGTCTGGCTGACTTGGGCAAGTTGCAGGAACGGTTCGATCGATTCGGCGTTGGTGCACGCAGGCGGAAAGAATTCGGTGAATTTTTCGGGCGGTATCGCACCGGAAATCATATCGGCGAATATGCCCGCTTCGGAAAGGTCTCCGACAACGAGATATTTCCCGCCCGCCGCGTCGAGTCTTGATTTGGTGACTACCGTTTCGTCGTGCCCGGCCCGGCCGAAGATCAACACCGCAAAACCGTTTTTAGCCGCCCGGCACGCCCAAACCCACAAACGTCTGACGTCACCGCATGTGGTGTCGATAACCTCGCAACCGACCTGCGCGAGACGACGCTCAATATCCACCTTCACGCCGAATGCGGGAATAACCGCACGGTCAGACGGGGTGATAAACTCCTCGAGCCGATCGACCTGATCGGAATCAAGTATGCGAACCCCAAGACCGGAAAAGTAATCGTTAACCCAGGGATTATGAATTATCTGACCGAGCAGAAACAGGCTCGACGGATCAGAGCCGCCAGCGTCACACGATTTTTCCAACATCGCAAGAGCGCGATTCACACCACGACAAAATCCAAATGAACCTGGAAGCCGGATATCCCCGCCAGGCAATTGCAAGACACCGCCGGCGGCGCGCATTGTGTCGATAGTTGAACTGGCAAAAACTGTTGACTGTTTCATTGTGTCGAATCAGCGGGCAAAGACGCCGAGGATTACTTCTTTTTATCGGCAGCCTTGGGCTTGGTGGTGGTCGCCTTAAGCCAATCCTGCACGCGTTTGGCGATTATTTCTTTTCGCTGGGCGTGACGATTGGACAGTTCCTTGCGTAACCGGCTGAGTTGAAGGGACGCCTGCTCGAGTTTGTACTGATTAATTTTCATTTGGGCGTCAAACTGCGTTGCGACAAGACGTCCGAGTTCACTGACGAGTTTCTTACGGTCGCTGTCGGATTTGACCTTCTTGATCTTACCGAGCACCTTTCCGATATCGATACGCGCTTTCTGTTCGCGATCGACCTGAGTGCGAAGGGACAGATCGAGGGATTTATACCGCTTGTACCACTGCCATGCAAACTGAAGCGTTCCGCGATATCGTTTATCGCTGGTCTTCTTTTGCGCCATCAGACCGTCATAGAATTCGCGTCGACTTTTCTTGAGGAACTCCAGCAACTCTTTTTCTTCTGCTGGGTTTGGCAGTTTGGATTTGGGTTTTGGCTTTGGTTTTGGCGCAGGCTTGGCTTTTGGCGCAGGCTTGGCGGCGGTCTTGGACGCCGCTGCATCCACAGAGGAGACCGTCACAGGGCGTTGTTGAGACACCGACACCAGCACGCAGACAAACATCGCTGCAGCCAATAGAATCGTCACATGTTTTGCCATTTTAGGCCTCGCGAGAGTCACCGGACGTCATATGGTGGAATGTCTCGGATTCACCGGTGGGATCTTCAATCCACTGGCGCCACAGTTCCTCGATTTCCCCATCGTGTTCTTCATCCATCGGTTCGTCGATCGGGACGGGCATCGGCTCGGGCGTCGAGAGCGCAGTCTCGATTTCCGCCAAATCACCGGCCAGAAGCACCAACTCCGGATCCTGTTCGGGCATCTGCCATATCTCCTGGCTTTGCTCGGTGTCACCGAAGAGCCAAGCCAACGAATCATAGTCGGCCAGGATCGATCCCGTAGTCATCAGGTTAATAAGTCCCAGCGAAATTACGATCATCGCCGCAGCCGAAACACCCGACATGAACGCCAACCTGACGCGTTTACGCACCTTCACGCCCCGCAACGCCGCAACGACCCGTCGTCGGGCACGCTGATCAGCGTTCGCAGGCAGCGGAGTGTCAATCGCCCCGCCAAATGCGCTGTCGTTGTTTCGGAAATCTTCGGCGAGTCCGCGCTCGCTGTCGGTGAGCTGTATCTGCTCACCATCCAACCATCTGGCCACCCTGTCAAATTGTTCGTCGTTCCACTGAGTCATTTTCGGTTCATTATCTTTCTTAGGGCCTTGAGTCCCCTATGGACCCTTGCAAGTACTGTCCCTATGGGACATTCAAATATATCGGCTAATTCTTTGAAGCTCATCTCTCCAAAATATCTTAGCAGAATCATTTCACGCGTCGTTACGTCCAACTCTTCAAGCGAACCCTGCAACGATTCGGACAGTTCACCGGCCAGTATATCACCGTCAATGTCTACTGGTCGCCCGGGCATCTGTTCACCGAGAGTCTGCCCACTTTCACTTTGAGCTGACAAACTCACCGGCGTAGGACGCGCCTTTCGGCGTCGGATCCTGTCCCTTACCATATTAGCAGCTATTCTGAACAACCACGGTTCAAAACGCCCGCGATGTTCATAATTATGCAGCGTTCGCACTAATCGGAGCATCAATTCACTGAGCAGATCCTCTGCATCGTGATGACTTGCCGTAGCCCGGAAGAAATATCCGTAAAGGCGCCGGGAATAGAGTTCCTGGAGCTCTTCAAAGCCCGAGGCCTCTCCGGCCTTGGCAGATTCAATCACAGCTCGAAACTGCTCTGTATCCATGCTTCAATTCGCTTAACGATGTTCCAGTGATTGTATTGCAGAGGTATTTCCGCAAACGCTATAACAATATTCTCGCAGGATAACCGTCTCTAAACAAGTCTAAAGCGGGCAGGCCTCTCAGGCAGGCTCCAAGACAATCATCCCAAATCAACTGTCCATAACTTTCGCACAGACAGCATGTTGCACTAGTCACAGTACAATTACGTGATCGAATCGGCGATGATCGCCTGTGCGATAACGATCCCGTATTGCCTGTTAGCGGAGTTTTGCGGTGGAAACTTTTTTTTACCACCACCATTAATTCGTTAAAGAAATCGCGTCTCAGGCGTCCTGCGCGGCGGCGAGGACATCCTCGGGGATGTCGAAGTTCGCAAAGACTTTCTGCACGTCGTCGTGATCCTCGAAGGCGTCCATAAGCGTCAGGAGCTTCTTGGCGAGCGCCGGATCGTCGACAACAATAGTGTTCGAGGGAACCATTGCGATTTCGCCCGACAGCGTGGGGATTTCCTTATCGGCAAGGGCCTGCTTGACGCTGGAAAACGCAGATGCCTCACACGCCACTTCAAACCCGTTCTCGTCGGCGATAACGTCGTCGGCGCCGGCGTCGAGTGCTATTTCCATCAGCGTGTCTTCGTCGGTGGCGTCGGCTGCGATCAGGAACGAGCCTTTCTGCTCGAACATCCAGGCCACACAGTTTGTCGACCCGAGCTGCCCGTTTCCGCGTTCGAATATTTTGCGAAGTTCCGGCGCGGTTCGGTTTCGGTTATCGGTGAGGCAGTCAACAATGAACGCCACCCCCGCCGGTCCGTACCCTTCGTAGACAACCTGTACGTAGTCCTGCCCGCCCAGTTCACCGGTGCCCTTTTTAATCGCCTTGGCGATATTGTCTTTGGGCATGTTCGCCGCTTTTGCGTCGTCGATAGCGTATCGAAGCGTCAGGTTCATATCCGGATCACCACCACCGTCTTTGGCGGCCATCATTATCCGTCTTGCTACTTTGCTCCAGAGACGCCCGCGTTTATCGTCGGTGGCGGCTTTGGCTCGTTTAATCGTTGACCATTTTGAGTGTCCAGACATAATCAGACTCCGTTTTCCGTGATCGCAAGATCACTTGTCCTGTATTTTAATTCCTTTGCCCAGCGGTGCGACCTGGACAGGTTTTCCCGCCTTTGCGTCTTTTATCTTCTGCGGTGTTTTGTTTTTTACGCTCGCCACTTCACGCGCTTCGGTTTTGTCTTCAGCGGCGACTTTCAGTGCTTTGGTCCATAGTTCAATCGCCTTGTCGGTCCAACCGAGTCGGTAGAACCCGTCGGCGGCGTGATCATATAGGATCGGGTGCAGGTACTTCTGCTCGCGGCTTCGCCTGATAACGCTCAGGAACACCCGCCCGGCGGCGTGCAGCTTACCCTGCTTGTACAGCACCCAGCCCAGCGAATCCAACGGAGCCACATAGCTAACGCTCGACGGATCGGTATCGCTGATCGCACGCCTGATAAGGCGTTCAGCCTCGGGCAGTTCAATACCCATGTCCGCCAGTTGATATCCCAGATTGTTGCAGTACAACGCTTTATCAGGGGCGAGTTTGTAAATCGCACGTATATCGATCAGCGCCTTATCGGCCTGTTTCAACTCATTGTACGCCGAAGACCGCAAAAGCAACAGGTCGATGTTTTTCGCATCGCCTGCGAGGTATTTACCAGCCCGCTTGACCACCGCTGCATAGTCCTTCTTCATCAGCATAACGCGAAGTGAGCTTTCCTTGCTCCATTTCAGCGCCAGAGCGTTCGGTGAAGGGGCGCCTCCGGTCGGTAGCGTGGTGGCGGTAGCACTCAACGCCTTGATCCACTTATCAAGCTGCGAGAGGGCCAAATCGTGCTTCTTTGCCTCACCGAGCGCGACTATCAAACCGCTGCGAACCATCAGACCTGTAGGTTTTTTCTTCAGGCATCCATCCACATAAGCGGTGGCTTGGTCCAACTGGCCCGCAGCCGCATAAATTGCAGCTTTACGCCCCTGATAGTCATCAATTTTAGCCTCTGTGCTCTTGACCATATCGAACGGATTGAACACCGCTCCGTTGTTCTGCACCGGATTTTTGCGAGCATCGTCTATCCACTTATCCAGCAGCTTGTGAGCCTTGTCAAACGACTTGGCTTTGGTCATCGCCTTAACCATGCCCAGCTTGATCTCGTGGTTTGTCGGCGTCCTGGCCAACACTTTTTTCGCATATTCAACGGCTTTGGGATACTGCTCAGCCAGGAGAAACATCTCCATTTTCAGGTTTTTCAGCGGTACAGCCCGGTCTGAATCTACGAGAATCCAATCATCCATAAACGACTGCATCTGATCGTACATCTTCGCTTCCTGCAGGAAGTTAAGGCGATTCAGTCGCAGCGTGAAAGCCTTAGTCGCATCAGTAGCCTGGGCCAGACGCTTTGCAAGCAGCTTATCGGCATCTTCATTCTTATCTGTCATTTTCAGACATGTGAACAGCTTGTCGCCCATCATCGAATCGCCAGGCAGGCTGACAAGCATTTTTTGTATCGCCGCCGCAGCCTGATCGTATCGTCCACTGCTCATTAATGTTTCGATTCGCAACCGCCCCACAATATTATCGTTGCGAAGCTTGAGGAGCTTGTCCCACTGCTTTGTCGCACGCTGGTATTGCCCGTTCGCAGAGAACATTCTCGCCAGCAGCATCAGGCCTTCCCGATCAGAACTGTTCGCGGTGGTGAACTTCTCCAGCGAGGCAACGGCCTTGTCGAAGTCCTTTTTGAACATTACTGATTTATATCCGGCAAGGTCCACTCGGATCGCCAGGAGCATTAAAACGCGATCATTACTGGTGCGAGCCTTCAGTTCGTCCAGCAGCTTGGACGCCTCGTCATGGGCGCCTGTAGCAACAAGCACTCTGGCCAGCATTATCTTGGTGTCGCGATCTTTCGGAGCCTCAGCCAACATGGCGCGAGCGACTTTTTCGGCGTCGGAGAACGATCGCCTGGCCATGTATGCGTCGAAGAGTTTCTTGTTGATCCCAGTCCGCTCGGGCGCCAACTTAAGCACCAGGCGATAGGCGGCGGTCGCCTCGGATCGCCCGCTCAGGAATAACGCGTCGCCCAACGCCTCAATCGCGGAAATATTCCGGGGATCGATTCGGCGTGCAGCCTGCAGCGTTTTCTGGGCGCCGATGGCGTCGCCCATGGCAATCTGGACTTTGCCCTTGGCGTAATAAAGTGCAAACGAGTCCTGTCCGCCAGGCAAGCTGTCGAGATTCTTCATCAGTGCGATGAGTTTATCCTTCTGCTTGTTCTTATCGTATATTTCAGCCAGATGCGCGTAAGTCGGCAGGAACGCCGGATCGATCTTCACCGCCTGGGCGTATTGCGTCAGCGCCAGGGCCTTATCGCCCTGAACACTCGCCAGGCGAGCGGTCAGATAGTGCAATGCAGCCTGTTGTTTTTTCGGTGCGGAGGTAATTTTCGGCGCGAACTTCTTGGCGAAATCCTTTGCAACTCCCGCCTTGATCAAAGCGTCGAGTTGCCCGCCTACGGCGTCGTCCCTCGCCGGTTCTGCAATAAGCAGCTTCACCAGCGACTCGAACACTTTTTCGCCCTTACCCTGGGCCGAGTACATCGCCACCAGGAATTTCGTTACCGCAACGTCTCCAGGTCTGATGTCCAGAGCGCCTTGCAGAATCGCTAAACCCTCTTCAGGAGCCCCGAGTTTTTTCGCCGCCTGGGCCAGCGACACCGCCAGCTTACCGCAGTCCCATTTGGATGAACCGCACGCCTTCCATATTCGCATGGGAGCGGTCTTGTCGCCCAGAGCCATCGCAGTGGTCGCCGCCAGTTCGGGCAGCTTGGCCTGTAGCGACGGTTGAGCGGTAAGTTCAACGAGGAACTTTTCGGTCTCTTTGAATTTCTTCGCAGCCGACAGTGAATCAACAATAAGCCCTGCCAGAACCGCGTTAGTTCGATCGCGAGCAAACGCCCGCTTCAGCAGCGGCGCCGCCTTTTCGTGCTGTTTGAGTTTGACCAGCAGCTCACCGCGACGCGTCAGCAGCCTCTGAGGCCGCAACACCATATTCCGCAACACGGGGCGCGATGCGTATTTCCTCGCGTGCTTATCGATATTATCGCTGAGGGTCTCGAAGCAATCGAGCGACGCCCGCCAATATCCGCTCTGATCGAGCAGTTTTCCCAAGCGCAGCAACGCCTCACCGGTCACCGGATTCTCCGGGCTGCTTTGCGAACAGACCAGAGCGGTTCGCAATGCGATTATCGCCTTATCGTTCTGTTTTTGAGCGAGCAAGAGTTGTGCGAGTTTCACCTGCGCTATAACGCTGTCACCGTCGAGTTCGACGGCTTTTTTCATGTGCGTCAGCGCCTTTCCGGCGTCGGGCATTTGCATGTAGGCCTGTGCGAGCAAGCTGTGAACTTCGGCGCTGTTTGGCGCAAATCCGAGGGCCCGTTCGACAAGCAGCGGAACCGCCATTGCATATTTCCCGTCGGATATCAGCGTTTTGGCTTTATCAACCGCCTTTTGTGCTCGACGGGGCACACCGTTGTCAGCCGCAGCGGTCGGTTTGGAAACCGCGGGCTTGAGTTTTTCCAAAGTGATGCGGGCGTTCGCCGGAACCGGTTGCCCGGTCGGAGTCTCGGCTGCACGGGCCGAGACCACTATCGCCCCGGGCCTGTGGCACTCCAGGAGCAGTACGGCAACCAGGGCGATCATCAGCACTCTAAGACGGTATTGCATCACTTCAATGTATAACCTTATTGAGCGGGTAGGTGATTATTCCGGTCGCTCCGGCCCGTTTAAGTTGCGGGACCAGCTCCCGTTCGACACTTTCTGCGAGTATCACTTCTACGGCGACCCAGTTTTCATCGGCCAGCGACGACACTGTCGGCGACTGCTCAGAGGGCAGCAGGCGCACTATCTCGTTAAGCAACGAAGACGGGACGTTCATTTTCAGCCCGACTTTCGCCTTCGCTTCGATGGCGCCTTGCAGCAACAGAGCGATATCTTCGATCTTTCGACGTTTCCAGTCTATCTTCATCGCCTCTTTGTTTGCGATAAACCGAGTGGTCGACTCCAGCAGCGTGTCGATAACGCGCAACTTGTTCGCCCGAATCGATGAACCGGTTTCCGTGACGTCGACTATACCGTCGAGCATTCTGGCTTTGACTTCTGTGGCGCCCCAACTGAACTCGACTTTCAGATTAACGCCCCTGTCTTCGAAGTACTGGCGGGTGACGTTCACTAACTCGGTGGCGATAATTCCGCCTTCGAGGTCCTCTGGTTTGTGAATTTCGGACTCTTCGGGCACCGCAAGAACCCACTGTACGGGCTTTTGCTGCTGCTTGGCGTAAACCAGTTCGCATATCTCCACAACATCGGAGTTGTTTTCGCGGATCCAGTCGTAACCCGTAAGACCGACGTCGATCACGCCGTCCTCGATATAACGGGCCATTTCCTGTGCGCGGAACATCATAACCGACATCATCGGATCGTCAATCGGAGGCGCAAGACTACGCGACGAAGCGGCTATCTGGTAACCGGCCCGGTCAAACAGGTCCAGCGTACTATTCTGAAGCGATCCCTTGGGAATACCGAGGACCAGTTTATCGTCCGATGTCTTATTTACCATCTCAATGCACTTTCATCGCGAGATCACCCGATGAAGATCGGGAGCAAACCGCGGGGTGTTATTTCTTTTTACCGCGTGTCTTCTTAACGGTTTTCTTAGCTGTTTTCTTAGCTGTTTTCTTGGCAGTTTTCTTAGCGGGCTTCTTGGCTACCTTCTTGACGGTTTTCTTAGTGGCCTTTTTCGCCGGCTTCTTCACAGCCTTTTTAACAACTTTCTTTGTCGCTTTCTTCGCAGCCTTCTTCACCGGCTTGGAGGTCGCTTTTTTAGCGGTCTTCTTTACCGCCTTCTTTGCGGTCTTCTTCACAGCCTTTTTACCGGACTTTTTCGCTGCTTTTTCAGCTGCTTTTTCAGCTGCTTTCTTCACCTTGTTTTCAGCAGCTTTCTTTGCGTCTCGAGCTTTTTTACGTTCAGCTTTGGCTTGTTCTCTCGCTCGTTCTTTTTCTTTGGCGGCTTTGGCTTCGGCTCGTGCTTTAGCTTTGGCTTCTTTTTCCGCCTTCGCCTTGGCTGCTGCCTCCGCTTTGGCCTGTTCAATAGCCTCCAGCTTGTCTATTTCAGCCTGTCTGGCCTTCTTCCACTTGGCCAGGGCCTTCGCTGATTTTGCGATATACTTCCTGGAGGCCAGATAGGCCCCGTAACAGTCGGCTGACGAGGCCAGCTTCTCTACAAATTTTGCGACCTGCTCCAGAGTGGTTCCCGGATGAACGCCCTGGTCCATTTCAAGGCAGTACGCCAGGTCCTGATCAACAGGCACCGCCCTGCCTCCGAACACTCTGAGCATTATCATCGAGACGGCAAAGCTGCTGAGTCCCAGTTCCGCCAGATGCCTGGGGCGTTCGCGTTTTGGCATTTCGATGATGTACTCGAGCGACACTTTCGATGTCTTGTAGAATATAGCTCGCAGCACATCGGCCAGCATATGCGATTTGGCGCGTGACTGCGGATAGTCCACGCCGATGCAATTGTGAATTTCCTTTGCCGGTGAAACTCGCAGATCGTTAAAATCCAGATACTCCGCGTCGATGGCTGCGAGGGCTTTTTTCGCCTTGGTCTCCGTAGAATTTTCCAACAGAATCGACTCGATAAGAATAGGGATCGCCTGATCCATATCCTTTAATTCCTGCGGGCCTTTTTTCCCAAACGCCCCCAACAGTTTCTTGGTTTTCTTTTCGTATGCTTTAACGTTTTTCATGGGCCTGTGCATCCTATTGTGAATCAGCGGGTTCAGCCGGTTCGATCGGTTCGATCGGTTCGTCTGATTCGCCCGATTCGTCTTGCGGCTCGGAGGGTTCTTTGTCCCTTATTTCCTGCATGGCATCCTCGATTATCCGATAGATTTCGAGTGTGCTCTGGAAGTTTTTATCGAATTCGAACGTAAGCCTGGGGGTATGTTTAAGCGAAAGTCGCCTTCCCAGCAGTTCCTGTATGTGTCCTGTGGCGTGTTTCAGCGCTCGAAGCGTTTTGCGCTGCAAGGTCTCGTCACCAAGTACGGAGACGAAGACCTTAGCGGTCATGAGATCTTCGGGCACCTCGACCCGAACGACCGAAGTTCTCGCCGGATCTATCCTGGGATCGGACAGATCGGAAAGCAGCAGTCTTCCGAGCGCTTCACGCACAAGGCTTCCGACGCGCTGTGTTCTGCGTGTCATAGGATCATTCCAAAATTAACAAGACCCGCCGTTGCGGCGCCCTGTTGACTATAAGTTAACTATCGATTCTCGATTCTCGGCGCCAACGCGCGATCAACCCAGTGTTCGTGCGGTTTCCACCCGTCTGTAGAATTCCAGGATATCGCCTTCCTTGATATCATCGTATCCGGCGACTTTCAAACCGCATTCCATTCCAGCGCGAACGTCCTTGGCGTCGTCTTTGAAACGCTTGAGACTATCGAGCGTGCGTTCGTCTTCTATAACTACGCTGTTGCGAGTAATGCGAACTTTCGCGGTGCGACTGGCCATTCCATCGAGAACGATGCAACCTGCGATGGTTCCGATGCGTGAAACTTTGAACGTCTGGCGTATTTCGGCCCGACCGACGGTTTGCTCGGAAATCTCCGGGGCGAGCCCCTTTTCCATGTAGGCTTTCACGTCGTCGATTATCTCGTAGATAATACGGTAAACGCGGATCTCGACGCCCTTCTGATCGGCAAGCTGCCGAGCGGCGCTGTCGGCGACTACATTAAACCCGATAATCGACGCCTTCGACGCCTCAGCCAACGTAACGTCGCTGGTGGTTATACCACCAACCGCAGAGTGCAGGATATTGGCTTTAACTTCCTCGGTCGCCATCTTTTCAAGCGATCCGACGAGTGCTTCGATCGAGCCTTGAACGTCGGCTTTTACGATCAGTTTCACTTCGCTTACCTGATCGGCCTGGATCTGGTTGAACAGACCCTCAAGCGTCGCCTGCTGACCGGAACCCAAAGCAGCCACTCGGGCGCGTTGTTCACGGTCGGCAGCTGCCGATCTGGCCTGCTCTATTGTCGGAGCTACGAAGAACTTATCACCAGCTCTGCATACCTCACTGAGACCGGAAATCTCCACGGGAGTCGCCGGACCAGCTTCGGTAATCGGCTTACCGTTCGAATCGGTTATCTGGCGTACGCGGCCGTAGCTCTGACCGCCCAGGACGACATCGCCAACCTTCAGCGTTCCGTCCAGCACGAGCAAAGTAGCAACCGGTCCAAGTCCCGGACGCATCTGCGATTCGACTACATAACCGCTTGCCGGAATGTCAGCTTCAGCTTTGAGTTCAAGCAGCTCAGCTTCGATACTAAGCGTCTCGACGAGCGTGTCCATGCCCGTACCGCTAAGTGCGTCGGTCTGAATAACTTCCGTATCACCGCCCCACTCTCGCGGGTTGAGTCCGTGCTCAGCGAGCTGGCCCATCGCACGATTAACGTTGGCGTTGGCTATTTCGCATTTATTGAGTGCTACGATAATGGGTACTTCGGCGGCCTTGGCGTGACTGATCGCTTCGATCGTCTGGGGCATGACACCATCGTCAGCGGCAACGACGAGCACCACAACGTCAGTCATATTGGCGCCGCGCGCCCTCATCGCGGTAAACGCTTCGTGGCCGGGAGTGTCAAGGAACACTACGTGCTGATCGCCTTGATCAAAACGATATGCGCCTATGTGCTGCGTAATTCCACCAGCTTCGCCAGAGGCCACGCCAGCCTTGCGTATGTAGTCCAACAGCGAGGTTTTACCGTGATCAACATGACCAAGGAAGGTGACAACCGGTGCTCGCGAGGTGAGCTCGCCCTTCTCGCGTTCGGCGATTTCATCGGCGAGCACCTCTTCAGCCGTTTTGGCGCGTTTCAGCACCAGTTCGATGTCAAAATCGGCCATTATCGTCTGAATAACGTCAAACTCGACAATCTGATTGACCGTCATCAGAACGCCGGTTTCCATCAATTTTTTGATCAGTACGTTTGATCGGATTCCAGTAACCGCCGAAACGTTCTTCAGCGTCAGAGGCTCGTCAATATCCACCAGCCCGATCCTGATCGACGAACCGGCAGCCGAATATCCGCCCTTTTTCCCGCCAACCGCCGCCCGGTGCCTTCGCATACCACCGCCAACAGCAGCCGCCAACCTCGCCGTGCGTTCCTGCAAGTCCTGCTGACGAATTTCCTGTTTGCGCCTTCGCACCGGCGTCCCTGCGCCCTTCTTGGCGTCGCCTTCTCCGCCTCGCCTTCTCGGGCTCCTGCGTCCCGAACCGGCTCCGCGCCTGCTGTCAGAACCACCGCCTTCGGGCGTGTTGACTTTGAATCTTTTGGGCGCCGCCGGTGTGACCGGACCGGACCCAGCCGCAGGCCTGGACATCGGGCGTCTTCGCGGACGATGTGTAGGAATAATATCCGGGGCTTCCACGCGAACAACTCGCGGGCCCTTCATGACGGCCGGTTTGGGCACAACTCGCGGGCCCATCGGCATGATTTTCGGGGGTTCGGGCTCTTTGGGCTCCTCGACTTTCTCCGGTTCGGGCGCCTTTTCCTCAGCGACGGGCGCTTCTTCGGGCACCTCGGCTACGGGCTCGACCGGAGCCTCCGCCACAGGAGCGGTATCAGCGGTTGAGGGTTCAGCGGGCTCAACAGGCTCAACAGTTTCAACGGTTTCAACGGTTTCAACCGGTGCCTCTTGAACAACTTCCTCAACTGCGGGGGTTTCGACAGCTTCCACAGGTTCGCTAACCGCTTCGACCACAGTATCATCCGGAGCTTCATCCGGACTCTGCTCTTCAACCGGTTCGGTTTCGCTCTTCTCGGGCTCCACGGCGACCGGGGCTTCGGGCTCAGAGGTCTTCTTACGCTTCCTCTTCTTCTCAGCCTCTTTGTGCGCAGCGTCAAGGTCCACATGTTCTGTGGTCTCAACGGCGCTTCCGCCATCGCCAATCTCGCTGAACCACTCTCCAATAGTCGCCGCCAGACCGGCTTTGACCGTAGACATATGGTTCTTGATCTCGATGCCCTCGGCACGGCATTTTTCCAGCACTATCTTACTGGTAACGCCGAGTTCCTTGGCCAGTTCAAATATCCGCTTTGCCAATTACAACTCCGTGCAGCTTCTCCCGGCGGGTTCGGTCGAACACCGTCCGCGTTCGGAAATCTGCTGTTTAGGTCTATCAACTACTCGTTTTTATCGTCAGTCTCGTCCGACACGGCGGACTCCGCACCGTCAGTAGTGGAATCATCTTCCACCGCGGCGGTCGGTTCTTCGCAAACATCCGGCGCCGGTGCTTCTTCAGCAACTTCGGCAACAGATTCTTCCACCGCAACATCTGCAGCAGGCGTTTCTTCGGCAACTTCAGCAACTTCCGCAGCGGCGGGCTCTACAGGCTCCGCAGCTTCAGATTTTGGTTTTTTCTTCGCATCAGCGCCGGCTGCGGCGTCTTTTTTCGCCTGTTCCTTCTCGGCCGCGACACGTCGGGCCTCTTCAGCACAGGCGATAACAATACTCTGGGCAACTGCTGCCTCAAGCCCCAGCCCCTGCTCACTGTTGATAAGGGCCTCGGCGCCAACTTCCTCAACGTCAAGGACATTAACCATGCCCATGGCGATCACCTGATCGACCACGCTGGTGTTGATACCATCGATCTTACGCAATGCTTTTTCCAGCACGTCCAGGCCGTTATTGAACTCGCCAGGTGTCAGGATATCGATATCCCACCCGGTCAAACGGGCGCCAAGGCGAACATTCTGACCGCGTTTTCCAATGGCCAGCGACAGCTGATCTTCATTCACAACAACCGTCGCGCGTCCCAATTCAAAGCACAGGGCGATCTCGGAGACTTCGGCGGGCCGCAGCGAATTGGCGATCAATGTCTTGGACGATTCGTTCCAGCGAACGATATCGATTTTCTCTCCGCCGAGTTCTTCGACGATATTTTTGATGCGGCTGCCCCTGACTCCAACGCAGGCGCCCACGGCGTCGACTTTGGCGTCCAGAGAATTCACCGCGACTTTCGTGCGGTAACCGGCCTCTCGCGCCAGGGCTTTAACTTCGATAATGCCTTCAGCCACTTCGGGCACTTCAAGGTCAAACAGCGATCGAATGAAGTCCGGATGGGTCCTGGAGAGAATGATTTTGACCTGGCTGGGATGCTCCTTAACGTCGAGCACCATCGCCCTGAGGCGTTCGTCTACGCGGTGGGTCTCACCGGGAATCTGCTCGGAGCGGGGCATGAGCGCCTCGACTCGTCCGAGTTCCACCACCAGAGACCCGCCTTCCCATCGAACCGCCTTACCAGTAACGATCTGGCCGCGCATTTCGAGGTATTCTTCATATATGCTTCCCCGTTCGGCATCACGAATACGCTGGATAATCACCTGCTTAGCCGTCTGTGCGGCTATGCGGCCCAGGGCGCGGACAGACATCTCCACACCATCGACCGTCGCTTTGATATCACCGGTCTGACGATTGATAACAACCTCAATCCCGTCATCACCGGACTCCGGATTGGCTTTGCGAATCGCCGACAGCATCGCCGCTTCCAGATCGTCCAGGATCACGTCGCGATTGATGTTGCGATCACGGGCCAGTCCGTCTACTAATCGAATCAATTCCTGATTCATCGTGAAGCCTTTCTTACTTCCCCGCAAATACGTCGTCGCGGGGCCAAATTACCAAGTTGTCTACGGCCACAAAAAAAGTGGGTCTTTTAATTGCCCACTCTGTCATTCGACACGACCACACAAACAGGCGCCTGGCGCCTATTCAATATTACCAGCCCGTGTTTCCACGCGCTGGTCTGGCCTACCCCGGTGGTCCCGCGGGCCTCGCGGAACATCCGGTTTGCCGAGCAAACTGGGCCCTACACCGATGCACTGGTTTGGACCTTATTTACACAAAGCGTCACTGGGCAACTCCCAGGTAAACAAACAAAAACGAATAATTATTTAGTACAGTAACCCGTGATTATAGACGCCCGGCCTCTACAGTCAATCAAAAAGCTACAAGAATAAAGGAGACGCAAGTTCATTTTTCAGCGCACAAACCCGCACCCAGACAATCGGCCAGACCACCCCCAAGCAAATCACAAAGACAATTGGTCACCAAAAGACCCAAGCCGCTCAGGCACGCTACTACGAAAGGAATTGCGAGCCCGATCACCCAAAACCGCCCCAAGGCAGTGAGCCCCCCAGCGGAAGTCGAAACCAAATCCAACGCCCCGCCGCCGGGCGTCGCGACCAAGCTTACCTCTGTCGACATGTTTACAAAAGGTTAACAATCTGGACGTGTAAACCTGAACACAGATAAGTAGTACCACTTATCCAAACCATGAGCAGCACCGGCGACCCAGATACGGAACATGCTGTAAATACATGAGTTAAGCACAAGAGACATCACGATGGATGACCGTTGACCAGCCCGCTGGCCGCTGGGCGGAAGTATACAACCCCCGAGCCTGTAAACATGCGAATTCGGGCATCCCCGCAAGCCGGCCGCCAGTTAAGCTGATTTTGGCTTCAACACATTCTGGGCTCGCTACTTGCGCCGTTTAACGCGTCATAATAGATGCGTAAAATTCAGCGGCCTACGCTAGGGTTCGGTGCATCTGGAATGTGGAATATTATAACCGATGCATATAACTAATAGAACTATCAGCTTTTAGCCCGGAAGACATCATAGTGCACTGCATAAAGGGCGGCGTCTACACACAAATACCCCAGTTTTTCTCTTGTCAAAACCACCTGAGCGTGATAGCATATTTTACAGTCGATGAGTATTGTCGGCAGAGCTATAGAGGAGGCGAAGCTATCGCATTGCGGAGGCGTCGCCAGAACAGTTACATTTTCTTGAGGAGTGCTACGATGAGAGCATCAAAACAACTCGCCTGTTTGTTGACGATTGGGATTTTACTGGCGGCCAATATGGCAAGCGCCGACACTATCAGCCTGAATTTCGCGCCGAACGGTGGTGTGATCGGCACGACTACTTCCGCTGGTGTGGTCAGCGTCGCTAACTGGAATGATTCGGCGACGAACGATATCTCCAACCCGAGCGGTACGGATCTCATGGACTCATCCGGAGCATCAACAACGCTCGACTATGCTGCCGCAGGCTTCGATACAAACTATAACACCAACGCCGGCAATACGACAGGCGACCTGATCCTGCAGAAGGACTATCTCGATAACACTGGTGGGACGGCCACAGTTGCTCTATCGCAAATACCCTACACAGCTTACGACATTTACGTGTACTTCGGTTCCGACGGCGGCGGGCGTACAGGGACAATCGGCGATGGCGCCACCACGTATTACTTCAAGACCCAGGGAAATGGCAATTTCGCCTACAATCAGACGACCGACACGGCCGGTACATACCCGACCACGAATTATGCGATCTTCGCTAATCTGTCCGGCGTGAGCCAAACGCTGGCGGTAACCAAAGGCAGCAACAACAGCGGACTCTTTGGTATTCAGGTTGTCGAGGTCCCCGAACCGACCACCCTCAGCCTCACCGCTCTGGGCCTGTTAGGACTCGTCCGACGACGTCGCAAGCGTGCATAACGCACAAAATAACTAACACTGACAAGAACGCACCACTGGGCGGCCTGTTCATCGGGCCGCCCTGTTTCTTTGGTTCGCCTTATTTTTCCTCCGCCGAACCAACGCCATACCGCCCAACGCCAACATTACCAGCGCGGCGGGTTCTGGTGTCTCGCTCTGTGATTCGGGAGTTGGTGCAGAGGCATTACCGAAGTTACGCCGCATTATGACGAAGTCCGCCAGGTTGACGATGTGGTCGTCGTTGAAATCGGCGCTCTCTTCTCCAGGTGCGCCGCCGAACTGGGCCAGCAGGTTGGCGTAGTCGTCTCCGTCCACGTCTCGGTCTCCGTCGGTGTCGCCGTCTATCGATACTACCGTTATCACAGCAATCTGCCCGAGTGTATACAGTTTCGAAGCGTCCCAGCCCAAACCGGCGCTAAGGACAGGCAAGCTTACCGGATCGAACTGACCGACCCGGGCGCCCCAATCCAGAATGTCGAATTTATTACCACTGACCGGCATGAAGCCGCCGATGAGCACCACGTCCAGGTCACCGTTAAAACTGGCGGTATGGCTGACAATAAGCGCGTCGTACTGGGAGCCCCGGGTTGTCCCGCCCAGCTCGATTTCCAGCGCCGCATTGCTATTTTGGGTGTAGTCGCCCATGACGGTCAGGAGCCCAGCCGAACTGCCCGGTTCGACCTGGCCGTAGTTAATCAGATCGACACCCAGAACCGCAGCGCCGCTGAGGTTCGAACCGGCGGCGACAATCAGATCGCCCGTACCGCTGACTGTAGCGCCGGGCTCGACGATCAGGGACCCGACGAGCTTAATATCACTGTTCAGCGTCGTCGTGCTGGTCGAACGGAACACCGCTCCGGTGTTAGTCTGGATGGTCAGCGGCCCGCTTGAGGCGATGAGCGTCCCGCGGTGTGTCAGGCCGGTTACGTCGATCTTCCCGCTGCCGCTGATCTCGCCGCCGTTGTCGATAGCGCCGCCGGTCAGCGTGGCGGCATGGAGGATGACTACTCCGCTGCTGTTCAACGCCCACGGACACTGCACCGACAGCTTGCCTCCCGTATTCACGTTAGTTTGGCCCATATATCCGCCGCCCGATCCGTCGATGGCGTTGCTGTCTATGGTGAAGGTTACGTTCGGCTGGACCGAGATTTCCGAAGCGGCGTTACCGTCCCAGTCGAACGTTCCTGTTGCGATTGTCGTATCGTCTTCGATGATGGCGTTTCCAGACTGGTAGAGTTTGCCCGATCCGGTGTAAGAACCTCCGTTGTAGGTTGTGCTGCCGTCAAGGATGAGTATGTCGCCGGTTGACGGCAGCGTAACTTTTGGGTTGTCGAAATAGACGTTCGAAAGGATTTGAGCGAGACCCTGGGTGGCGACATTGCCCGATATTATCACGCCCGCGCCTCGCAGGGTGGGGGTGCCGCCGCCGGTGTTGTTCATGTCCATTGTGCCCAGCAGACGCCACGGATCGTCTGTGTTGACCTCGACGATGCCGCTGTTGAGCGTCAGTACCGCGCTGTATCCGTCAAATGTCGGAGATTCCTCTATCTTGTCGGAATTAATCGTAAAGGTCACGCCGGACTGGACCGTGCAGTCGCCAGCCATGCCGGCGAAGCCGTCCCAGTTGTATAACGCCACATCTATGGTGGTGTCGGCTGTGACCGTTGCCGGCGCCATCTGCCTAAGCGTGCCGAAACCGGTGATCGAACCGCCGCGGAAGGTTGTTGGGCCAGTGAGGTTCAGCGCGTCGTTATAGTCCGGGATGCTGACGCTGCTGCCTGGCTCGATCACTATCGCTGCGGTAATATTGCACTTGTTGGCCACGGTGAGCGTTCCGAACACGCGCATCTGCGAGCCGGTGACCTCCGGGTAAGTGGTGCCGGTATCGTTGAGTAGCAGCGAACCGTCCAAACGCCACGGGCCTGACGTGTTGACCGCCAGCGTGCCGCTGTTGAGAATAATCGCACCGTCGTATCCGTCGGCGGTAGGGGATGTTTCGATCTGAGAGGCGTTTATGGTCAGCGTGTCCCCACTGCCTATGGTGGTCTGGGGAGTTCCGCCGCCACCGTCCCAGTCAAAGGTTCCCACATCGATGGTGGTGCTGGCGGTTACGTTCACATCTCCGCCATGGAACAGTGTCCCTGCACCGGTGTACGATCCGCCCCTGTATTCGACATCTCCGATCAGTTCCAGCTTGTCGCTGGCTGCAGCGACCTGGACCGACGCGCTGCTGGTGAACTGTACGTCAGGGTTAATGCGTCCCGTGCCGGTTACCTCAATATCGCCACACATCTCGATCGGCGATCCGTTCAAGGTTGGCTTGCCCCCGCCAGTATCGTTTAACACCAGCTTGTTGTCGATGCGGAATTCGCCCGGTACATTCACAGCCGCCGTGCCGCTGTTAAGTGTCAGGGTACCGTCGAAACCGTCTGCGGGCATAGATTCGATTTGGTTAGCGTTGATGATCAGGGCAACTCCGGAAGAAACCGTCAGGTCTCCGAGTTCGCTCCCGTGTCCGTCCAGATCGAGCGAGGTGACGTTGAGTGTCGTGCTGGCGGTAATTGTCACGTCGTCATTGATAACCCAGTTGCCCGGGGATGTGTGGGTGCCGCCTGCAAACAGCACAGGATCCTCCCAGTAGAGCGTCGCGCCGGGTGGAACGTTAATCTGGGCTTCGGAGTGAATAACGGAGTTGCAGTCAATCTCGCCTTCAGTCATCACGTCGATCGTTCCGTGGACTTCCATGGTCGCCGATCCGCGAACCTCAGGCCTGGCCGTGGTGGTTTTGTGCAGATTGAGAGTCGCTCCGCTGTCGAGCCGCCACGGGCCGGATGTGTTGACCGACAGGACGCCGCTGTTGACCGTGACGATACCGTCGTAGCCGTCCGTGCCGCCGTCGATCTGATCTGAATTAATCGTCAGCGTGATTCCGGGATTTATCGTTGTCGACGAGATGGTGACCCCGTCCCAGTCGAACATGTCTACGGAAATAGTCGTGTTACCGGCGAAAGTTGCGTCGCCGTCCTGCTGGAGTTCACCGGCTCCGCTGAAGACCCCGCCGTTGTACGTCGTATCGTTATTCAGTTCGAGCAGACCACCGGAAGAGATCGTAGCCGACGCGTTCGGTCCGAAAGTGACACCTCCGTTGATGCGGGCCGCACCGATCACGTTGATGTCGCTGCTGTTTATCAGGAACGTCGTGCCCGCCAGCGTCGCGGTGTCGCTGGTGCCATCGAAGTTCAATGTACTACCGGGATTAAGCGTTACCGGGTTGTTGAAGTTGATCTCCTGGCCATCGCCGATGCTCATTGTACCGTCGAAGGCGTCGGTAAGTTTGCCCTGGAACATTATGCGGCCGATGCTGGCGTCGACTTCGCCGTTACCGGTGCCCCCGTCAAGATCGAAGCAGGAGCTCGTCGGTGACGGATCGGCCAGGACCAGAACCTCGCCGCTACCGGGCTTGATGATGCCGTTGTTGATAAGCTGGCCGTGGATCGTGATGGTGCTGTTGCCGCGGAGTAGGCCTGTGTCTCCATCGTTGCTGCCCAGGGTGAGGTTTTCGTAGACGGTCACGGTGCTACCGGTGCCCGCGTCGAAGTAGCCTCCGTTGACCTCAAGATCGTCGGTAATGAAGGTGCTGCCATTGCCCACGTCAATGCCCGTTCCGAATAGCCCGGCGGTGTAGGTGATGCTGGTGGTGTTGTACACGCGGAGATACTCGTCGCCGGTGTAAAGATCGCTACCGTCTGAGACGATGAGGTTGGCTATGTAATCAGAGGCATACATGTATACCGGTCCACCGTCGAGCAGGTAGACCGTATCGCCCGAGTCGGGCAGACGGTTGCCCGCCCAGTTTGAGGTATTTGTCCAACTCGACGCGCCGATGAAGTACTTACGCTTCAGATCGATCTGGGTCCAGCCGGCAAGTGATTCCATCGCAAACAGGTCGGTGGCCGAGGGCAATTTGCGTTCGCCCGGGCCGGTCCACGGTTGCATAAGGGCCTTTAGGTCCTTGAGGTGGGCGGCGTTTTCATAAGTTGTCGCCGCCATCGTGTTTCCGTTGACCAGCGACGAGTTGAAGTCGTATTCATTGTCGAGCAACTGTGGAGCTACATCCCCGTTCAACGGGGCGGGAAGTCCCAGATTGTGACCTATCTCATGCAAGGCAACGGCATACACGTCATACTTGTCGCGGGCTGGCGAGCCCGCTGGCGCCAGGCCCACGTATCCGACCTCCAACTCGTCAGGGACGCTACCGGAGAACCAGTTGCTCTTGTCGCCCGCAGGCAAGTCGCGGTAGAGATAGTTGATCATGTCGTATTCGCTGTGATTATCCGTGTTAGGGTCAAAGTACCAATCGGGCTGGAGGCCCGCGAACGTACAGTCCGCAGCCGTTACGCGATCTCCTGACCGGGCCGTCCAGGCAGTGCTGGCCAGACCGTCGTAGTTACCGTAGCGAACCGTGAACGTCATCGTATGAGTGTCCGGTATGAGATCCTCCCAGTGCTGTGCGGCGGCATTGAGGACCCGCTCCAACTCGTTAAGATTGGGGTCGTAAGACGGTCTGTAGCTGCCAGCCCGATCAACGATGATCTGAATATCCAACGCTGACGCAACCGGGCAAACACCCAGCAGCGTCACGAGGCAAGCAACAACAACGACCAGGCGGTGATTATTACACATAACCCTGCTCCTTATCGGTTCGGATCCAGTGGGCGCAGATTCTCCAGATAGTCCTGGCTGACGAGTTCCCCGCGGCAACACATATTGTATGAATTGTCTTATTCATCGGGTCAGTTTTCCCGATCAGACGCGGAAACGGGCACCCGCGGAGACCTGGCCAGTTGTTCGCCACACAGGCATCCAGCCAAGAGGGACGAAATGTCCGCGACTCAGTTATTAGTAGTCCTGCCGATCACGATTTGCAGCGGACTAGAACGGTAGTATTATATCCGCGGATGGGGATTAATCAAAAAAGATATTCAAGATCGCACACAGCAATTATGCACTGTGAAAAAATCTTGCGCGGCCTGTAAGTCTTCTATTTCCCTCTTGTTGTGAAAATGCGAAACTCTATGAAAAGTATATTGGACTATAAAGAACGGATGCATCGGCACAGTTGGCCGGTGAAATAACTCCAAAAGGATACTAAACACCCGGGCCCAACCGCACCGGTGATTAAGTAGTTCGGAGTAAAAATGACTGAAGAAGATATCCTGCTCATCGAAAATGAGCTCTCGATAACGCTTCCTGCCTTCTGAGGATGCTGGACTACCCCCTTCCTGGTGGAGACTCGGAGAATTACGGGCTATGCAATCATCCGAGAGAAATCATAGAAGAGAACAAAGGGATGAAAAACAGGGGGGGGGTTTCGATGTCCCGTGGCCAAATAGTCTGTTCATTATTGGATTTGACGGTTGCGGCAACTACTACTTCGTAGACTTACACGGGAACGAAGAGCGAGTGCATTTGGCTGCTCACGAGCGACGTTTCAATCCCGATCAACTCAACCAAATAGCGGAAAAATACGAGAGCATCGCGAAATACGTAGTCTACCTCCAGGGAGTCGAGGAGGAGATCAGGGCGTTCGAAGCGGCCCCGGAAAGTCCCGGGGAACAACAAGCACCGAAAAAGTGGTGGCAATTCTGGAAATAGAAACTCCGAACAAATCGCTGGCTTTGACGTTATATGAGGCACAAAAATAAATTGGCTTGAAAGTCCGGCACACCGAATAGCAGCCCCAAAAGCGTCGTCAGTTCCTTAGGCGTACTCTTTGCGATCTCCTGAAGAGACTCAGCAAGCGTCTTGGCTCCGAAAGCGACCAGTTTAGAGCATCGCTGGGCCTTGACCGAAGCCATAAGCTTCTTGCGTTTTTCGACTGTAGTCAGATCCAGACTGGAGAGTTTGCGGCAGCCTGTGCAGCCGAATTCCTTCTCGAAGGCTTTGGAGAATTTCCTGTTGGCATTATAACCGCAGCCGCACCGCTGTCATCTTTTTTGCGCCACGTGCAAAACAAACCATAGGCCCCGGCGGATCGCGCTGATCGCAACCGCCCCGCCCAAGACGACACAGGCGGTCGCGGCGATGGTCTGGTTAGTGGGCAGGTCGCGGCTGAATGATACGTACAGTCCGCCCATGGTCGCCGCGACAGCCGCTATCGTCGAGATTATCATAACCAGCCAGAGCTTTCGACTCAGCAAAAGCGCCGTTGACGGCGCGACGACCAGATAGCAAAACACAAGCAGCGAGCCGGCGACTTTCGAAGCGGCCGAAACCGCCAGGCCCAACGCGAAAAAGTACAACAACTCCCACAACACCACGCGCAGGCCAAGAACTCTTGCGGTCTCCCGGTCCAGAAACGTGTAAAGCGTCGGGCGAAGAAACGTCAACAGATAAACGCCGACCGGGATGAATATCCAAAGGATAAGACTCAGATCCGCATCCGAAGCAAGGATCAGGTCACCGTACAACAATGCTTTGACGTCCTGCAGCCCAAAACCGCTGTGAGCGACTATCAGGATGCTGGCAGCCGACGCCAAAACGAAAACCACCCCCAGAACCGCATCGCGCGGAAGGCGGTTGTTCTCGAACGGATAGCTCAACACTATCACAGTCGCCAGCGTCAAGGTCGTAGCGCCCAGAAACGGATGAATGTGACACATGATGGCGGCAGCTATCCCGCAGGCAGCGACTTCCGACAGCGCAATCCCGATAAACACCACGCGCTTGAGAATCACAAATACGCCCAACATTGCGCAGACCGAACCGATCGCGGCGCCTGCTATGACTGCTTCAGGAAACATTTCAAATATTGCCCGCATGTTCTCCCACATGATCACCGCCCTCCTTTCGCCATTGCGAACACATCGGATGTTTCAGCCAAGCGAACTCGCCCATGTTCAACCAGACAAACCTGCGGCGGTAGTTCCAGCACTTCGTGCATTCCGTGAACAGCCATCAGAACGGTCTTGCCTTCATCCCGGCTGAGCCTCAGCAGATGGGCGAAGACCTCCTTTTCAGATTTCTCATCAAGTTGTGAGGTCGGTTCGTCCATGATGAAGACCTCGGCTCGGCTGACGAACGCCCTGGCGAGCATGGCTTTCTGCTTCATCCCTCCCGAAAGCTCCGAGAAGGTCTTATCGGCATGATCGCCCAAACCAAATGCATCCAACGCCTCCTGAACGCTTCGTTTGAGTTTCTTCGCTGCGCGACGCCACCACCCCAACTGCGGATAGAGCCCCATCGCTATGATCTGTCGCAACGATACCGGGTAAAGTGGATCAATCGTCCCGTGCTGGGGCACATATCCCGGCCGCACGGTCCCAAATGGCGTGACGATCTCACCGCGTCTAGGTCGAATCAGCCCGAGAATCGCGCGAAGCAGCGTTGTCTTGCCCGCGCCGTTTGGACCGACAAAAGGCATAAACGCACCACGTGGGATATCAAGCGAAGCGTTGTGGATCACCTCCTGTCGGCCGTAGGCTATAGAGACGTTTCGGCAGGTAATTATCGCCTCGCTATTCGGTGTTCTTGCAGTCATTTCCCAGCCGCCTTGCTTACACGATTAATGATCATGTCAATCAAAGTCAGATAGTCGGCAGCTTCTTTCTGCCCGTTTACGGATATCGCACAAACCACAACAGCAGCACCGGTCTTACGGGCGACGAGGTCGGCAGCCTTGCGGCTGTACGCTGGTTCCATAAGGATCACGCCGACGCTCCGGGCCTTGGCGAGTTTCATAACCTTCAGCAAGTGCGCGCCGCTTGGCGGCACGCCGGGTTTTGGTTCGAGTTCCGCCGCCACGATCAGCCCGAACCGGTTAACGAAGTACGACCAACTCCGATGGTGCGTAATGATCTTACTTCCCTTCAGAGGACGCATAACAGCCAGCCATCCGCCTAACTCCCCGGTGAGCTTCCGAGCGGCCAAATACTCGTCCAACGTGCCTTTGAGCTCCATCGCCCACAGCTTCCCACCACCGATTTTCTCGACCAACTTCACCCCGAACATCCGCTCATCGAGGGCCTTCTGAAACGCTGTCAGGTTCTTCTCGAATGCCTTGGCGTTCTCCGGCGACAGTTTCGCCAGACGCTTGGTGATCGACCCAGCCACAATCCGGGCGTTCAGCGGATCAAGCCAATAGTGCGGATTGCCCTGGGGATGAACATCTCCGAGTTCTCGCGTGACTTTGGTCTTTGGCACTTCCAAGCGGAGCACCTTCTCCGATGCGTCAAGATGCCCGGGCTTTCCTATACGGATAGCCCTGTTGCGTGACCCGTCAATAATCAGTTCTTCGTACCCGATTTCCAACTCGAGCCCGACGCGAATCCACAGGTCCGCCTTGCGGGCCAGCATCATGAAACTTGGTTTGGCCTGGACGTAGTGGGGGTTCTCGTATCCAGTGGCGATACTCGAAACGGCCACCTTCTCCCCACCAATAGCCTGGGCGATCGATTTCAGGTCCGTGGTGGTTGTAACGATCCGCAGCTTCTCGGTTTTAGGCGCCGCAGAAACGTCCCTTATCGCCACAACAAGCAACATCACAAGTATCGTTCGTCGTATCATTACGTATTTCATTTCAAAACTCCTTGAACTCTGATTATGCGTTATCAGTACTTATGCGCGCGATGCGGGCCAAGCCCGAAAATCAACTGCAAGAACACCTGGTGGTCGTCAGGGCTTCCGCCCACTTCGAAGTTGCGACGGCTGTACTGATATCCCAGCCGCCAGGAACAAAACTCGCTCTGCAAAAAGGTCAGGTAAGCCGACCAGGCGTTCTCGTGCAAATTCGCGGCCTCGGGCCACTGCGAGAAATCGTATCGACCGCCGACAGCCCACTGGCGTGCAAACTGGTAATCAGCAGCGGTATACAGTCCTATGGTGTTCTCCTGTCGGTCGGCCAATTCCTTCTGGGCGGCAATCACTTCGGTCCTCCACGCCAAAGCCTTGTACAATCCTTTCCTCGGATGGCGCCACTTGTAGGTCAGGTCGACCCCTTCCATCCACGTCCTCCGCCCGCCATGCCCGTGATCGTTAGGTGCAGTTGCGGCGCTGAAGCCGACCTCCAGCGTTGAATCGGCGTCGAGATCGTGAAATGTTTTTAGATGCGCCAGGTGGACAAAGTCGTCGGCCTCGTGACCGGCGAACATGTTCCCATCGTCGTTATGAAGGCTCTCGTAGGTCAGTTCAATATACTTGTCCCACGGGTTCGGAACCAACCAGCTCACCGAGACGCCCTCGCCAGCAAGGCCTTCAGGCCCGAAGTAATCCCGCACAACCAGGGGATACTCCACCCACGGAAGAGCATGCAGGTGCCTGGTGTTGGCCTGCCCAAATTTCGCCCGAAACTTTCCAACCTTGGCCTGCAAGTCCCAGGGCATATCCAATAGCGTCAGATAGGCTTCCTCGACGTGGATCTCGTAGTGTGATCCGTGGGCCAAATGCCCCGGCTCCCGGGCCTCGTGCCCCTCCTCATGTTCATGGGCCTTGTGAATCCCGAGAAAAATATCGGCCCGCGAGTGTGCATCAACACTGCCCGAAATCCCAATCTCCAATTCGCGGAACAGCCACTGGTCGTCCAGTTCGCCGCCTTCGCGACTGTCATAGTGTCCGACGAAGTCGCCGATAATGCTGATCTCGGGATTGAAGCTCTGGATCGTCCGCCCCAGATTGAACCAACCTCCGGGTTGCTCCCTGGTCCCGGCGTCATCGAGCATTTTGTCCAACACACCGGCAAGCTGGTCTTCACCGGAGGACTCCCCGTCGCCGACAAGGCGAGATTCCTGAAGTTGCTCGATCTTACTGTTTAGACGGTTGATTTCGGCTTTGTGTGCCTCGGCTTGGGCCTTGAGCATGGCGCGGAGTTCCTGAAGCTCCTGCCTCACACTCTGGACATTCCCAACCGGTGCAGGCTTGTCCTGGCCAAAAACCGGTATCGCCCACAACACCATCAGCACAGGGGCGCACGGGAGAATAATTCGTTTTAACATTTTGCATCCTTTCCTACGGTTGCAGACAGCGCGCGACGATCCGACAATTCAAATCAAGGTCGAGCGCAACAAGCCGGACAGGACACAAAGGTCCCGCCGGTCTTAAGCGATATGTATTGGACAGGATACAGGAGGGGCCCGCGAAAGACCGGGTAGAGCGTGTCGGGAGGAGATGGGAGTATGCAACCGAACGACTGGCCGCGATGACGGACTCTGCATCTGGTGCAGATCACCCGTATCAGAACACGATTGGACTGGACGGGTCTTTAGAAAATCGCAGACAAGGCACGATTCGCCCGACACCTCCGTGCCGCGTCCGTCCAACGATATGCGCGACGTGGAGTCATCGTCGCCACAGTCATGGCAGGTCCCCGACTCTGCATGATTGTCGGCCTTGAAATCGCTGCGACCGAGATCGGATTCATGGCCTGAGCAATCCGCCACAACATGGAACGCATGTACACCAAGCACCGCAGCGAACATCGCCGCAAGAGCAAGAATACGAGCTGTCATAATAGTGCTGTCGGACTTCATGTTATCCGCCGATACGATGGAACACCGAAATCTAAGGTTACCAAACAACTATTATCGAACCCTCACCACCGTGTCAAGTCTATTGTCCACTGGCGGCACGCCATTCCATCAACCGCTGGCAGTGCGCTAATTTCTGGTGCATTCATAATCTCACCAGGTGCCCCACTGCTCCGCCGCTCCACAGCCGTCGCCCTTATGCCTGCTTTTGCTGTTTCATTCTGCTGAAATAATCTTTGCTCAATTTCAGTACTACCGGGGAGAGGAATAGGATCGCTATCAGGTTCGGGATCGCCATTAGTCCGTTCATCGCGTCGCAGAATTTAATTATCGTCTCTAAGTTGGTTACCGATCCGATAACAATAACCACCAGGTAGCAAAGTCTGTAAGGCACAACGGCCCGCTTACCGAACAAATAGTCCGCAGCCCGATCACCATAGTATGACCAGGAGATCAATGTCGAGAACGAGAAGAATACGATCCCCACTGCCACCAGTTTGGCGCCCACAGCATGACCGACACCAAGCTCAAACGCCCTGCCCGTTAGTTCTCCCTTAACGCTGCACACCTCGTGGGCGCCGGTTACTACGATTACCAGGGCGGTGATCGAACATATAATGATCGTATCAATAAACGGGCCCAACATCGCAACGAGTCCCTCTCGCACGGGCTCCTTGGTCTTGGCTGCACCATGCGCCATAGCCGCTGACCCCAGCCCGGCTTCGTTGGAGAACAGACCGCGCGACACACCCGCGCGAATCACCGTACCGAGCAGCCCGCCGCCAATCGCTTCGGGCACATGGAACGCCTGGTAAAAAATCGTGCTGAACGCGGCCGGAATGCCCGCCGCATTTTTAATGAGAATGTATACGCCCACAACAACATAAAACGCGCACATCAAGGGTACGAGTTTCGAGGCGAACTTCCCGATGCTCTTGATCCCGCCGAGTATTACTGCGCCAATCGCCACAGCAAAAACTATCCCGATAATGGCCTTTAGGAATGTTTCGGTATGACCGACGGCCGAGAGATCAGACATTGGAATCAGTGATCGCACGCTGGTCACAACGTTGCTGATCTGGAACATGTTTCCGATACCGAAGCTGGCGGTGACAGCGAACACCGCAAAAAGAATCGCGAGCCATTTGAATCTTTTCCCCATTCCCTGCTCGATAAAATGCATCGGCCCACCGTGCACTTCACCGGTCTCGTCGATTTTCCTGTAATGCACCGCCAAAGTGCACGAGGTGAACTTGGTGGCCATTCCAACCAGCGCGGTCACCCACATCCAAAATGCGGCGCCCGGTCCGCCAATGAGTATCGCAGCGGCAACACCCACAATATTGCCCGTTCCGATAGTAGCTGACAGTGCAGCCGACAGCGCCTGAAAATGGGTGATCTCTCCGGCGTCTTTTTCGTTGTCGTAATCCCCCTTCAATACGCGAACACCATGCCCAAACCCGCGGAACTGGATAAAACAGAATAGCGCGGTGAGGAAAAGCCCCGTCCCTACAAGAAGGACCATCAGGGGCGTTCCCCATACAGAATCATTAAGGTCAGAGATCACATATGACAGACCTGTAAATTCATCAATGGCGGTGATCGCTTCTGATATACCTTCAAACATGTCCGCTGGTTCCATTTCAGGCGCCCGGCGCCCTGGTAAATGTTAAATGTAGACTAAAGCACAAAAATCATCCCAAAACTGAGTGCTGACAATATGACAGCCCACCGGGTCTCGGTCAAGCATCGAATTCAGGTTCTAGGTGCTAGGTGCAGGTTCTAGTAAGGCGAACGGCAACGACAACGTCAAAGGCGATAACCGTTGACGTTGACGTTCCTAGAACCGAGCACCTAGAACCTAGAACCTGCCGTTCACGCCTCTGGAATGCGGTTGAAGGTGCGGTTATAATATTTTGGTAGTTACTTTCACATTCACTGCGCGTTTGGAGATGGCGAGATATGATCACTGCTGACAGTATTACGAGCAAACTTCTGCTTTCGGGCGTTCTGGTCGGATTGGTTTTGGTTGGTGTTATTGGCCTGGCGGTTGGGGCTGACTCGGGCGCCGAGAAACCTGTCACGCATCGTTATCTAAAAGCCGGCTGGGCTTCGGGCGGACCTGCAATCCTTGCCGCTGACGGTAAGTTTGAATGGCAGTTGAAACGTAAGGACGAGCTTTCCGACGCGTGGGTCCTTGCAGACGGCGGAGTGGCGTACAGTTATTCCAGGCGAGGAAAAGCCGCCGGTATCGTGCGTCTCGACAAAGACAAAAAGGAGATGTGGACCTACACCGCAGTCGACAAGCGCGACAATCATTCGTGCCAACCGCTTCCCGGCGGTGGGTTCCTAACCGGTGAAACGCTGAAAAGCGGAGCCTGGATGGTCGAGATCGACAAGGACGGTAAGAAGGTCAAGGAAGTGAAACTCGACCTGGCCGTCCGGGACCCCCACCACACGTTCCGCCACGTTCGCAAGACGAAAGAAGGCACGTATCTCGCTGCCATAATGAACCAGAACAAAACGTACGAATGGGACGCAGCCGGCAAGGTCATTCGAACGTTTCCCAACGGGCACTATGCGGCTGTTCGCCTGCCCAACGGAAACACACTGACCTCGGGCAAGCCCCGCACCGCCGAAATGGGCGGCGTGACGGAATACGACAAGGACGGTAAGATTGTCTGGGCGCTGACGAAGGCGGACTTCGAGAAGCTCGGTCTGAAGATCAAGATGATCTGCGGGCTCCAGCGTCTGCCCAACGGCAACACGGTTTTCAGCAACGTTTCGCACGGATCGATAACCAAATCGGGCAAGGACTACAAGATTCTTGAGATCACCAGGGACAAGAAACTCGTCTGGTTCGTGGACGATCCTCAATTCAAGAAGATACAAATGGGCAGCATTCAGATTCTCGACGTGAAAGGTGATCCGACGAATTTCGAGGTGTTCAAGTAGCGTCTCAGGCGTTGATGTCGATATCGAGGGTCATGAGGGTAATATCGTCGATCTGTTTGCCTTGGGTGCATGCTTCGTCTATGCGTTCGGATGCCGCAGCCATCATGTCCGGTTGGGGCAGGCTTAGATCTGGCCCGAAGATATCGGTGAAAGTGGCCGATTTATCGGCTCCCATCGAGTCGCAGGCTCCGTCTGTGTAAAGCACCAGCCGATCGCCCGGCGCCAATTGCACTTGCCTGGCCTCGAATACAGCATCTTCAAAGACGCCCAGCAGGCATCCGCTGGCGCTAAGATACTCATGACTTCCGTCACGCCTGGTCAGCACGGGCTCGGGATGCCCCGCCCGGGCGTATGTCAGCGTAAGGTCCGAGATATCCAGCACGCCGTAAATAGCGGTGCAGAAATTGCAGCTCGACAGATCCTGGGCGCAGATATCGTCGTTGAGTTCGGCCAGGGAGGTATTTGGTGGAATGATCTGGTAAGTGTTGCCCACAATCCGTTTGGTTTGCAGTGCTTTTTTGATGAACATCGTCAGCAGAGCGGCGGGCAGCCCGTGTCCTACGGCGTCTGCGATATAGAATCCGATATGTGTTTCGTCGAGTCGCGTAACATCGTAAATGTCGCCACTTACGAAACTTACCGGTCGATAAAGCGCGTTGAATTTCGCAGGTCCGATTTCGGGCATGCGTCTTGGCAGGAAGTCACGCTGCAATCTGGAAGCCAGGCGCATCTCTTCGTCGAGTGTTTCTCCCGCCCCTCGCGAGGCTCCGTTAACTTTGCGGAGATTGAACACGTCTTGTCGCAAATCTGCGATAGCAGGTTGCAGTGCTCCAGCCGCCTGGAAATTCGCTCTCAGCACTTCCGGCGTAACCGTTGAGGGCACTCGCAGGAACTGTCCCGCTCGGCCTGAGAGCATTTTTCGCTCGGTGACTTCTGATTCGTCGAGTATGAACACCACGATGGCCGAACTACCTTTGAGTTCCTGCAGTATCACGCCGAGTTGGAGTGCGCCGTCGCCATTGTCGCCCGGTTTTACAACCGCCACGCTGGCTTGGCGAAGTTGCTCCGACATTGATTCAGATTGACCGAGAGTTTTTACATCCCAGCTATCGCCAGCGGCCTGGAGTACAAGCTCCGGTGCGGCGTTTCTCCCAATCCACAGTAATGTCGGCTTATCAGACAAACAATCTTCCCGGCTGAGCGTTCCCGAAACATACGTCCGTCAACTCCGCGATGGAGTCCTTATGGTGTGTTTATCGTCAAGGTCCGGGCTCAGATTTAGCAGCGGGCGGAATTTTTCCAAGCAGTTCCACTTTGATCCCTTCGACCACCCCATGACGCGCCAGCATTCCCCCAGCCACTTCCAGCACGTATTGTGCCGGCATGTACGATTGGTAGGCAACATTCCCGGCTCGCCCGGGTTCGGCGGGCATCGTGTAGATTTTAACCACTTTCATATCGCTGTCGATGAAAGCTATATCGAGCGAAATCACGCAGTCTCTCATGCAGTATGCTCTTGGCGCCGCGTCGGGATATATAAACAGCATCCCCGCGTCCGGTCCGAGATACGCTCTGTTTGCCATACCTGTGTAACGTTGCTGGTTAGTAGTCGCCAACTCCACGTTCCATACCGCCGATCCGATCCGCACCCTGGGTCGATCTTCCTCCTGCTGAGCGGGGGAACTGCATCCGACAAAACAGGCAAGGAGGCATATCAGTGCGAATCCCCGCCCCGGATTGGCGTGATTAAGATTTAAAATGTTACGGGGCATTAGTCAGCGGTCTCCTGTTGCGGCTGGCTGAATCGGGCCAACATTCTGCCCAGCAGTTCCATCGGGAGCCCTACAACGTTCGAGAAACTGCCCTCGATATTCACTACGAATCTATCACCGGTTTCCTGGATGGCGTATGAGCCTGCCTTGCCTTCCCACTCACCGGAGTCAACATAAGCGTCTATTTCGGCTTGCGTTATGGTCCGCATCGTAATTCGCGTAACATCTGATGCAATGATTCGTCGATGTTCTGGCCCGAGCAGTGCGACTCCCGTGATTACTTCGTGTTGTGTTCCGGAGAGTTTGGCGAGCATTTCGCCTGCATCTCGGGCGTCGCGTGCTTTTCCGAGGATCTCACCGCCCGCTGCTACTATGGTGTCGGCGCCGAGAATCGTCTCATCGGCGTAGGAGCGTTGAACGGAACTGGCTTTGAAGTACGCCAGCGCTTCGGCCTGGCCGGTTGGAGTTAACCCGTGCTCAAGATCGTTTGGCTCTGGAATTGGCGGACTGACAATTCGGAAGTCGAGCCCCGCCTGGGTCATCAGCACCTTACGTCGCGGGCTGCTCGAGGCGAGAATCAAAGTTTTATCGGTTTGCTGAGGGTTCATCGCACCTGTTCCATTTTTCGATTTTCTTGTTAAGTGGACCCGAATCATCGAACTATATCCAACAAGCGCATCAAATGAAAGCCCCCAGAACAATGCGTCAGTGCAACGGTATTCTAAAACCAAACGTCTACGGCCTTGCCACAGAGATCACAGAGAA
>JABGPF010000335.1 GCA_018645065.1 Phycisphaerales bacterium
TGAGACCGTACGGGGAGCGTGTCACTGGACAGGGCTTGAGGCGGGGCGTAGTATGACGGGCTGTGCAGATCGCCTCCAGCCGGGCCATGTGCATGCGGTTCGCGGGGTGGCCGCGAAGATACCGCTCATAGATGTCAACGGACCAGAGAAGGAGATCGTTCATGCAGCGAATTTCGATGTTCACCAGTGTGACGTTTGTATTCCTTTGCCTTGCCGCTGTGCCCGCTCGAGCGGCGACGCCCGGGGTCGCCATTGTCTGTGACCAGGACGATTCGCAGATCGCCTTCGCTGCCGGGGACATCCGGGAGTCGCTGCGCGAGACGGGCCATAAAGTCGCCGATGCCAAGGGCTCCGTTCGCATTGTGTTCGAGATCAGCGCAGCGGGCATGGGGCCGCAGGCCTTTCGCATCCGCAGGGAAGGGAGCCGAATCATCCGCGTTGTCGGGGGTGATTCGCTTGGGGCCATGTACGGCGGATTGGAACTGGCCGAGACGATCCGGTTGGGCGGGGGGCTGGGCGCCGTTGTCGACAAGGCCCGCAAGCCTTACATTTTCAGGCGCGGCTTGAAGTTCAACATCCCTTTTGACGCCCGAGGTCCGAGCTATGACGACACTGGCACGTCGGCCCAGAAGAACATCCCCGTCATGTGGGAGTTTGCGTTCTGGAGGCAATTCCTCGATACGATGGCGCGGAATCGTTACAACGTACTGACTCTCTGGACAACGCACCCGTATCCGGGGCTGGTGAAGTTGGACAAATATCCGGGCGTCAACTACGACGACGTCTGCGTCCTGCGAAAAGACGTGGATCCCAAGAGCGATCGTCATTGGGCCAAGCGGAGCGTAGATGTGTTCGACCCGGCCAACGTGAAGGTCGTCAGGAAGATCGCCCTGGCCGACAAGATTGCGTTCTGGACTCGCGTGTTTAATCACGCCGAGGCCAGGGGGATCGAGATTCACATTTTCCACTGGAACATCTACACGTTCGGGGCCGGCGGCAAGCACGGAATCGACGACCAGCCCGACAACCCCAAGACAATCGCGTATATGCGGTATTGCATCGGACAGTTCCTCAAGACATACCCGCAGGTCGACGGGATCGGCGTGACGGCCGGCGAGCATGTCAACCGCGGTCGCTTGAAGGGCTCAAGCATAGAGAAGTGGCTGTGGCGGACATACGGGCAGGGCGTTATGGACGCCAAGACCGCCGACCCCAAGCGGAAAATTCGCTTCATCTTCCGGCAGCACCAGGCGAATCTGGGCAAGATCGTCGAGGCGTTCAAGGACTTCGACGGTCCGTTCAACACCGGTCACAAGTACGCCCGCGCCAGGTTGTACTCCACCACGACGTCACCTTACCTCGATAAGGAATACCGCCAACAACTCGAACAGTACAAGGTCCCCTGCTGGTTGAATCTCCGCAACGACGATCTCTTCGTCCTGAGGTGGGGCGACCCAGGCTACGTGCGCGAGTTCCTCCACAACGTTCCCCGCGACCTCATGCGGTTTGAGGCGGGGTTTTACATGGGACCCGACGGCTTTGTCTGGGGGCGCGAGTTTGTCAGCAAGAACGCAGCTCTGGCCGGTGAACTGGAAGTCCAAAAGCACTGGTATCGCTTCATGCTCTGGGGACGGCTGGGCTATGACCTGACGTTGAGTCGCCATTACTTCGAGAAACGCCTCAAGCAGCGTTTCGCCGAGACGAACGTCAGGCTCCTTTACGACACATGGGTGTCGGCCTCGAAGATCGTGCCGCAGGTCAATCGGTTCTTTTTTCGCGTAAATGACCTACAGTTCGCCCCCGAGGGATGTGTCCACAGCGGCGGATTCCTGGGCATCGACCACTTCTTCCGTTATCCGCCGCTGGCGGGATCGGGCATCCTGTCGGTGCGGGATTACGCGTCGGCCGTTATCGAAGGCAAGGCGCCGGCCGGTATGACGCCGATGGACGTAGCCGACAACCTCGATCGATTCGCCAAGGCGACGCTGGCGGGAGTGGTCTCGCTGAGGAAGGGACCCGGAGCGAGCAAGGAACTGACCGCCACGCTGACGGACATGGAATCCATGTCGTACCTCGGGCGCTACTACGCCGACAAGATCCGCGGTGCTGCGGCATTGGCCATATTCCGGGCCGATCCGAAACGCAAGGAATACCACACCCAAGCCGTCACTCACCTGACCGACGCGATCGCCGAGTGGGAGGCCTACGCCAAAGTGGCAGGCGGCCAGTATCGTCCGCAACTGCTGTCCAGAACGCATTACCTGGACTGGGGAAAGCTGTTGGGCGAGGTGAAGAAAGAGCGTGACAAGGTTCTGAGCGGCCAAGGGAAATGACAACGGACCTGTGGCCGCCATGAATCTGGGATGGTGAGTCCCGCGTATATGTGGAGAAACTCTATGAGAAGCAGAGATATTGTTGCCGTAGCGTTGTGTGCCCTGGCTGGCATACTAGCGCCCTCCTGCGGAACGCTTCCTCAAGCAGCCGATCGGCGCACAACGCCGCACGCAGACGGTCAGCAGCGTGCGGTAACTGCATCCAGACGGATCGTCTCGGCGTACAGCGCCGTGTTCGACAGTCCTCCGCGGCGAATCCCGTCGTTCAAGTTCGTTGACGGTCCGATTACGGGCAATGGAGACATAGGACTGACTCTCAGCGGAGCCCCTGAAAGGCAGCGATACTGGATCTCAAAAAATGACTTCTGGAAATCAGGTCCAGACTTCAAGAAATGCGGCCCGAGCGTGATAGGGGGGATTGACGTACAGATCGATGAATTGAAGAATGCGTCCTATCGCGTCGAGCAGGTGTTGTATAACCCCGCGATTAAGTCGAAATTCGCCCTGGACGACAATGCCGTTACGATGGATGCCTGGGTGGCCGCCGGGGATAACGTCATCATTATAGTGCTCAAGGCCAGTCGCAAGTCGGTTAGCGTTAATCTGGACCTGTGGGTGCAGGACGGATATGGGTCGGAGATATCCAAAGGGCGTCAAGAGGGTGTCTCCTGGGTGACGCGAAAGTTCAATACCGCCGAATTGCTCTATCCCACCGAAGCGGCCGTGGCGATGCGATGTCAGGGCGCTGAGGGACGTTCATTCACGCTCGCGCCCGGGAGGAGCGTAACGATTATCGCTTCGGTAACTACCAATCATGAATCAGTCGAGTATCATGCGAACGCCCGGAAAACGGCCGCTGAGATCGATCGCGACGGAATTGACAGACTCAGAGGACGGCACGCCGAATGGTGGCGTACGTTCTGGGCGAAATCATACGTCGAGATTGAAGACAAACTGATCGAGAAGTTCTACTACGCCTCTCACTATATCATGGCGTGTTGCAGCAGGAATCCGAAGTTCGCGCCGGGGCTGTACGGAAACTGGATCACGAGCAACAGGACCGCCTGGGCCGGCGACATTCACCTGAATTACAATCACGAAGCGCCGTACTGGGGGCTCTACTCGTCAAACAGGCTGGAGCTTACCGAGCCCTACGACGCTCCACTGCTCGACTATCTTCCGGCGGCCAGGGTGAATGCCAGGAAATATCTGGGCAAGAAGGGCGCCTATATGCCCGTGGGAATAGGACCCAAGGGGCATAGCTCGAACTTCTTCGACAGCAAGATGATGGACGAGATCTACGGGCGGAAGCACGGAGCAGATTCCTACCAGAGCCTCACCGGTCAGCCCATGTTCCTGGGCCAGAAGAGCAACGCCCTCTTCGCCAGCATGAACATGATTCTGCGATATCGCTATACCTACGACAAGAAGTATGCGCGGAGGGTATATCCTTACCTCCTGGCCGTGGCGGATTTCTGGGAGGACTACCTTGAGTATGAGAACGGGCGATACGTGATCAACAACGACAGTTTCGGCGAAGTGGGACCGTGGCAAAAGAACGGCTGGCAAAAAGGGTATGGAGATCGCAACCCGATTACGTCACTTGGATTCCTTCGCGTGTTCTTCAAGGCGATGATAGAGATAAGCGATGACTTGAACGCAGACCGCAAGAGGCAGGCGGCCTGGCGACATATTCTGGCGCATTTGAGCGATTTGCCCACATACGATGACCGGGCCCGGGGGCGAAAGCGGTTTCGGGCGTGTGACGGCGGTTCGGGTTCGGCTTTGAACAGGGTCGGACTGGACCGGATCATGCTGCATGCGCTGGTGTTCCCGGCGCCGAATATTGGGCTGGGGTCCGGTACCGCGCAGCTCAAGATGATTCGGGATGATATGAGCCAATGGTCCGACGGGACCTGGCTGGACTACGGTAATGGGTTTCAGACCATATTTATCTGCGCCGCCAGGGTGGGCTACGATCCGAACTTCCTGCTGGCCAAGGCCAGGGAGAAGCTTGCCGCGGATCCGTATCGAAATCTTGTGATTCCCGCTGGCGGCGGGGGGATAGAAACGTGCAGCGGGATACCCGGAATGATCAACGAGATGATGCTGCAGAGTCACAAGGGTGCGATGAGGGTATTTCCCGTTTTCCCCAGGGATCAAAAAGCCTCGTTCTATCGACTTCGGACGTTTGGGGCGTTTCTTGTCTCCAGTTCTATCAAAAGCGGGAACATTCGGTATGTTCTGATCGAAAGCGAGAGGGGCAGGGAATGTCGGATCGTGAATCCCTGGCCGGGCGAGAAAGTTGTTGTCAGTCGAACGGACGGCACGGTGAAAATGGTCTCGGGCGTGGAAATCGTGCTCAAGACTTGTGCTGGCGAACGGTTGATGCTGGCCTGCGAAGGCTTTGCGGTAAAGGGCGTCGCGGAATTCATGAAAGATTGAGCGACCTTGCGGGCCGCCATTGAAAACTGCGTTGACTTCGCTTGGGCATTCGATAGAATCATTAGGCAGGTCCGCGATGGTCGCGGGCATAGGTTTATTCGGAAAGTCTTCATTACAGGGAAAGTGATTATGCGTATTCGACAGACGGTTATCGCGTCGGTATTGGTATGCACGACGGGCATGTGTATAGACTTTGCGGTCGGTAGCGACTGGCCTGGATTCCTCGGACCAGATCGCAACGCAAAATCCACCGAAACCGGTATTGCACGCAGTTGGCCCGAAGCCGGCCCCAAGGTGCTCTGGACGATCAAACTGGGCAAAGGTTACGGCGGGGCGGCGATTCTGGGCGACGAGGTGTTCGTACTCGATCGCGTTGGTAACAAACAGGACGTTGTTCGATGCCTCGACCTGGCCACAGGCAAGGAATTGTGGTCTTACGCCTATGACGCACCGGGCAAGTTCAGCCACGACGGAAGTCGCAGCACACCAAGTGTCGACGCCGACAATGTATACACAATCGGCCCGCTCGGTGATTTGTACTGCATCAGCCGCAAGACCCACAAACCGGTCTGGAACAAGCAGTTGTTGAAGGAATTCGGCGGCAAGAAGCCGATGTGGGTCGTCACGCAGTCCCCGCTGCTCTACAAGGACATGGTAATCGCGGCGCCGCAGGGCAAGAGCGCCGGAGTCGCCGCATTCAATCGAACAGACGGCAAGTTAGTCTGGAAATCGCCATCGGTCGGGGGGCTGTCTTACTGCTCGCCGAAGATTACTACGCTTGGCGGCGTCGAGCAGGTTGTGATGCTTTCGCACAAGGGCCCGGTCAGCGGGTTTGATCTGACCAATGGGAAGATTCTCTGGTCTTATAAAGGCTGGAGCTGCCGCATTCCGATCACCTCGCCAACCCCCATAGGCGATGGGCGAATCTTCATTACCGGCGAGTACGGGGCAGGTTCGGCAATGATCAAGGTCGCCAGGAGCGGAGCGAAGTTCTCGGTGACCGAACTGTACAAAACCGATGTCTGCGGAGCCCAGATCCACCAGCCGATCCTCCACGAAAACCACCTCT
>JABGPF010000336.1 GCA_018645065.1 Phycisphaerales bacterium
CTCCATTCGCCCAAACGCCCAAACGCGGCGGGTTCACCATGATCGAACTGCTGGGGGTCATGTTCGTGATCACCATGCTCCTGGCCATCGGCGTACCGACGGTCATAAAGTATCGCACCAATGCGAAGATCGCCATCTGCCGCACAACCGTGAACACTATCGACCAGGCCGTCGATATGTATTACAGGCAGCACAAGGAATACCCGTCCCAGAACAAGCTGACGGCGCAACTGACAGGCCTGTGGTACAAGTGGGTCAAGCCCGAAGGCGGCGGAGCCGCAGTGCTCAAGGAATTCGACGACGGAGTACCGGGCGTGGGTTATCGCCTGCAAGCCAGAGGACCAATATACGGGCCCTGGAACGGAGCGGACCTGCTGGAGACCACGGGAACCTACGAAGAAAAAGAAAACGGAGGAACCGACAACCGCACGTTCTTCGTAGACGCCTTTAGTCAGAACATTCTGTACTGCACGTTCGACCCCGCTCCAATAGCCACACCCAAAGGATACGAAGAGGCTGATTTCGACCGCAGCGGCAGCAGCGTGGAAGACGGAATATCCCTGAAGAGTCTCAACGACTACGCCCAAGACAGAAAAGGCGGATTCTACCGACGCGACTACATTGTAATTTCACGAAGCGCAGACGGGAAATGGGGAAAAGTACGAGGCCCCGACACCGCGAGCGAAAAACAATATTCCGTACCCACAGACGACGTAACGAACTTCAACAAAAAATAACATCAGCAGGTAATGTAAAATGTCAATCACTCTGAACGACGCGACAAAACGAACCGCAAGACCCGCTGGCTTTACGCTGATCGAACTGCTGGCGGTAATGCTGATTATCGGGATACTGATGACCCTGGTTGTCGGGGTCGTGAAAAAAGTTACGGAAAACGCCGCGATAAAAGAAACCCAAACCCACATGACGGTCATGATGACCGCAATCAAAGAGTACCAGCAAGTCCAGCAAGCCAATGGATATCCCCAACTGACATCGGGCAACTGGGTGTCGCGACTGGCCGCCGAAACCGAATCAAGAGAAATCATCAACAGCCTCCCCAACAACGTCTGGAGCCCCGACAGACCCACAGAATTCCGCGATTCATGGAATAACAAGATCGCATACTCCCCCACCGGAGGACTCGGCGGAACACCGGGCCTTACCTCCGGCGGGCCAGATGGCGACACCAGCACTACCGACGATAACGTGCGATATAACGACGAGTAACCCCGCACATAGAGATTAGTAATGACGAGAAAAACATTAACATCAGGCTTCAGAGCCTTGTCCCGCAGGCCCGGAGCCACGAACCGACCAGCGGGATTTACGCTCATCGAACTATCAGTGACAATCGCTATCATTCTGATGATAGTAGCGATTGTAGTCCCAACGATGACAAAACTGCTGTCTTCCAGATCGCAGGAAGAGGCGTTCAATCTGATCGCCGCTCAACTAACCGCCGCACGGGCCGAAGCGATCGCAGGCAACACATACGCTGGTGTCCATGTGCAACTGGGCCCAAAAGGATCCAAGCGAGAACATGTCTCATACTCGCTGGTGATCATACTCCCTCCGGACAAACTAAATAACTACGTCGAAGGATCCTCAACCGACAAGCTGACGTTCACCCTGGCCAAACCCTTCATTCCGCAAAAACTGCCCGGTGGAACCGCACTGGGAAAATTGACCAGCACCTACATAAAAGACCCGCCCCCACCGCCTCCTAACCCCCCGGCCGGAACGGTAGTCGACACGCAGGGAAGCTACAAGAACCTCACCGACACCAACCTGGAGAAATCTTTCACCTCCTTGTCGGTAATCTTCTCACCAAACGGAACTGTAGTCGAACAGGTTAAGGGCGGGAATATAAACTTCGAGAGCAATGACCCACTGTTCAACGGAAGCACCAAACTTTGGGATTTCGCCAATGCCAACAACCAGCGAGGGGTCATGGCGTTTACGATGTTTAACTTCCCGAAAGTATGGAAACTCGTTGGGACAGATCGAACAGATTTCATGGATCAGAACGGTCAGTTCCTGCCCGTAAATATGCATACCGGACAGTTGTTTGACAGACAATAACAACACCCTCGCCCTGCGGGAGCGGGCACTGGAAATGAAGATGACAAAACTAATCATGACATCACGAAAAACAGTTAATCCGGGCAGCGCCCCAAATACGCCGCCACGCCGGACAGGCGGATTTACGCTGATGGAACTCATGGTGTCGATTTCCATCATGTCGGTCATTATGCTGGCGTTCGGCGGACTGCTGACCCAGGCCAACCAGGTGGTCACGGACGGTGAAAGACGAATGAGATCAGACGCAGCGGCATCGGCGATCTCACGAATCATCAGAAAAGATATCAGACAGGCTACGAAAAACGGTTTCCTGCGCCTCGGAAAGAACGTTTTCGTGATTGTCACCGCAGGTCAAACTGAAAGCTCGTTCAGCAACGTCACAGGCGACGGTTCAGTAGTCATCTACGGTTGGGACGAAAACTCAAACGTCCTGTATCGCAAGGTGCTGGTGCTGTCAAAAAATGCACCTGTGGACAGCAACCCCGACGACGGTAATGACGAGGAAATCGTCGACTGCCTCGTATGGAACGACGGGACCGGAAAGAGAGGCATGAACCTCGCTGAACTGCAGGTGCTCAGCGATGCAAAAATGGGTGAGCTGATCGATTACATGGTAAAACCGCCCGACAATATGAGGTACCCGCCCAACACGCTGCTGCAAGTTACCAAGACCAGTTGGATGGTGCTGGCTGGCGGATGCACGGGACTCCAGATCGCACACCAGGCGCCAGGCGAATCAGACTGGAAGGAAGGATCGCCAGCGACCTACACGCGGCACAATCAAACCAGTTGGCCTACGGCGATAAAATTTCGATTCACACTCCAACCGAAATCCATTGTCGGTGCAGTAATCGCCGATGATGGCGGCGCCGCAGAATACGAAATCATCTGCCCCATCGGACACTAGCAAACATATAAGACGACAAAAGGCGCCGCCGATCATTGAGGTAATGATCGGCGGCGCCTTTGTATATGTAGTTCAGTTTGCGACGGATCGATCGCCTAGGCTCCCACAACCGCCTTGGCTCGAGCCTTTTTTTGACTCGCGGTAACCTTCTTACGCTTGCGACGACGCCCGGGTTCTGGAACGTCAGCACGCTCAACTCGAACCGGATGATCGGCGACAACCTTTATCGCCTCGCCCGCGTTATCGGCGAACAGATCGGCGTGAATCTCCTCTGCGAGGCCTTCGGCACGATTGAACACTCCGCCTGTGGCGAGAATCTGCATGCTCGGGCAGGGGTCCACGTCGCGAACGAGTTCAATAAGCTTACGAACTGCCGGAACATCGACCGGCTGGACACCGTATACCGTAAGAATGTCAGGTTGCACCGCACCGACAAGTTGTAAAATTTCGTCATTAGCTATCCCGGAACCTACGAACCATACGCCCCAACCTTCGGCTTCGAAGAGATCAGATGTCATCTGGGCGCCGAGTTCGTCGACCTGCCCCTTACCGCAAACCACGATCATACGCTTACCATTTTTAGGCTTGCGTGCTAGCATTCCCTGGAGTTGGTCGGCGATCATGCGATTGATGCGGGTGGCCATATGCTCAACGATAGGCGATAAATGGTTATCGCGGTACAGACGATCAGTCTGCTCCATAGCAGGCCAAACAACCGTTTTTAACAACTTGCTGGCTGAAACACCCCGATCCTGTGCGGCAAAGATCAACTCTCTTGCCTCACAACGCTTGCCCGAGAACAGGTGCTCAAGATACTGTTTGAAGAGATCAGCAATTGTCATAGCACGTTTCCTTTTATGCAGCTTCAGATTAATAAGGTTTTGGTTATTTAGCTATTTTACACACTTTACGACACACTGAATGATCGTCCAAAGGCAAGTCGATTCTTTAAAGAAAATGTTAAGCTAGGTATTCTAGGCAGTATGAGTGCGACCGCTATCCGCTTTTGAGAACTGCGTATTGGTGCTATAAGACTGTGCGATATGGACTCCCCAGCCGGAGGGATCGCCTGTAAGCAGTTTAATAGCAAGAACTTATTCCCATAAGGCATCCAAACTGCATCCGCAGATATCCGCCTGGGCGAAAATGGAGCCTGCTGGATAATCCCCCTTTCACACATCTGAAAAAATTACACTTTTAAAATTCGGGACGATTTTGCGATTACACACTATCTCGCCCGAAACCAGTCAATTACGTTCGATTTCACCCACCACAGCCCTCAGATAGCTCTTGTTCGGGCCGGGGGGCGGCGTTAAGCTATCGTGATGCAAACAATAGGACTTGGTTATGATTCACATCGTTTTGGCCCCGACGGCGTTCTGAAACTCGGCGGCGTGGAAATCCCTCACGATTGCGGTCTGTTGGGTCACAGCGATGCTGACGCCCTGCTGCACGCTGTGACCGACGCGATACTGGGGGCGGCGGGTCACGACGATATCGGAGAGTTATTTCCGGATACCGATCCTCAACATCGCGGTGCTGACAGCAGCGTATTCCTGGCCCGTGCACTGGAAATCGCCAGCGATCAGGGTTTGGCGGTGGTTAACTGCGACGCGACGGTCCTGGCGCAGGAACCGAAACTAGCGGAGCACAAAAAGCGTATAAAGGCAAACCTGGCGACGTTGCTGTCGATCCCGATCGAGCGGGTGGCGGTAAAAGCCAAAACAAACGAATTGATGGGATTCGTCGGCCGATGCGAAGGTATCGCGGTAATCGCTTCGGTAATGCTGAGCGATGCGGCGGACTAATAACACCGTCCAAGAGGAACATTTGCAATGAAGCGACTTATTGCCTCCACCATGATTTTGCTTTGCCTTACGGTGTCCCTGCAGGGAACAGAGCCGCCCCCCTCACCTAAGGGACGTCTCTGGCTGGTTGTCACCCGAAAGATGTTCCTCGACGATTTAAAACCGCTTATCGAGCATCGGCGCAGTGAGGGGTTCGATGTCGCGGTGTCCACACTCGCCACATCCAAAGCAATAGCTGCACAAAAAAAACGCCCTGCGTTCATCCTGCTCGTGGGCGACGATCAGCCGGGTAAGCAAACCGAAGCCTGGTATCTGCCCTCCCCCCGCCGCGATCTATATCGATGGCGCCGCGATCAGGAAAAACAGTTCGCCGCCGACATGCTCCTGGGCGATTTCGATAACGATCTGACCCCCGACGCGCCAGTCGGTCGGCTTGCAGTGAGAACCGCCAAGCAGCTCAAGGCGATCATTGCACAGATAATCGCACATGAATCCCGCGAACCTTCACTGGACGATTTGCGTCTGCCCGTATGGGGCGGATCACCGGGATACAATGCATTCGTTGACTCGATGGCAACGTCTATCGCTCTAAGAGAAGTGACAACTAACTCACCGCGATGGCTCCGCACATGGATGATTCTGGCGGACCCGGTGCACCCGTTATGCGGAACTCCGGCAAGGCAGGCTGCGATGTTCACCGGACAACTCGCACGCGGCGGAGCGATGGGCGTGCTGATGGGACATGGTTCACAAATGAGCTTCTTCTCGATGAAATCAGGCGCGGGCGGAATATGGTTCACCGCACGCGAGGCGCAAAAGGGCCTGAGTAAGGGCGCCCCGGCGCCTCCGATGACGATATTGTCGTGCTATACCGGTAGTTTCACTGACCAGCGGGGCTCACTGGCTGAATCTCTGCTGGCTATTCCGGGCGGACCAGTAGCCGTTATCGCAGCGACAACCCAGTCGCATCCGCTTACCAATTTTTACTCGGGGCAGTGCCTCCTCCAGTCGTTCGGTAAAGG
>JABGPF010000012.1:0-12119 GCA_018645065.1 Phycisphaerales bacterium
GGGCCAAGGAATACCGCCTGTACGATATTGTGGACGGGCAGCAGCGACTCACGACACTCATCTTGATTCTGAAGTGTATCGAGTTGGCCTTGGAAACAGGTTCAGAAGAACGCGCAGAACTAGCGAAAACTATTGTCAAGCGTGATGGGAATCTCATCCTCCTGCAGACAAACAATGCCAATGAGCACATCTTTAACGCTTTCCTGCGAGAGGGTCATAAGCCTGAAAGAAATGACATTCGAACACACGCCGACCGGAATCTTCATCGCGCCATCAAGGAGTGTACGGCGTTCGTAGAAGACTGGGCCGACGAACGCGATGGTGTTATGTCGCTGCTCAGATTGGTGCAGAACAAGCTTGGTTTCGTTATCTACGATACTGAAGACAGTCGCGTTGTTTACAGTATCTTTGAGGTGCTTAACAGCCGTGGGTTGGCCGTCGATTGGCTGGACAAGTGCAAGAGCATACTGATGGGCAGGGCTTTTGAGCTTGCCGAGTCCGTTGAGGCGGCAGAGGCGACGATCGACGCGCTCCAGAAGCTCTGGGGCAATATCTACCGCGAGATTGCCGATGTGTCAGTTCCCGGTCACGAAATCATTCGAGTGACGGCGACACTCCATTACGGATCGTTGCAGAGCAAGCCGCTGAAAGCGGATGAGGCCCTAGAGCTTTTGCGGATGAAATGCAATGCTGCCGACAAGCCACGGCAGATAGCCGAAAAAATATATGACGTCACTAGGAAACTTGTGGCGCTTGAGAAGAACATCTTCCTGGGTCCCATGACACGAGTTTTGCAGGCCCGGATCCTTGCGGTGGCATTGGAGTCGGCGGAGTGTTTGCTTGATAGGGAACGCGAGAAAACGCTGGAGCAGTGGGGGCGTGTAACATTTCGTATCTTTGGTCTGCACGGCAAAGACGCACGAACCAAGGTTGGCGACTACGTTCGACTGGCGGCAAAGGTAGCCAGCGGAGGCGAAGGGGCGTCTCGATACAGCGAAATCATGGAATCCTTGCGACAGTTGGGCTCCGATTACCCGGTGGGTAGGGCGGTTGAAGAGGGCCTTGAAAACGCGGATTGTTATGAGTCCCCCGGCCTATGTCGCTACGTCCTGTGGCGATATGAAGAACACCTTGCGCATCTTGCGGGGCGCGGCGCCACCGTTGATGAACAAATTCGCCAGGATATTTGGCAGCTTCGAGCTTCGGACTCTATCGAGCATATTTTCCCCCGAATACCTGAGACTGGCGGAGCTTGGGAAGGCAGAATGTGTCGCGAAGATGGTGAGGTCCAAGAGCACTGGCTTCATGTTGACCGAATAGGGAACCTGATTCTCCTTCCTATCGAGCTGAACTTGGAAGCAAAAAGAAGCGGGTTTGACCAGAAAAAAGATATCTATCATCGCCATAATCTTCGTATGATCCGTGAGATACTTGATGAAAATCAGTGGACTTTGGCGGAGATTGAGGAGCGAGAAAGCAGAATCGTCGAGTGGGCGAAAGCAGAATGGGATGATCTCGGTGATTAGGTTGAGGATGGGACATATGTGACAATGAAAACGTTCATTCAGGAAGATATTATTCTACCAGGGCTGAGAAAGGCTAGCGTGCTGGGGATCGGGGCAGGATATTCAGGATATCGTCGGCGGTACGGATTTTCGAAAGTTCATGGATGACAGTTGGGGAGTCGTGCGTGATGTCAAGCGGCTGCTCAAGCACTACGGTTGGTACAAAGGCGACACGGCTGGACTGAACTAGCAGTGCAACCTCTTGCCGCCGCCCCTTATCAGTCGTTATCCGTACCATATCGGCCGTTTGCTGTAGCCGTTGCCGTTGCCGTTGCCGTATCTAAATCCGTGATATCAGTGTCATCCGTGGTGGAAAAAGTTGTTGTCGTTAATCCTTTTTCTTTCCCCTTATTTATTTGGCTTGTCTATCGCGATGCCGGTGATGTCAACTGCATTGCAGTTTCTTGTATGCACCACTTGCTTGAGCAGGCGCCCGTCCTTGATGTTGACCCTGCAATTTTTGAAGGATATCCCGCTTGCGGCGTTTCCGGCAGAGAGCAGGTAGCCCTTCATGCCGTCCAACGAAAAACGGCAGTTTTCGACTTTGAGGCTGAACTTCGCGGGCGGTGAGGCCCCAGGCGACGGAGTAGACCACGCCAACGCAGCCACCGTGTTGTTAATGAAAGTGCAGTTGCGCACCACTATCCCGCGGGGCATACCGCTGCAGGGCCATCGGGCGTCGGTGAAGGCGTGGACACCGTAGCTGGTGTCATTGAAAACGCAGCCGGACACCACCCCGGGCGGAAGCTTTGAAATAGCGGTCTTCAACTGACTCCCAAACTTACAACCCTTGATTTCAACGGGCGTGATCGGCTTGAGGTATACCCGATCGCCCTGGGCCAGCGTAGCGTGCCGGTTGGCGAGTGTCGCCCATATTTTGCGATATCCGACTCGCCTGGTTGCAGTCACTTTGGCGAATCCGAGATGCTTTTTTTCGCTGCTGTCGTAAAGTTCAAGTTCGTCGCCCGCTTTGACAACACAATCGTTATACGCAATATCCCCATGGTGAAGCAAAACGCGATTGCCTTCTTTTCGTTTGACGATCTCGCCGGATACTTTGACGGCGATCGAGTCATCCATGAGTGCTTCAAATCGGCAGTTGGTAATTTTGGGCATTATTGTCAGGGATTTGAGATGGCAACCGTCACTTTGCCCGGCGATCAGGCGGTCTGTTTTCGGTTTGCGAATCACCGCACAGTTCTCCACCGCCAGAGCCTCTGAACCGTGCGCATTGAACGTCATCCCCGGAGCCGCGTAAGAAGTAATACCCCTGAGCACAACATCATGGCAGAATCCAATATTGATGTTCGCCGCGCCCGTTGCTATATGACGCCCATCCGGAGCCAGCAGGATCTTACCTTGCGGAAATATCATCTTGACGGCAATTAAATCATTAACCGCCGTCCGCTTCAATTGACGCATAACATGCTCGCGTGCGCCGTGGAATCGGCAGCGGAAGACACCGGGGCTCGGCTCGGTTATCTCTGAGATGCGCAACCATGAGTGGGTAAAGGCGCCGTCGGGGCGAACAAACACACAATCGGAGCTCTTGAAATCCCGATAGACCTTCGACCCGCCGAGCACGGGCGCGGCGTACCCGTCAGCCGCTTTGAACTCCACATAGCCCTCTTTCGGGGAGACCACGTGCATACGGCCTTGAGTAAACGGTAACGGGGAGTAGTCCAGTACGAGGTTTGCTAGCACAATCTTCTTTGACGCGTGGATCGCCATGATTCGATTGGACGGATGGCTCAACAAGGTCGCCCCGCATCCGTCAAGCGTCAGACCTTCAGCCCCGGAGACTATGAGCATCCCCAATGCCCGCTCATGGCGACCTAGACGATAGACCCTGGCGGCTTCGAAACGAACAGTTGCTCCCGAGCCCGATTTTACACCCGCATCGATAGCCTTCTGAATCGCAGCCCGATCATCTGTCTTACCGTCGCCAGCGGCGCCAAAATCCGCCACACGGAAGATACGTTGCTTACCGCGGCCGGGCTCTTCGGCATGGCAGGCATCGCTGAACTGTACAATCACCACCAGAGCCCAAATACAAATACCAAGCTTACCCAAACGAATCATTCTTCACACATCCTCATGTCAATCCTACTAACGTTTAAACTTCGCGGTACGTAAAACGGAACGGAAAAAGGGTCATCTATTTGCAACAAAGAAATTATGCTGGTTTTGGCCGCTTTATGCTGGTTTCTTCTTGGGGGCGGTTGGTTTGGTTGCCTTTTTTGGGCGTTTCTGTTTGAAAAGCCATTTCAGGAATACCGGTTCCGGGTCGCAACGTTTGCTGCTGAGTTGGGTCTGTCCGTTATCGGCGCCGGGGATAAACTTGCCCGAGACATTATGCGAGTCGCCTTTCCATGTCGTGAGCTTCATGTTCCCGCCGAGTTTCTTTATCTCGTCAAACACTTTCTGGTCTTTCTCGAAGGGGCAAACTCTGTCCTTGTCGCCGTGGAAAGCCCAAATCGGGATGTCCTTGATAACTGAGGGATCGATGAACTTTTCGGTGCGTCTCAGCCCGCTGCCGGCCGAGGGTGCGGCGGCTGCGAAATAGTCCGGGTCGATCTGGATCATGATATAGGTTCCGTGTCCGCCCATTGAGTGGCCGAGGATGTATATCCTGTCGGCGTCCACGGACGGCAGGGCCTTTATGACGCTCTTGATGTTCGCAAGGTGCGTCTTGTCCCACAGGCCCGCTGCCTGAGGGGCCAGGACGTAGCATGGGTGGTCGGTGCGTGTTTTCTTGTCGGCAAGCTGCTTGTTCCAGTCCTTCAATTGTCTCTGATTATCCGCTCCTTTACCGCCCGCGCCATGCAGGGAGACAATTACGGGGTATCGCTTGGTTTTATCAAACGAGATCGGCTTCATGAGTCGGTAGGGCATCTTGTTGTGCGTGCTGGGCTCGTAAAGTTTGGTCCACTGGCCTGCAATGCCCCCGCGCGGGGGTCTGCCGGACCTGGCCAGGCAAAGCCCGGTAAGCATGAGTGTTGAGAGCGTCAGGCACAGTGTGAGTTTTGGTGATGTTTTCATATTGAACTCTCTTTTGGTTTGATTATATAAACGGCGGCGGGGCGGTTGTCGTTTTGGCGGCGGGGCGTTTCTTTTTGTGTCGACTTAGGATTAGGGCTTTGATCCAGGCGATCAGGAGGAGCAGATCGAACAGGATGAGCAGCACCCACCACAACACGTGCATGTTTTCCAGAAATCTGCTCGTGTTGCAGAGGTTTATCATGCCGACGCCGACTACCGATGCGACAATACCGGCGGTGGTCGGAGCCCTGCGGACCGAGTCGTTCTTTTGCAGCCCGGACAGGCTGTGGTGCAACATGTACTTCAGCAGCAGAAATCCGAACGCGTAGTACGGCGCGATCATCATTATCAAGATCGCAACGCTCATGAAGCATATTAATGGTGTCAATTGCTCGTGTCCGGTTTATTTACGCTTTTGGGAACCAGGCCTTGAACTCTTTGCGCATTTTGGCCAGCAGATCTTTGTGGCTTGGCGCGTTGGTGAAGTGCCTGGTTTCAAACGGGTCGGTTTTCAGGTCTAGTAATTGTTCTTCGTCGCCGACGGCGTCGTATTTGATTAGTTTGCACTTGTCGCCGACGACCATTCTTCCGATTTCGCTTTCCACGCCCAGGCTCGTTCGCCATGCCGCGGGCGACTTACCGGCTGCGATCTGCTTTACGCTCAGCCCGCGCGGGTCGCTTTGGGCCTTCACGCCAGCGTAATCGCAGACTGTAGGCAGCAGGTCCAGTCCGTTTGACACCAGGTGTTTATCGTCAACCGCTCCGGCGGGGATCTGTCCTTTGTGCATTATCATGAACGGGATTCGGGCCGATTCCTCGTAGAGCAGGGTTTTGTGTTCGGCCCGATGGGCTGAGTCCATGTCACCGTGATCGCTGGAGAAAATCACCACGGTGTTTTCCTCTTGCCCGCTGGCCTTCAGGGCGTCGAGCACGACTTGGATTTGGCGGTCGACTACTTCAGTCAGGCGCAGATACGCCCATCGGTGCAGGCGCCAGTCCTTGTCGGTGTAGTTTTTGCGAGCCGACATTCTAAACGCCCGGCGGGTCAGTAGCGATTCGATCGCTTTGGGCTCATCTTTCTGCGGTTCGTAGTTCTTCGGTAGCGGGGGGCAGTGTTTTGCGAAGAACTCCTCTTCGCTGACGCCGTCGGGCAGTTTCATCGCTTCGAGCAGTTTCCTCTCGGCGATATTGTTTTTTCTGACTTTGGGTGTCATAGGCTTATCGAACGTCATTCCTCGCAGGGCCATGAAGCAAATATCGTGCGGGTTGATGAACGACGCTATGAGGAAGTAGGGCTTGTCGTGTTTCTGTTTGATATAGTTGGCGCAGGCGTCGGCCAGGTTGTCGCGCTGATCTTTTGCGATAACTTTGAAACCGAGAGTTTTGGGTTGCAGCGAGCCGGGCAGATGCGTTTTTCCACCGTAGGCCAGTTCGTAGTCGGCCTGTTTCAGGAAGGCGGCCAGTGTGGTTTTTTTGACCTCGTCTGAGAGGGGTTTGATGGCCATCGCTCCGTGGTTTTCGCGTGCAGGTCCCTTTTTGTAATCGAAGGAGCCGGGGAAACGTCCGGTCATTAAACTGAGCCTCGCCGGCGAGCAGACCGGGTTAGTGGTGTAGGCCCGTTCGAAGCGAATACCGTTTTTGGCGATGTAGTCCATCGCCGGTGTTTTTAACCACTTGTTGCCCGCGCAACTCATCATCGTTGCGCTCTGCTGATCGGTGTAGATATATATTATGTTCGGGCGTTTGGGCTTTTCCGCCCGAGCGACGTTACATACCGATGCACCCAGAGCGGCCGTCGCGGCGGCAGTTCCGAGAAACTTGCGTCGTGAGAGTTTGCTGTCCATGATTTGGTCCTGTAATCAGTTATCAGTCGGTGGTGAACGGTGATGCGGGCAGGCCTTCGGTGTTGTACAGGTTAATGCCTACGGGGTTGGACTGGTATCCGAACCGCACGTGTTTGGGCTTGCTTACGCCCTTGGCTGAGACAACAACTGTGTCGCCGTCGATCTTGGCGTCGGCCCAGTGCCACTGCTTATCTGCGGCCTGGATCGCGAAGTGTGTCAGCTTTGCCCCAGGCGTTGCTTTGGCGGGCGCTAGGCCTTCCTTCTTGGCGGTTATTAGTCCGCCTCCGACGCAATCGAAGCTGATGCGGATTTTGTCGCCCTCGATTTTCATGCTCTTGTACAGCGGGCCTGAGTAAACGATCTTCTTACCGTAATCTTTCGCCAGCGCCCACAGCGCCAGGCGTGCGCCAACGTCCTGCTTGTTCTTCGGGTGGATGTTGCGAGCGGCGCCGATGTCGATAATCACCGCCATTCCCGTCTTGGGGATTCTAAGTGCACGGCGCTGTCCTTCGCGGACCGGTCCCCAACCACCGCCGGCGGGGTTCTTGTTTTCGCCCTGGAAGTTGGCCAGTTGCACCCAGTAGAACGAGAGGTTGTCGTTTTCGAACGTCGAACGCCATCCCTTTACCAACGCTTCTTTCAGGTATTCGTATCGCAGTCCGTCGCCGGCGTTTGATTCGCCCTGGTACCATATCGCTCCGCGAACGCTCATCGGCGTCAGCGCGTTTACCATACCGTTGTAGATGTACGTCGCTCCGCCCTTGGGGCTCAGGCGCAGCGTCGGAGGTCCGCCGGGGAACGACTTGCCGGCCTTCAGGTTTGTACGGGCCTTTGTCAGCCAGTCCTCAACGCTTGCGAGGTACTTTTCATGCTTGGCCTTGCCGATCGGCGTGCTCGGGTCGATGCTGTTTACCGACTCGATATAATCCTTCAATTGCGGGACCTTGTTGAACCCGACGATCGGGGTCCACGGTTCGATTCGCGTTCCGCCCCAGTTGGTTCCTACCAGGCCGATGGGTACTTTCAGTTCCTTCTGCAGTGATCTGCCGAAGAAGTAACCAACGGCTGAGAATCTCGCTACGCTCGCCGGTGAGCATACACGCCACGAACCGCGCGGGTCTGTGAGGGGAGTGGGGCCCTGAATGTGTCCGGGTACGTCGAACAGTCTGATCTGCGAATTGGTCGCCGCTGCGATTTCTTCTTTGGGGTTCAGCGTTCCGCCCATGGTCCATTCCATGTTGGACTGTCCCGAGCATATCCACACTTCGCCCAGCAGTACGTCCTTGATCGTGACGGTGTTCTTGCCCTTGACCGTAAGAGTGTGGGCCTTTCCGTCGGCCTTCATTGCGGGCAAGTTCACGCGGAATTTACCGTCTGAGCCTGCCGTTGCGCTCGCGGTTTTACCGGCCAGTTCTGCGGTTATTTTTTCGCCCGCGGTTGCCGTTCCAAACACGCGGATCTCCTGGCACTGTTGAATGACCATATGGTCGCCAAATACCTTTGAGAGTTTCACGTCGGCCCGGGCCGATGCGGCGATCAGCATAACTGCGATCATAGCGAACGTTAGAGCGGTGCGTTTCATGGCATGTTCCTTTATAGAGGTCTAATTCAGCGTCTGATATTTTCGATATTCGGCCCGAACCTCGCCAGCCCGGCCGAGTGTTCAGTATGTACTCAAACTAGCAGGGCGACCGATGCTCTGCAATGTAAAACAACGTTTTGGGCTCTGGGTTGCTTAAATTACATTTTTTTTTGCTTTGAGAACAGAATTGACTGTTATAATATTCCCGTGTCGAGCCAATATTCTATACGCGTCGTCGTGACGGGCTTGGCGACAGGGAAGCGTAACGGTTGGAGTTTTCGTGTATGAAGACAGAAAGTACATTTTTACGAACGATTCGGGCGATTGGGGCGACGCTGGCGATTTTAATGGTGATGACGATTGTCACCTGTCCTGATACGGCTTTTGCCGCCGATAAGAAAGCTGCCAAGAAGAAGGCCCCAGCCAAGAAAAAAGCTCCAGCCAAGAAAAAAGCCGCTCCCAAGAAAAAAGGCGGACCGAAGAGGTCGCATACAAACGAGGAAATTTTCGACCTGCTGAAACTCACTCCACAGGAGCAGGCGAAGTTTGACACCGCCCATCAGAGGCTCAATGACGCTCTGGACAAGTGGGACGCGAGCCCCAAGGGCCTGAAGCTTATTGATCTCCAGAGCACTATCGATATCGCCACGAGCCCGGCGGAGAAAAGTAAAATCCCCGCACTGCAAGCCCAGGTCCGTCAACTTCAGGCCGAACGCGACGCAGTGTCAAAACGCTTCGACTCTAACATTATGGAATCGCTCGGAGCGAAGAACAGGGCGGTGTTTCGCGGATACAAATTTGGTAACGCAATTCTGGGTGGGAAACTCGGAAAGGCCCTGAAGCCCGATCAGGTCCAGAAGGTTCGAAGCAATTGCATGCAGGCCGGGGTCGCCGTGACCAAAGGGTCGGTTTCCCCGAACCGGGCTGAAGGAATGCTGCGTGCATATGCGGTGGGCCTGCTCGACGACGGGCAGAAAAAGAAACTCGGAATCCCCGTGCCCAAAAAGGTGGTCCCGAAGAAGAATGTCAGGAGACGCAAGCCCGCCAGGAGGAAGCCCGCCAAGAAGAAGAACAACAAGAAAAAGTAGGTCAAGCCAAGTCACCCTTGTCGTCTGCTGCGCGGGGTCAGTTAGTCCGCCGTCACCCGGTCGAAACCGGTGTAGACGTTCAGTCTCTTGCCTCTCAGGAACCCAACCAGAGTCAGGCCGAATCTACCGGCCAGTTTCGCCCCCAGCGCTGTTACCGCAGATCGCGAGACGAGCATGGTCAGTCCGCAGGCGACTGCTTTTGAGACGATCTCAGCCGACAGTCGGCCGGTCATGAGCACCATTTTGTCCGACAAATCGATCTCGTCCAGAAACGCTCTTCCCATTATTTTGTCGAACGCGTTGTGCCTGCCGACGTCTTCGGCGAACAGGATAATTTTTTCATTATCGGCAAGTCCGCAGGCGTGCAGCCCGCCGGTTGATTTCCACATGTCGGCTTTTGCGGTGAAGTTTTTCGCCAGTTCGATCAGTTTGTTGGCTCCAACGTTGAGTCCTTCTCCGACTCGCCCGAACGCAGGCGCGTCGAGATCTCTGCCCGTTCCGCCCGAACCGCACCCGGTGCCCCAGGTCCATCGGTTGGCCATCGCCTCCAGAGAATCTTCGTCCAGATCACCGTGAATGAAAACCTTGTTATTTTCGATATTCACGCGCACGTCGCGCAGGTCGGCGCGATCTCTAAGTGCTCCTTCTCCGATCAGGAACCCGACCGCCAACGACTCCAGATCGTGCGGCAGGCAGAGCATCGCAAGTGAGTGTTGCCCGTCGTTTATGTCGAGCTGGATTCTCGCTTCGGTGATAACCTTGTCGATCATAGCAGCAGGCTTGCCGTCCTCGAATCGTCGGATTGGGCAGTCCTGGATCAGGTGCGACGTGTCGCCGGGCGAGTCGCTCATTTGAAGCAGCCCAGTTGGCAGGCGCTGATCTTGATGTCCAACTCGTTGCAGATCTCGCCGATCTGTTTTGCGGTTATTTCCGCCTGCTGCGCCAAGTCGAGCATCGCCTTGCACGAGACTTTACCACCGGCGGATTGGGTTTGTATTGTTTGACGAAGTTCTTCGTTTGTCATAATAATCTCCTGATATAGCAACCCCGAGCCTAACGCCTGCGGGCGAATCGGTCAAGGCCGCTACTTGTGTATATCTATTTTGAAAGGCATGATATTTGGAGAAAGGTCGCTTTTTAGTTGCCTGTATGTACAGTAAAGTGTACAATGCTGTACAGAGTAAGGAGTACGGTATGAAGACTGTTACGTTTACAGAATTTCGTCAGCACGCTTCGGGGCTGTTCTCTGATGTTGAGAATGGCGAAACGGTTCTCGTGGTCCGCCACGGAAGGCCTATCGCCGAGGTATGTCCGATTTCTTCGGGCGGGGCGACCGAGCCGTCATGGAAAAGGCCCGGTCTGCGGTTAGCGGCCGATGGTGCGAGTTTGTCCGAGGCGATTTTGGAGGAACGGGCCAGTGAAGACGTTCTTTGATTCTTCGGCGCTGGCTAAGCGTTATATTGACGAGCAGGGCAGTGGGGCTGTTGACGACTTATGCATGGGCGCCTCTGCATTGGCGATCAGTGTGATATGCGTGCCGGAGGTTATTTCCGCGTTGAATCGCCGCCTGCGTGAAGGGGCGATTCAACGCACTGATTACACCAAGGCGAAACAATACCTGTCAGACGACGTGCGCGATGTTGTGGTAATCAACCTTACTTCGGCGGTTGTCTCGTCTTGTATATCACTTCTGGAGACGAACCCCATCTGTGCTATGGACGCCTTACATGTCGCTTGCGCATTAGAGTGGAAGGCGCAGTTGTTCGTATCTTCCGACAAAAGGCAAATAGCCGCTGCAAAGAAGGCCGGACTGCACGTGCAGCAAGTCTAGGCCGTCCTCAGCCCAGGATGCCTTCTCGTTCTGCGTTTATGTAGTTCATGCAGTAGTCGTCTTTTCCGGCGACTGCTTCTGCTGCGAGGATGGCGGCGATTATGCCCGGTGCGCACGGGTCTATCAGACCGGCGTCCATTCCGTGGTATATCGCCTGGGCAAGTCCGGCGAAGTTCACCAGTTTGCGTTTGGGAAGTCCGAAGCTGATGTTCGAGCACCCGCCTCCGATGTGCACCTCAGGCCACTTTGCGTGGATCGCTGCGATCGCGTCGATAACGGCCCGGCCGCACATTACGTCCGACGACACCGGGAAGAAGCATGGGTCGATAATAATGTCGGATACCTTCTTACCGCACGCCTGGAACTTTTCGATAAGTTCCGCCGCCCGTTCAACGCGGTCTTCCACGCCCGTAGGCGGACCGTCGTCGCTCATTTCCAGCCCGACGACCATGCAGTCGTATTTCGCCAGAATCTCCAGTCTCGCATCGAGGCTGTCGCTTTCCAGCGAGATGCTGTTGAGTATCGGTTTTGATCCTTCCTTGACCAGCGAGAGCCCGACTTCCAGAGCGTCCGGATTGGCTGAGTCGATAGCAAGCGGTTTGTCGGTGTTGGCCTGGACGAGTTCAACGAGCCATTTCATGTTTTCGGCTTCCACACCGTCCCGCGGGTCACCGCCGTTTACGTCGATATAGTCGGCGCCTGCCTGGGCTTGCGAGACTGCAAGGTCGATAATGAACTGTTCGTTTCGTTCTTCCAGTGCGGCGGCTACTGACTTGCGTGTTGCGTTGATTTTTTCGCCAATGATTATCATGTTAGCTCAGATCTTTCGTGCTTGTTTGTTGGTTTGTTTTGCTAGTTACTTTAAGGCTCGTTTTGCTTGTGCGGCGAGATCCGAGAGCGTGAATGCTCTGGACTTACCACCGGTGGTTTTGGCGATATCTTCGAGGCCTTTGGAATTTGAGCCCAGAATCACCGCGTGCAGCGGGACCGATTTAGTTTTGAACGCGTCTTGGATTTTTTCCTTCAGGCCCCGGACATTGTCTTTCGCCAGTATCACCACGCTTTTGGGGTCCATCGCCAACGCCGCCTTAAGAGCTCGGGTCTGGTCTCCTTCACCGCACAATTCCATCTCGATGAATTCCTTGGCCTTGGTCAGACCGGCGGGGG
>JABGPF010000012.1:12129-39386 GCA_018645065.1 Phycisphaerales bacterium
TGGTTTTGGGCTCATGATTTTATCGTCATCTTCGCCGATCAGGATCACGTTGAACTTACCGCCCTTTAGCGATTTGATCGAGACCAGGACGATTTGTTCAGCCGCTTCGAACACCTCAGCCATCGGTTTGCTGGTGTCTATGCAGTACACCACTGGTGTGGTGATTTCGATCGTGCCTGCTATTGACGGTACGTCCTTTTGGGTGAATGCAGTCTGATTGTAGTTTTTGGGGTCGGTTTCCACTATTTGCGGTTGGGTGAATATGACCGCTATGTAAACCATCCCGCCCAGCATGACCACAAGCAGGCCTGCGAGAACCATCGCAACGATGCCCTGAACTTTCACAGGCGCTGCTGTTGGTATGTTCGCCTGTTTCTTTGCCGCGGAGATAGCTTTTTCTTCGGCGGTTTGCGATGCGGTTTTCAGAGGTTTGGGCGATTTTGGGATATCTAAAGCCGTTTCGGCCATTGTGTCTACGCCCGTAGGTGCGTCTATCGAAGTCTCCGCCATCGGGTCGGCGGAGCCTCCGATAACGGTCATCGGCGACTCAGGCCGTCGCGCCGGAGCGGTGGGGCGACGCTTCGGTTTCTCGGCGCTCCCTTTTTTGCTCTTCTTCTCGGCCGCGTCGTCAGGTACGTATACGATCGCTGTGCAATAGGGGCAGCGGCAGACACCGCCAGCGAAGGCTTCGTCTATCGATATTTTCTTTTTGCAGTCAACGCAGCGAATCTTGATAGCCATTGGCGTTTATTCCTTGTGCAAATCAGTTCAAACGGACGCCGAAGAGTCCGAGCGTTTATATTAGTCCCCAAAGCCTTGCGAATCAACCTTAGTCTGCAGGCCCAGAGCGAACCGAGACGTTTTTAGCAGGGTGACAAATATTGATAACCTCTGCGATAACGGGTAGATTGCACCGACCGATCGGAGCATAAACATGAACCCTGCGATGAATACAATCATTACCGCCTCCTCCAGCGGGCTTGCGAGCCTCATGGTGGAGCTTCTGGTCGCTACGGGAGTAATGCTCGTTCTTTTACTGCTGATGCTGAGCATGAAATATGAGTTGCGTTACCGTCGTCGCAAGGCGGCCCGGCGGGCCCCGATGTCAACCGACGACTTCCTTGCAGGCCTCGACGCCGGGGCGTTCTACGATGCTCTTGGCGCCTCTGTCCGGGCGGAAGTCGCCTCGCAAACCCAACTGCCCGTCGATGTGATATATCCCGACGACACAATGGAGTTCCTGGATACCCTTGCTGGGGGAAACCTCGACACCGCCGAGATAATCCATGCGATTGAGACAGGGCTGGAAATGCCTATCCCAGAGGAAATTGCGAGCAAAATACCCTATCCGCACAAGGGTTTCAGAACCTCAAACACCACCCTGGCCGACTGCATAAAAGGCTTCCTGGAATGCGAAGAATTCACCGAAATGCTCTCTGGCGATGAGCCCTCCTGCTGATATCGAAAATCCGCTCGAATTTTGTTGACATTTTGTCATCACTGGTCGATAATGGTTACAGATGCGGATTATCAAGACAAGCATGTTGAGGGAGTTATGGGAGTCTCATCGTCAGGCTGAGGCGTCGTTGCGGATATGGACCCAGCTGACTCGGGCCGCTGAGTGGACCAGCTTCGTTCAATTGCGAAAGACTATACCCAACGCCGATACGGTGAAGGTTGCCAGCGGACGTTCGGTGGTGGTGTTCAATATTGCCCGCAATCGGTATCGCCTGATCGCAGCCGTTCATTACAACACGCGAATAGTCTACACATTAATGATCCTGACGCACAAGCAATACGATCGTAACGTTTGGAAGGAGCAGCTATGAAATCTCTGACACTCACACACGACGACATTCCTTCCAGCTATGCTGAGCTGGTGGATCTGCTAATGCCCCGTCCGCTGCATGACGATGTGGATTATCGTAATGCGTTGGGCGTTTTGGACGCGATGGCCGGTTTCGAAATGAATGTCGACCAGGAAGATTACTTCGAGGCCATCGCCACATTCGTTGAAAAATACGAGTTTGCACATCACGCGATCGCCAGCGAGAAACTTACGCCTGTCGAATTGCTGCGAAGCTTGATCGACGCGCACGGTATGAGCGAATCTGACTTGGGGCGCCTGCTGGGCGATCGCAGTTTGGGCCATCGGGTTTTGAGCGGTGAACGCGACCTCAGCAAGGCGCACATCCGCACTCTAGCCGAGCATTTCAGCCTGAATCCCGCAGTGTTCCTGTAATCTGCTTGGGGTATGCGTGACGTTCGCCTGGGTCGAAAGCACACGAGTTAGAAACGATTTGTGGAACACGTTAGATTATTTATCTGAACGGCGCGCAAAACCGCAAGCGATTTACTTGAACCGCTTGCGGTGTCGCGCGTCGTTCGTCGTTAAATCCCAAATCCCAAATCCCAAATCCCAAATCCCAAATCAATTATCCCAAATCAATTATTCCAGCGTGGGTTTAACGATCTCGCCTCTTAGTTGTGCCTGTCCGCCTTCTTTTTCGTATACACCGTAGAATACTGAACATGAATCCAACCATAGCGTGATTCTGTGCAGGTCTTCTTTGTTGAGCTTGACGCGGTCTTTGTGGCTTCCGGTGGTCAGCAGGGGATACAGCTTCGACGCCCGTGCGCCGAACTTGCCCGGCGTGGTGCGCCATGAGTCGCCGTACTGCCAGAACCCGTACTTAGGCGCCAGGCTGTGATACGACGTGTACCATTTCTTACCGGCGACTTTGCGGCTCAGGTCGGGGGGCTTGATCTTTACCTTTGCGTCAGCCGTTTTTTCCTCGTGACACTTCACGCAGTTCTTTTCGAGCACTGGTTGAACCAGTCGCGGGTAGCTGAACGGGTTTGATCCGTCGACGTCGGGTTTGAGCGTGTCGGGCTTGCGCCGGTGTGCTATCGCCAACCGGCCCGGAGCCTGGGGCACGTTGTGTTTTTGCTCGTGACAGCCCTGGCAGGTCAGGCGTTCGTTGGCCTGCAGGTACGTTGACGACCGCATCGATTGAATCGCCAGCCCGTCTTTGTCGAGCGCCTGGAAGAACAGCTCCCTGTGCGCCGGTACGGTGAAGTGGGCGCTCCCGTCCTTTTCTACGGGCACAGTGCCCAGAACGTATCGGGCCAGGATCGTCGAATCTCTACCGGTGGGCAGTCTCAGCCCGATCTCGTGCGGAGGTCCGCCCGAGGGAACTGACATCGGAATTATCTGGTAGACCCGCAACGCGGTGACCTTTGTTCCTTCGGGCCATTTCTTGAGGCTGTCGTATACGTTCACCAGCGCCAGTGTGGCGGTTTCGGGCGTTTTCGACAGCGTGGCTCCGCCGGCCGGGGCGAATACGCGTTTGGAACCGTCGGGGATAATGGGGGGCTTTTTGCGAGGACGCAGAGGCATGGGGCTTTGGCAGGCGATGGCTGGGTCGCGGTAGACAAGCTCCTTGTTACCGAACGCGTCGACGAGGTAGATACCGTATTGTCCGCGTTTGTGCTGCCGGCCTTGCCTGCCCGCTCCGGGTTTCATGCTCGGGTCGTAAACGCAGAGGTAGTATTTTTCGCTCAGCGGCCAGGCCGTGGCGTAGACCTGCGATCCGCCTTGTGTTTCGGGGAACCCCACGTCGGGTGTCAGGCGTTTAACCGGCGCCATCGCATCGTCGTCGGGCACGCGCGGGTCGACTACAACCAGCGAGCCGAAGGCTTGTCCGTGGTGGGGCGCCGCCGTTGCGATATACTTGTGCGATCCGGGGATCGCGCGAATATCGAGCTCCATGTCAGGGCGTTTCCCACGTGGTGCGAAGTTACCGTGCACCGCTCGCGAGTCGCGTCCGTCGGGCGTGGTGATCCAGGGCAGGTGGGCGGTGCATCCGTGACGGTCAACGTAGTCCCAACGCGTGTAGATTATCATTCCGTCGTGCGTGACGCTGGGGTGCCATTCGTTCGTCTCGTGATAGCTGAGGCACTGGATTTCCGTACCATCGGGCTTCATGTCGTACAGAGTGTAAGTCGGGCATGTTCGCCCGCAGCGAAGGTATCCGCCGCGACGCTCGGTGATGAACGCCAACCGCCCGTTGGGCATCCAGCACGGGTCGAAATCGTTCCACGTTCCGTCGGTTAGCTGCTTCAGGCCGCTACCGTCGATGTTGGCTTTGAATACGTGATAACTGCGTTGTTTGTCCCAGTGTCCTCGTGCGGGGTCGGTGTGACGGTCGTGCCTTCTTTCGCCTTTGCACTCGACGTATGCGAACGCGATTTCCTTGCCATCGTACGACAGGTCGGGCGAGAGGAACGATCCGTCGAGCGTTTGGCCTTTGAGGCGTCCTGATTCGACTTTCGAGTCGGCGAGTATGTTCGTTACTTTCTGCTTATCGGCGTCGCCGAACGGGTTTGTCAGTACGTGAATCCCACCGCCCGCTAGCGTGTTCACGCCGTAATACTGATCGCACATGTGGTTGTACTTTGAGCGATGCCGCGTGATGAACAGCAGCTTGTCGAAGTTCAGCAGGGGGTTTGAGAACGCGATTTTGCGTCGCAGTTTGCAGACGGTTTTGAACAGTTCGAGTCGGGCTTTGGCGTCTTTGGGGTCGATTTTCGCAGCGGCCGCCTGGAGCGTTTTCAGTTCCGCGGCCTGGGCCGACAAGTCCGGAGCCCCGACTGATTTGGTGATATCGTTCAGCACCGCAGCCGTTCTGCGCAGCGTTACGTCTAGCGCGTCGCGGTCGGCGTCGAGTATCAGCGACTGGGCGTTGTAGGTTTGTGGCGCGTATTTTGTGAAGCGGCGGCGGTTTTTGATGTCGCTGGTGAGCGTGTTGTACTGGAATTCCATTTCGTCCGCGGGCGTCATGATCACCGGCGGTGCGATAGACGCCGTGGTGCGTTTTACGCGTTTGGCTGAGGCGGTGGGCTTGGCCTGGAACTTAACGCCCTTGGAGATGATCCGCAGTTCGGCGACCGAGGTGTAGCTTTGGTTTTTGACCTCCGACAACGCCAGCAGGCGAACGTAGCGTCCCTTTACCGGCGTCTTCAGCGTGATGACGTTTTCGCTTGTGCGGTTTTTGAACGCGCCCTTGGCTGCGGGCTTGCCTTTTTCTTTGTTCTTGTCGGTGGCGCTTACGTAAAACTCGTAGTTTCCGATAGTCCCGTTAGAACCGCCTTCGCGGGGAAGGTAGGCGAATCCGGACACTTCGTACACACCGCCCAGATCGATCAGCAGTTCGTGCGGAGGAGCCGGTGAGTAACCGGAAAACTGCGTATGCCACATGGTTCCAGGATTCCCGTCCATCGCCTTGTAGGCTTCATACCCGTTATTTTCGCTATCGCAGCGAACGTCGACTTTAACTACCTTGTCGGCGCCAAAGGCTGCGGCGGACATTAAAACGCATGCTAATACTGAGGTCAGTTTTGTCACTTTTATATTCCTTGTGCCAATTGCGAACATCTAAATTGCTGTCAGTTCGCTTTATCTTCGGAAGACTTTTACGAGTTCTGCTCGCAGGACCCTGGCGTCCATCTTTTTGGTCTGCGTGTGAATTACTTCACCGCCGGGTATTATCATCACCGAGTAAGGCGCCGCGGGTTTGGGCTTGTCTTTGGCTCCGAGCGCCTTGAACAGTTCAGCGGTTTTCTTACCGGTGAACATGTAGTTTATGGGCGTTTTGGGGTCTACCGGGGCGAATCGCGTTGGGTTGGGCCTGGCTGCGTTATGCTTCTTGAGGATCGCCAGGGCCTCTTTCTTCTTGGCTGGCGGGTCAACATTTATCGTTATCAATTCCAGCGGATGACGTTCGTATATGCGACGCAGCATTATCAGATCCTTCATCGCCGCCACGCTTGACTTGTCCGAGATCGACCAGACGCAGATAAGTTTCAGAACGTTGGAATCGTTGGCCTTGAGTTTCTTGCAGGCTGCCAGATCGATGTCGGCCAGGGTGACGGGCTTTTCGTTCCAGAGCGCCGTGTCGTAGTCGACTGATCGGCGTTTGAATCCCCACTTGGTCGAGCATCCGAACGGGCGGGTGCTGTCGTAGATCACTTTCTTACCGGCCAGCATGGCTTCGATCGCAATTTTCGTGTGCGGTCCGCCGGTGGTTGAGTAGGGCGGTCCTTCAACGTCGCCGGTGTAGCGGAGTTTCCGCTCTGCGTCGAACACGAACATCATCGGGGTGAGGGTTGCTCCGTAGGCCATCGCTGCCTTTTGAGTCTCGCCGTCGTACAGATACGGGAAGGGGTACTTCTTCTCGGCGGCGCGGGTTTTCATCTCTTCGAAGCTGTCGCCCAGCACCGTTCCCGCCACTTCGTCCGGACGAAGCGCGCCGGGATCGTTCGGTGAGATCGCCACAAACTTAACGCCTTTCTTGGCGTAGTCGGTGGCGAGTTTGATAATCGCGTCTTCCTGCATTCGCGAGGTGGGGCAGTGATTGCAGGTAAATACAATCGCCAGGACCTTCGCGTCTTTGTACTCAGCAAGCGTGTGCGTCTTCCCGTCGACCCCGGGCAGCTTGAAGTCGGGCGCCGCGTCGCCGATTTTCAACCTGTTGACCTTGGGATACGCAGGATACTGCTTTTCCTTGGCCTCTTTGGGCGGGCTTGGCTTTTTGGCCTTGGCGGCGCCTTGGGATTGTTGCAGGCCAGATGACAGCGCTGCAACCGCAGCGAGAGTTAGAATCACACAGTATCGCGAAGCTTTCGACATAATCGGCAATCTCCTGATTTTCTTGCGGTTACCTATATTTTCGTGCTGACCGGGCATTATATATTGTTGCCGCCGCGTTCGCCAGCGTCGAGCGGCGGACAAGAATGCTTGGGATAATCCGCTCGGTCATATATAATGAACGCACGCTTCTCTACAGAAAGGCGATTAATGCGAAAAAAAAATGTGTCATCGATAGGTCTTGTGCTGTTTGCGATTTTCTCCGTGGGCAGTGTGATTTGTTCTCCGGCGGTCGGGAGCGATAAAAAGCCCCCGGTCCATCATTGGGTGTTTGACGAAGTTCACGTTCGCGGCGCGGATGTAAAAGCCGTCAACGGACCCGGCGCCCGCATTCTCGGTGACGCCAGGCTCACTAAGGGAAAGGGGCTCGGATCGCTCCTTCTCAGCGGTGTAAAAGCCAGCGTGTTGATAAGCGCCCAGAGCAGTTCGGCAGGGCTCCCGGAGAAGTTTATCAGCGCAGAAGCGTGGGTTTCGATCCATAAACCGATGCGATGGGGCGGTATTGTAGGAGCCATGCGAGATAACGGGAGCGACGAAACCGGGTGGGTGTTGGGGTTCGTCGGAGGGAAGTTTTCCTTCGCGATAGTTACCGAAGACAAACGCTCGATGACGTATCTCGCAGCCAAAAGGAATTTTACCCCGGGCAAATGGCATCATGTGGTCGGCACGTACGACGGGAAAACCCATCGCATTTACGTTGACGGTAAGCTCGAAGCCGAAGACAAATCACGCAAGGGCAAGCTGCTCTACCCGCCTACCGACACGTTCTACGAAATTGGCGCCTACCACGATAATAACGAATATTTCCGCACGACCGGGCAGATTCACGAAGCTGCTGTCTACAATCGCCCGCTGTCCCCGAAAGAAATACTCACCCGCTATAACGCCAAGAAAGACAAATTCCCCGCACCGGACCCCAAGCTAATCAAGAAGATCACCACCAACGCCAAAAAGCCAAAAATACCGGCTCCACAGGGCGAGCTTTACATGCCAAAAACCGATGGTTTCCGCGTTGCGCTAGGCCCATACGTGCGATATGACGCACCCGGTTCAGCCACTATCTGCTGGGAGACCAACCAGCCTGTCGCTTCGGTGCTCACCTACGGACTGAAAGACAAGCCCCAAAAACGCATCAGCGACACCACGCCTCGAAAAGTTCACGCTATCCGTATCGGCGATATAAATGCCAATAGCATCTACAGTTATAGTGTGATGGTCGACAAGAAAGGCGCCGACGGGCCTTACGATTTCAATACTACGTTTAACTATCGCCCGCAGTCTGTGGCGCATATCGCAAGCCCCTGGTCTGATAACGGAGCCCACAAAGCCGCCGCGGAACGAATAATCCGCGAAACGGGCATAACTAAAGGCTATTGCGTAGTTTACGGCTTTGGTGAAGGTAGGTTGGCCTATGAACTCGCCAAACGCAGCGAACTTGTTATCGTTGGCGTGAGTTCTGACGCTACAGCAGTGATAAATGCTCGTAAACTATTGGCCAAAACGAATTTATATGGGTCAAGGATCACGGTGCGCCATTTGGAGTCGATGTCGAAACTGCCCTTTACCGACGGTTTCGCCAATCTTGTTGTGTCAGAAGAATTTTCCGCTCTGGGCGATAAGACGCCCAAGGGTGCTGCCGACGAGATATTCCGCGTGCTTCGCCCTGGTGGGTCCGCGAAATGGGCGAAGGTCACGCGGGCTGTACCGCCGGGCGTTGGGGTTTGGACCCATCAATACGGCCGGGCCGATAACTCATCGTTCGGTGGTGAAACACTCAACGGTGCGACGAAAACCACCGATCTTCACGTTCAATGGATCGGCAGGCCCGGCGCAGACTTCGGGCTGGACCGAAACCCTCGCATGCCTGCTCCGCTGGCGATTAACGGGCGGTTATTCCACCAGGGCATGAACCGCATGATCGCGATGGACTCGCGTAACGGGACCCCGCTCTGGACCCTTGAGATACCCGACCTCCGCCGCGTGAACATGCCCCGCGACGCGAGCAACTGGTGCGCTGATCGCGAGAATATTTACGTCGCACTCCGCGGCGCCTGCTGGACGCTCGACGCATACACCGGGCGACGAAAACGCACCGCGATCCTTGTCGACAAGGCCAAACGCGATACGCACGAGTGGGGGTACGTCGCGCGAGCGGGGAAAAAACTGTACGGAAGCAGCGTCAAGGCCCGTTCGTCTTACACTGCTTTCTGGAAGTCGGTATCCTGGTACGATCAACGCGGTGGTTACGGTACATGGCAGGTATGCAGCGACGACCTGTTCGCGGTGGATGTTGATTCGGGCAAGCCGGCATGGACGTACACCGGCGGGCTCATCCTCAACGCTACGATTACTATCGGCGGAGGGAACATTTACTTTACCGAGTCGCGAGATCCCGAAGCTATCGCATCTCCGTCTGGCAGGGTATCTACCGACAAACTTTGGTCCAGGCAGTATCTTGTCGCGTTGAACGCCGAAACCGGCTCGAAACTTTGGGAACGTTCGTTGGGCACGACCGCCGGGATCATCGTTTTCTACTTGCAGCATACTGACGATAAACTCGCCTTGGTTTACTCGGCGAAGAACAAGTACGATCTTTACGCATACTCAGCGGCTGACGGTAAGCCCATCTGGCACGCCGAACACAAATGGGCGTCTAACAATCACAGCGGTCACATTCAGCATCCGGCGATCAGCGGTGGGGCGATCTTCGTTGAGCCCAGCGGATACGACCTGGCTACTGGCAAGCGGCTTCCGTTACGCATGGGCGGCAGGGAGGGGTGTTCGACCCGAGCTGCATCGTCCGGAGCGTTGATCTATCGCGGTAGAGCTCGCAGAATTTCGATGTGGGACACCACCACCGGAGAGGTGACAAGTTGGATGAACCTTCGCCCGAGCTGCTGGTTGAGCATGGTGCCCGCAGGCGGAATGGTGCTCGTTCCGGAAGGCGGAGCCGGTTGCAGTTGCGGTAATTGGTTGGAGACGTCGCTGGGCTTTACGCCCAGGCCGAAACAGCCCGCAGCACCCGCGAAAAAGGAGGGCAAGTAATGAATCGCTCAGGGACCATAATTGTAATCGCTGTCTTGCTGACCGCTGCGATCGGGCGGGCTGAAGATTGGCCTACGTATCGACATGACAATAGACGCAGCGGGGCGAGTGCGGAAAATCTGCGCCTGCCGCTGAAGCAAATATGGCAATACGATTCACCGTCGGCGCCGGCGCCTGCATGGGCCAAACCGGCTAGGTGGAACGCCTTTTCCGGAATGAAGGGTCTGAAGCACATGCGCGACTTCGACTCGGTGTTCCACGTGACAATCGCAGGCGGGCGTTTGTTCTTCGGCTCGTCCGTTGACGACGCGGCCCACTGCCTCGATGCCGCCAGCGGGAAACCGATCTGGACAGTTTACACCGACGCTCCTGTCCGCCTGCCTCCGACTATCGCAGGCCCAAACGCCTACTTCGGTTCGGACGACGGGCGTGCCTATTGCGTCAAGGCGTCCGACGGATCGGCAGTCTGGAAATACGACGCAGCCGTTAGCGAACGCTTCGTGCCCAGCAACGGGAAAATGATATCGCTCTGGCCGGTTCGTACGGGCGTTTTAGTCGCAGGTGACAAGGCGTATTTCGCGGCATCGCTGCTACCGTGGCGCAAGTCGAATTTCTGCGGAGTGGACGCGAAAACCGGCGCCGAACTGTTCAAAACCGTTGCTACAGGGCACGCGATGCAGGGGGCGATGCTGGCTTCGGATACTCAAATATTCCTCCCGCAGGGACGCAGCGGAGCCGTTGCGTTCTGGCTCAAAGACGGTAAGTTCGTAAGCACGCTTGGGTCAAAAGGCGACGGTGGAGTACACGCCGCGCTAACACAAGACGCGCAACTTATATACGGTCCGGGCAGCAAAACAGGCGCCCTGACGATTCGGGACAGCAGTTCAAAAAAGCGAGTTGGAGTATTCGCCGGCGCCAGCCGAGTGGTCATCGCCGACAAAATAGCCTACATCTACAAGCCCGGTTCGATCTCGGTTATAAAGATCGCAGAGCACGCGAAAATCGGCAAGCAGATTGCCGAACTGCAAAGCAAGCAGAGAGTGTTGTCCAGGAAGATCAGGACCTTGTCGGTTAAGCCTAAGAAGACCGACGGTAAGGCGGAAGCGGCTGAGCAAGTCGCCAAACGAACAACCGAACTGGACAGCGCCAAGCTTGAGCAGAAGAAGATATCAGAGCAGTTGGGCGGTTTGCAAAAAGCCTCAGCCGCATGTTTCGGGTGGAAAGCGTCATGCCCTCAGGCCAGTGAGATGATCATTGCGGGCAAGACGATTTACCTCGGTGCAGAAAACGCAGTTCACGCCCTGTCGGCCAGCGACGGAAAGTTGTTATGGACCGGTAAGGTTGATGGAAAAGCCGCCGGTTTGGCGGTAGCGGCAGGCCGATTTTACGCAAGCACCGACAAAGGCAAAATCCACTGCTTCACGCCTGGGAAATAAGACGACGGTGTGCAATTTTTTCGGTACGTTCAAGTCAAAATAAGTGTACATGTCTCGGTTTACTGACGACTAGATAAATAAAGCGTATAACGATGCGCGCTGAGCGTTGCTTCTTATCTCGAAGCAGTTGGGTTTATCGGCGAGTGGTTACTCTTTAGACTTGGTTCGTTACTGTGTCTTGGATACAATTAAATTGCGGCGGGTTGTTCCGTCGGAAAGGGATATAAAATGAAACATGTTATTACAATCGCAGGGGTTCTGTTGATCGCTGTTGCAATCTCCTGCCGTGATGGAAGGCCCCCGAGCAGGCCGGTTACCGATACGGCTCCGGCGGATAATAATGCTTCTAAACCGCTCGAGGAGTGCGAAGCGTTAATGGCTGAAGCTCGGAAAGTGAGCATGGCTGACACTAAAGAGGCGATTGTCGCGTGGGAAAAGGCCTCCGAAGGGCTGCATGATTATATGTACACAGTCGATCAGGCCCGATGGTTGGCTATGAAGGCTGAAGTCGATCAGACACTCGCGAAACTCAAAGAATTCCAGAAGCAGCAAGACATACTCGATGCGCGTGCGCGTGAGCTGGCGGCGTTGGAGAATGGCGGTAAGAAGCCCACTGTTCCGCCCACCGTTCCACCTACTGTTCCGCCTGTGGTTCCGAACCCAACGGCAGCGGAGCTCAGGAAAGCACAGGAAACTGCGGAGTTCGCTGCGATCACCAAACTCCTTGCCGATGGTAAAACCCAGGACGCCAGCAGCGCTCTTGATGCGTTCCTAAAAAAGTATCCCGATAATCCCCAGGCAAAACTTCTCAAAAGCAAGCAGCCGCCCACAGTTTCGATCTCCCGCAGCAAGGAAGAGGCATATCGTCTGTTCGATCAGGGCAAGTGGTCCCAGGCGCTACCGAAACTGAAAGCCATTCCCGTTCGCGGTGATAGAGAGATCGCCGAAAAGATAAATCACTGTGAGTTCGAACTGGCGATGGTTCCGTTTGACGCGGCAGTCAAAGCTGGCGACTACAACGCCGCCCTTGCTGCCGGAGACAAGGCCCGCGGATTCAAACCCGACGCCTACGATCTTGCAATTGCTCCCAAACTGAAGCTTCTGAAGGACAGGCAGGATGTTGTCACCCGGCTGACTACTGGCGCCAACGCCCTGAAGAAAGCACAGTATCTTGAAGCTCGAAAGATACTGAAACCGTTGGCTGGTCGTTCTTCGGCAGCCGACGAAATGATCCGCCTGAGCCTGTATCGCCAGAGTCGCGACGACGGTAATGCATCGATGAGAACCGGCGATTTCAAGATGGCGGCCGCCCAATACAAAATCGCAAAAAGCCACGCCAAAACGCCCGAGGAAACCAAAGAGGTCAGCGCATTGCTGGCGGCGTCTACCGGGCAGGTGTTTTCCACCGATCAGATCGTTCGGGCGCGGACGCTCCAGGAAGTGCTGGTGGCGGTCGGGAACGCCAGGAAGCAGGAGGATACGCAGCATCTGATGGAAGTTCTGGACCTTGCGCGTCGCAAACCGATCGTCCCTGACAAACTCGTTCGGGCATGGTCCACGGAAATCAGGACGACTTACAGAGACGCCGAATACGCCCAGATCACCAAGCTTCTGGCCGGTCCGGACCATCGCGGCGCGATGGCTGCACTGGACGGTTTTATCAGGAAGTATCCCGAACACACCCAGGCTCAGGTCGTCAGGAGCAACATGTTGAGGCGTCGGGCCCATATGATCGCCCGGAAAGAGGCCTACGCTCTGTTCAATCAGAAACGATGGGCTGAAGCTCTGGTGAAACTTCGATCGCTCAATGCTCGCGGCGACAAGGAAGTCAGGACGATGATGCGCCACTGCGAGTACAGCCTGGCGATGATCGATTTCGACAAGGCGATAAGCGTCGGTAACGATAAAGCGATGCTCGCCGCCGCTGAACGAGTCAAGGTGATTGATCCTGAGGCGTATAACACTGAAGTTGTCCCGAAGTTGAAGGCCCTTCAGACCAAACGCCAGGTCGACGCTATATTGGCCCAAGGCGCCGCGGCGCTGAAGAAGGCCCAGTACTCCGAAACTCGTCGGATACTAAAGCCTCTGGGCGGCCGCAACCCGCAGGCGAACGAAATGATCCGCCTCAGCCTGTATCGCGAAAGTATCGATCAGGGCAATTTTGCGATGCGGAAAGGTGATTTCAAGGCCGCCACGGCGGCATACGGCATTGCAAAGCGGAACGTCAAAACGCTCGCTGAAGCCAAAGAGATAAACGCCCTGATCGCAGCGTCAAGCGGGCAGGTGCTTTCGACCAACCAGATCGTCCAGGCCCGAACACCGCGGGAGATAATGACCGCAGTCGATCATGCCAGGAAACGCCAAAACCCGCAGCATCTGATAGATGTTCTGAAAATTGCGCGTCGCAAACCGGCTGCTCCGCCCAAAATGGTTAAGGCGTGGTCGGCGGAAATAAGGTCGGCGAATAGAGACACCGAGTACACTGCAATCACCAAGCTTATTTCCGCCGGTGATAATCGCGGCGCCCTGGCTGCACTCGACGATTTCGTTAAGAAATATCCTGAACATACCCAGGCCCCGGTTATCAGAGCACAGCTGCGCAAGAGTCAGGCAGCCATAATCACCAGGAAAGAAGCCAACGCTCTGTACGCTCAGCAGCAATGGGGCCCGGCGCTGGCGAAATTCAAGAGGCTTCCAGGTAGCCCTGATAAAGAGCTCGCTGCAAAAATACACTACTGCGAGTACAAGCTGTCGGTGGCTGCTTTCAATGCGGCGCTAAAATCGGGTGATAATAAGGCGATAATGGCGGCTGCTGACAAGGTCAAAACAATTGCTCCCAAGGCGTACGCGGTTGAAGTCATGCCCAAGTTGCGGGCGCTGCAGAACAAGCAGCAGGCAGGCGTCTTATTGGCCCAGGCCACCGCAGCTATGAAGAAGGCACAGTACGCCGATGTTCCGAAGATCCTCCAACCGTTGGGCGGGCGAAACGCCCAAGCCAACGCCATGATCCGACAGAGCAAATATCGTCAGGGTCTGGCCAGTGGCGATACCGCTTACAAGGCGGGCAAACGCACTACCGCGATCAAGCAGTACACCGCCGCCAGGCTCTACGCCTCCACCCCAGCGGAACGCAAACATATTGGCGATCGCCTTGTTGCTGCTAAGGCTCTCCTTTCGACCGAAGATATCGTAAACGCCAAGGGTCCAAAGGCTGTGATGATCGCGGTGGCGGCCGCCCGGAGACGCGGTGACAAACAGCATTTGCTGGATGTCCTGAAGATCGCGCGCAATAAATCAACCGCGCCGAAACAGTTGGTTAAAACCTGGGACGCCGAAATCCCACCGCTTCAGCAGCAGGTTGATTTCGATGAAGTTGTCAAACTTATCGTTGCTGACAAAATGGCCCCAGCGGCGATTGCACTGGGCATGTTTCTCAAGAAGCATCCCGGACACGCCGAGGGCAAGCTCGTCAAGGCAGCTTGGAGTAAGGGCGCCACTAACGCAGCCATCGAGAAAGAAGCAAACCTGTTGTTCACGCAGGGGAAATGGGCTGAAGCTCTGCGGAAATTCGAACTGCTCGCTATCCGCGGGCGCACCGACGATGCTTTAAAGACTAACATGCGATACTGTCGCTACAAACTGGAAATGGTCACGCTTGATGCGGCGATAAAGGCTGGCGACACCAAGGCCGCCAACGCCTCGGCCCAGCGGGCCAGAGTGCTGAATCCCAAGGCGTGGTTCAAGGAAATCTTACCGAAGTTGACGGCGATGCGGAGGAAATGATAAACCGATCGCTGTCGGACTGATCTGGTGCGATTGTTTACTGACGACGAGCGCGGAGCGTTGCTCCGCCGCTAAACGGGACTAAAAGAAACACATCAAGAAATTTGAACGAAATGCGGATAAGTCCGGTAAAACAGGTTCGTCTGATATTCATTCAGATATATTCGGGGTGGACTTTTTCGCAGCGTTTAGCGGCGGGGCAACGCCCCGCGTGGGTTGTTTCACCACCGGATCGCGCGCTTTATCCGTCTAGTTGTCAGTAGCGTCCAAATTTCAAATACCTTGCCGGGCGGAGTGATTCGGCTATACTTAAGTTTTCAGCCGCCATGGCGGCTTGTCAGGCGGCAGGAGACTTTATTGATGTTCGGACATCATGGCGAGATTCTCAAGATTAACCTTGGCTCGGGCGATATCTCGCGTGAGCAATTCGATGAGGCGTTCGGGCGGAAGTTCCTTGGGGGAAACGGGCTTGCCGCAAAGCTTATCTACGATAACGTGCCCGCCGATGCAGACCCGCTCGGGCCTGACAATGCGCTGGTTTTCGCAGTCGGACCGGTCACCGACACTCCGGTCTGGGGATCGAGCAGGGGGCACGCGGCTGCCATTTCCCCGCAAACCGGACTGTTCGCAGATTCGAACTTCGGCGGTAAGTTCGCCGTCATCCAGAAGCGCACCGGTTTCGACGCGATCTTCATTAACGGATGCTCCGACACGCCGGTTTATCTGCTGATCACCGAAGACGGCGCCGAAGTCAAAGACGCAGCCTGGTTATGGGGCAAGGACACCGAAGCTGCGATTGACGCGCTTATTGAAAAAGAGGGCTCTGGCGCGATGGCGGTTGCTATCGGACCGGCCGGTGAAAATCTCATTCCGTTCGCGAATATTCTCGGTGGCGGCAGGCGGCCGGGTTCTGCCGGTCGCGCGGGAATGGGCGCGGTTATGGGCTCCAAGAATCTCAAAGCCATCGTCGTCAAGGGCGATAAACGAACTGAAATGTCCGACCGCGACGGTTTGGTGAGTTATCTTCGAGGTCGCCTGAGTGTGCTGCAGGAAAACGGGGCTGCACTGCACAACCACGGCACGCCGATCCTGGTGAACATTATCAACGGTAAGGGCATGCTCTGCACGCACAACAACGCCCGCGAAACGTTTGATCGCGCCGAAGAGATCAGCGGCGAGGTCATGCGCCAGCAGTATTGGGACAAGGACACAACCTGTCACGGATGCCCGCTGGCGTGCGGGAAAAACGTAAAGGCCAAAGAGGGCATGTTCGCAGGCAAGTCGGTGAAAATGCCCGAATACGAAACGATCTACGCCATCGGGTCGATGCTTGATAACGCTGATATGAACTCGATTATCAACGGCAACCATCTTTGCGATTTGATGGGGCTCGACACGATTTCCATGGGCGTTACGCTTTCGTTCGTTGCTGAGTGCATTGAGCGGGGGATTATTTCAGAGGCCGATTTCGGCGGGGCGGTGAACTTTGCCGACGGGCCCGGGATGGTTGAACTTATCGGTAAAACCGCGCGAAAAGAAGGCATTGGCGCCAAGCTTGCCAAGGGGTCGCAGCGGTTGGCCCGTGAGTTCGGAGGGGATGCTTATAAGTATCTTTATGCGGTGAAGGGCCTGGAGATCGCCGGTCATTCGGCGCGCGGACTGCGGGGGATGTCGCTGTCGTATCCGACCTCCACGCGGGGCGGAAGTCATCACGACGGGCGGCCTAAATACGTTATGCCCGAGTCGGACCCCGGTTTCGCACCCCAGCCGGAGTACATTCAAAAGAATCAGTACTTCACCGCGTTTGGCGACTCGATGGTGATCTGTCGTTTCACGGCTGAACGAGGGTTCGGCACGATGCTTAACGACGATTTGGCCCGGGCGTTGAACTACGTTACCGGTTGGGATATTTCGCTGGGCGAGATGGAGCAGATCGGCGAGCGGGTGTACAATCTGGAGCGAATGATAAACACCGCGCGCGGCGCAAGTCGCAAGGACGATACGCTACCGTATCGCGTGATGAACGAGCCGATCCCTGACGGGCCAGCCAAGGGGCGGTACTGCCCGCAGGAAGAACTCGATACGATGCTGGATGAATATTACGCACTGCGCGGATGGAGCCCGGACGGCGTGCCCAGCGATGAAAAGCTCGTCGAACTCGGATTGAAATAGCGATTAACTGATATCGAGACATTTTTAATGGCAATGACAGAGACAAAAAAACCGTTGGACGGCATCCTGGTGATAGACTTAACACGCGTTTTGTCTGGCCCGTATTGCACTATGGTGCTGGGCGATCTGGGGGCTGAGATTATCAAGGTCGAGACGCCGGGTTTTGGCGATGATGCGCGGCACTTCGGTCCGTTTATGGACGATAAGGGCGAGAAGTCGGCGTATTTTACCAGTATTAACTGCGGTAAGAAGTCGCTGACGTTGAACCTGAAAACCGACGAGGGCAAGAGCGTATTGGCTGATCTTCTTGTCCGGGCCGACGTGCTTGTGGAAAACTTCCGGCCCGGTACACTGGGGCGATTGGGTTTTTCCGAGGAGCGGATCAAGGAGCTGAATCCGTCGCTGATTTACGCCAGCGTCAGCGGGTTCGGATATTCCGGGCCAGATTCGGCCAACGCAGCCTACGACATGGTTATCCAATCGCTCTCGGGCCTGGTTTCGATCACGGGCACCGAGGAAGGGCAGGTCGTGCGCGTAGGCTCGTCGATCGCCGATATCGTCTCGGGACTCTACACGACAATAGGTATCGTCACCGCGCTATTCCGCAGGAGCTACAGCGACACTGACCAGGGCGCACGAGTGGATGTCGCCATGCTCGACAGTGCGGTCTCCGTGCTGGAAAACGCCATAGCACGCTATCAGACCACCGGCGCCGCCCCCAAGCCGTTGGGGGCGAGGCATCCGTCGGTGACGCCTTTTGATGCGTTTGAGACCAGCGATTCGGCGATTGTTATCACTGTGGGCAACGATAAAATATTCCGCTCGTTGTGTGAAGTTTTCGGGCGGGGCGAACTGGCCGCCGATCCGCGTTTCGCTACTAATGCGTTGCGCACCGATCATCACAGGCAATTGAAAGTGATTATCACCGAATGCCTCGCCAGCGGAACTACCGACCAGTGGACTGAGCGATTCAAAACCGCCAACATACCGTGCGCCAAGATCAACACAATCAAGGACCTGTTCAATTACGAGCAGATCCAGGCCCGCAACATGCTGGTGCCCGTGGAAGGCGCAGGCGATTTCAAAGCCGCCGGCAGCCCGATCAAGTTCCGCGGTGAAGCTGAACTAACCGCCCGCCCGGCAGCTCCCGAACTAGGCCAACACAACCAACAAATATTAAGCCAATTGCTGGGCTACAGTCAGACCGACATCCAAAAACTACAAGACGCCGGCGCCATAGCCTGATTGCAGTTTCCTCGTTTATGGAGTTCATGATGGATTAGTGGGGGAACGGCTCAATATCCAACCGAACAACAAGGAATTTCCAATAATCAAGTTAACGGCAACGGCAACGTGAGCGGCCCGATGCCGTTCGGTGCTTTAGATAATGCGGACAAAAATAGCGCCTGGCAGCAACAACGTTCAGCCGTTGGTTTGCCGTGGTCGTTGTCGTTGCCGTTAACTTGGACATTGGAAATTTCTTGCTGGATCCCGATGTACATCGGGATTCGCCGTATATACCCATCCAGCTAATCCGTCATGCCCTTTTTTCACCTGCTTGGGGTTACTTGCTCCAGAACGACATTGGCGGTGAGAAGTAGATGTAGATTCCCACGATTGTCGCCAGCACCAGAACTGTGATAAGCACGTCGAAGAAGTTCCAGCTTTCCCGCAATTCCTTGCGGTCGGCGTCGGTTAGTGAACTGTAAGTAAGTCCGCTGATTTTCTCGTCGGATTGCCTGGGCGTTATCAGTGAGACAAGCACAATTGTCATTACGCTCACGCCAAACAGCAGCAGCGAAAAGTACAGCCAGTTCATGGATCCCAGCGTTGTGATCACCCAACTCAGATGGTTCATCCACTGTCCGTGGGAAGCCTCGCTCCATAGGTTGGGCAGTTGGTCATGGGTTATGTCGCATGCTAGTTTCGCCATCGAGAGCATGAAGCCCAGCACTAATCCCGCGACTGCTCCAATTCCGTTTATTCGCCGCGAAAACAGTCCCAGCAGGAACACCGCGGTTATCGGAGGTGCGAGATATCCCTGGACGGTTTGCAGGTATCCGTAGAGACCCAGTTTTGAAACCATCGGCATGATCGGTATCCACATAATACCGAGGATCACCACTACGCCGGTGGCCAGGCGCCCGACAGTAACGAGGTGTCTTTCGGACGCTTCGGGATGCAACTTTTCATAAATATCGAGCGTGAACAGCGACGAGCACGAATTGAACAGTGAACTCAGCGAACTCATCAACGCGGCAAGCAGTCCGCCGACGACCAGACCGCGAATGCCGGTCGGTAGGAGTTCGGTAACCAATGTTGGGAACACCTTGCCTTCGACGATCTTTCCGCTATCGGCGTCCATGGGCAGCGTCAGGACGCCCTTGGCCTGTAGAGCCCAGGCGATCATACCGGGTACGAGGAATACAAGCACCGGGGAGATTTTCAGGACCGAGCCCCAGATAGTTGCGCGACGCGCGTTTTTTATGTCCTTGGCTGCCAGGGCTCGCTGGACGATATACTGATCAGTGCACCAGTACCATATGCCCACAATCGGGGCTCCGAACAACACGCCGACCCACGGGAAGTCGGGGTCGTCGGCCGGGCGCCAGAGAGTGAATTGCTCCTTGTTGCTGGCGACGGTCTGGCGGAGGGATTCCCAACCGTTGGAAATGTCCTGGCCGTCAGGCAAGTTCGATATCGTCCAGCCGCCTTCCCAGCCTCCCAGCGTCGCCAGTCCGATCAGCGTAAGGGTGGTCGCGCCGAGCAGCAGAATTATCGCCTGGAATGCGTCGGTCCATACAACAGCCCTCAGGCCGCCAAATATCGTGTAGACGCCCGTAAGAACAACCGTAAGCAATGCTCCGGTCCAGAATGGGTCGATCACCAACCATGGCGTGGTGATAGTAAGTTCAGGGAGTATCGTCGCGATCACCATTCCGCCTGCGTAGACCGTTACCGAAACCTTGGTGAACACGTACGCCAGAAGCGAAACGACTGTAAGAATTCCGCGTGCGGTCGCGTTGAATCGTTTTTCCAGGAACTCGGGCATGGTGTAAACGCCCGAGCGTTTGTAGAACGGAATGAACACCCAACCCAGCATCAGCAGGCACCAGGCGTGCAGTTCGTAGTGAGCCATCATCATGCCGCTGGTCGAGCCCGAACCGGCGAGGCCTACAACATGTTCCGAGCCAATGTTCGATGCGAACAGCGACCCGCCGATGGCGAACCATCCGATGTTCCTACCGGCCAGGAAGTAATCTTCCGATGTGTTTTGCTTGCGGCTTGAAAGCCACGCAACCACCGCGATTATCGCGAAGTATACCCCAATAACAGTCCAGTCTTGCCAGAGAAGCTTACTTGTCTGTTCAGCGATTGTTGCGATCATTGCTTTGCCTTTTTATATGATATAGAAGCGGATTGGCTGCACGGTTTATACAGCCAATCCGCTCAAACTACAAGATCAGGACCTGCGATTAACGGTCATGCGTTAAACGCGGATCGGGTTTACTTGTCCTGTTTTTTATTCAGTTGCTCGATGTATTGAGCTCGTGCTTCTTTGACCCATGTTTCGGCTCCGCCCATGTTCCAGGTCGGCTGCCATCCGTTAATGTTCTCGTTGGGATTCTTCACGATGCACGCTTCGACGAGTTCGGCGGTCTTCTTGTACGCCGGGTCGTCCTTGCTGGTGAAGCCCTTTATCTGGCCCCAACCGCCTGCGGTGGTGGGGAGGGGCATCAGCAGGATGCGACTTTCGTCAGGCTGGGCCACGTTCACCAGGGCGTATTCCGGCTGGGCTGCGATCTTGGCGCCGAACAGCTTGGTAATGTGAGCCCTTAGCGCCGCAAGTCCCTTGGAGTCAAACTTGCGATCTTCAATCCTGTTGGGGAACAGGTCGCCGAAGCACTGACCGTTAAGGTCCAGCCACTCGATGATCCGCATATAACCTGCGCGGTCGATATCGATCAGCTTCTTGTGATGCTTATCGCCGTTGGCCAGCTTCTGTGCAACGCTGTTGGACCAGGCGAAGAACCTGCGCGGATGACTGATATTGTACGTGACGTTGGTGCCTTTGTACCTTCCGCCCGAGAAGCCCTTGTCGCCGATGCGGTGCTCGCCTCTCTTGACGATCTCCATCAGCGAGTCCGGATATCTGCCGGTCTTGACGTACATCAGGTTAACCTTCTTCTCGGTTTTATCCAGGCCGTGGCATTTAATGCAGTGTCTGTCCAGCACGGGCTGAACCGTGCGTGCGAAGCTCATTCCGCCTTTGTATTGCGGGCCTGCGGCCGGGATGATGTCCACCGGCTTCATTCGACTCATCTTGGCCACTGCCGTCATCGGAGCTGCGGTGCCTACTGCTTCATGACAACCGACGCAGCTTCTTCGCTCGCCGGGCATGAGGTAGAACAGGCTCTTCTCGGTGAGAATCGCCATTCCGTTTTTGTCGAGTGTCTGGATCTGCAACGACGTGTTTGCCGGTACTTTGAACACCGCCGAGCCGTCTTCGTTAACCGGTACTGTGCCCAGCACCTTCTTGGGTATGTCATTAGCAACGGTCATCGTGCACGACACGCGGCTGGCCCGCGGCTGGACGCCGAGAGCGTTAATGCGGATGGCCTTGATCATGCCCGGTTTGATGATTCCATTGGGATCGTTTTCCTTGCGGGTCATGTATGCGTTCTGCAGAGCGACTACTCCGTAGGGCGCCGCGTTTTCCGGGAGCATGCTCGGAAGGACGGGCGGGACCTTACGTGGTTTTACGGGAATCGGTGAGAACGAAGCGACTTCGGGATCTTCGTAAATCTTATCGCGTCCGCCGAGTGAATCGATCAGGTAAATTGCTCTGTCGGCGACGGGGGGTACCTGTCCCTGCTTGTGAACCCGGTGGTTCGCACGCGAGGCCAGGAAGATATTTTCGGTAAGCGGGTAGGGGTGGCTGTAGTGGGGTTCGGGCCAACCGCGAGTTTCGGAATAGGGCGTTTCCGGCGTGATGTGCGTTATCGCATCTTCAGTATTTTCGCCGATGTTTGTGTCAAGCACAACCGTTGTGCCTGTGTTGTAGCTGTGATGACCCTGTGCGGTGCAGACAACTTTGTGCGTACCGGGAATCGCGGTGGCTTCCAGGAACTGGTGCGGGATGACCATATCGTTTCCGAAGAAGTGAGCCACGCCGGTTCCGTCGGGACGGCACCACCAGAGCTTGTGGAACCACATCTCGTGGCGGTTGGTGTATTCCCAGCGGGTGAAGACGATTCGCCCGTCATTCAGCACTGACGGTTCGACTTCGTTTTCGTTTGCGAACGATAGTTGCTGGATGTTGTTTCCGTCTTTATCGCATTTGTGCAGGTTCCAGGCGGGGTTGTATCGTCCGCCGTGGCATCGGCCAAACGACTGGCAGCGTGATGAGATGAACACGATGTTTCCGTCGGGCAGGTAGCAGGGGTCGTTGTCTTCGATGAGCACTGTGGCGCGACCGTCCCATGTTTTGAACTTGTCGCGTTTGGTGCCTGTAAGCTGGCGGACCCACGAACCGTCTATCGCTGCTTCCCATATGAAGAATCGGCGGAGACTTGGGTTTTGCTCGGTGTGATCGCAGAACGCGAAGACAACGCGTTTGGCGTCGTAGCTCAGGTCCGGGTTGCGGTATGCACCTGGAGGCATTTTGCCTTCGAGGATTGTTTTGACTTTCGGGTTTCCGCTCTTCCAGTCGCTGATGATCGTCAGGCCTTTACCGATTCGACTATGCCTTCCGAGGTGCTGATCGCCGTTGTGGCTGTACTTTGTGGGCGGGTTGCGGTTTATCAGGATGCTGTCGAAGTCAAGTGCGGTGAGTTTGGACATTGCTTCCAGACGCTTGGCCTTCAGCGTTGTGTATGCGGCGAGGTATTTGTCCAGATCGCCGGCAGCGCCAGCCAGGAGCTTGGTTGCCGCAGTTTTCTCAGTCGCGATTGCCGCCGGGCTGCTCTTGCCTAGCTGCTTCAGCGTCTGCTCGATCATTTCGGGATACTTTGCGATCAGGGGCATTTCCTTGATCAGCTTTTCCCATTTGGCTTTTGCTGCCGGGAAGTCGGTCTTGTAGTTGAACTTGCTCGTGTTGAGCAGTTGGTAGTCTTTTTGCAGGGTCGCGTCGAATTTCTTGATCATTCCGGGAACGTCTGTGACGGCTGCTACCGCCTGCCGCAGGCTCTTGAAGTCGCGAGAAAATATCGCCGCGTAGCACAGGCCTTGCACGCGATCGTAATCGGCGCCGGTTTTTGCGGTTTTGGCGGCGTCGTTTATCGCGCTGAGGATTTTCGGATCGATGTTTTTGGTCCCGCCGCCTTTTCGTATGGCGTAGGTTTGTATGATGTCCACTGCATCTTTGATGGTGATCTTGGTGAATCCCAGCGGAAGGGTGGGTGCGTCGTAGCGGCGGTCGAATCCTGCACGCTGCATTGCCGACTGGCGATCATTGCGGAGGCGCGTCCAGAATTTTAATTTCGACGCGTTAGACTTATCGCTTATCCAGAACATGGATCGCTGTGCGTCGATCTTCCCTGATATCCACTTGTATTTTCCGTCCAGTTCCAGGAGCGTTTCACTCTGCTGGATGTATAAGCTCGAGCCGCGTTGCCATCTGATCTTGCGTTTGTCGGTGACGCCGACTTTTACCAGGAGTTTATTGGCTTTCGATCGCAGCGGTTGCTTAACGCCATCGCCGCTATCGAGTGCGATGTCGCGCAGAGTCGCTCTTTCGCCCGTTCCGATGTACAGCTTATTGACGCCTGAAACATCAATGCGGAACTCGACTCTTTCAGTGTCGTCGAACCCTTTCGGGAAAACCATCAGCGGCAGCTTGGCCTCATTGCGATAGGACGGAACAGCGGCGCCTCTCTTCTGCTCCCTTTCGAGAATCTTATCGACTTGGGAGATGTAAGATTCGATTTTGGCTCCGGTTTTTTCAGTCTTCGCCGGTTGTGCTATCGCATTGCTTACGCAGCAAAGTAGCGTTGCAAGCACCAGTAATTTTCGTGAACTCATTTTCTTTCCTTTTCTACGATGGTTTTTCGGTATGGGAAGTCGTGCGTCTCTCCGAGGGTCGTCGATTATACAGTAAAACGACGCAAGTTATCAATTATGGCGAGCAATTTGGAATTGGCCAGCCAGCGGTCAGCGGCGGGCTCTGACCGCAGGCGGAGTTTTTCTTGTACCGTCAGGGCTGATTCGTTCTAATCAGAGTTAGTAAAAAGGAGTTCAATAATGAACAAAATGGCTTCCCGAATTGGTGTTGTGGTTTTTGTGTCGCTGGTTTTTGGGCTTTTGGCCTCTGATGCATCGGCTGGGTGGATATCCGCCGGAGCCAAAGTCGAGGTCAGCTCCACGTCGGAATGGAACAAATCCCCCGCCGAACTGGTCACGCAGAAAACCCCGAACGCCAAGTTTATATGGGCGTTTCATACCGATCGGGAGCAGAATCCCTGGGCGATTATTACGCTCCCCAAGCCAGGTACTGTCGCTGGATTCGAGATTATAAACCGTATCCAGGGCAAAAGTTGGAGGACGCTTACGCGCGATCTTACGATGTGGGTCTCCGACGATAAAAAGGCCTGGAAGCAGGTCTGGCAGACTAAACAAGGCCAGGATATCTGGGCGGTTAATCTCGATAAGCCTGTCAAGGCCCGCTACATTAAGCTCGGTTTACCGGGCAAGTTCGGCCCGCGATACTTCCATCTGAAGAGTGTTAAACTGTTCGATGCGAAGATCGACACCAAGACAAACGTGATCGACACCAGGGGCAGGGGGCTGCCCGGTTGGCCGGCGTTCAAGGATTCTGGCTCCATAAGAAGCAACCGTCGCAAGCCTGTCCCGGTCGGCCCGCCTGTGCAGGCGCCGAATACACTTAAATTCGCCGAGATGCGAAAGAGCGAATCGGTGCTGGGATTTGACAAGATCGTGTTCGTAAAACGCATGACGTACAGTGCAAACCACTACTATACCGAGTTTATCAACTCAAAATGGCTGCCCGGTGGGAACATCTGCACTCTGGATCTCAAAACGGGCAAGGTCACCGATATCGTCAAAGAACTTAAGGGCGGAGTGTTCGGGCGATTTGATCTGTCCTACGACGCTAAGAAGCTCGTCTTCGCCTGGAAAAAAGCGCACCAGGAAGGATATCGTATCTACGAGATCAATATCGACGGAAGCGGGCTGCGGCAGATAACTTTCCCGCAGAAGAATGAGGCTGAGTTGGTCGAGAAGTATCGCGCTCGGGCTCACTATCATCATGGCACCGACGACATGCATCCGTGCTACATGCCCGACGGGCGGATATGCTTTATCTCCACGCGTTGCCAGTACGGTATTCTGTGCGACCGGCCTGACGATTTCACCACCACAGTGCTCTACACGATCGACGCTGACGGTAAGAACATGACGAAGATATCCAACAGTTCGGTATCCGAGCAGGCCCCTGTGATGATGCCCGACGGGCGTATTCTTTACACCCGCTGGGAATACTGGACCAAGGGTGCGGTTAGCGTTAAATGCCTCTGGGCGATGCGTCCTGACGGCAGCGGATCGGCGGAGATTTACGCTGCCGATATTTCCCTGCCGCCCACGTTTATTTACGGCAGGCCCATCCCCAACACCGAGAACAAGTACGTAGTAATGGGCACGCCGCACTGCCCGCAGAACGGGATCGGGACGATCATCCGCCTCGATATGCGAAAGAACATCCGCACCCGCGACCCAATGACGTACATGACCCCGTACACCGACATCCAGGCCGAGGGCGGGTTCTCGTTCAAGGACAAAGACGGACGCTGGGTCCGCGACGGACGAGGCCGCGGCCCGCTGTTCAAGGATCCCTACCCGCTATCGGAGAAGCTGTTCTTAGTTGCCCACAAACCCGGCGGCGAGATATGGACCGATCCGACTGGATACGGGTTGTACATTCTCGACGAGAAGGGTAATGTTGGCCTGATCCACAAGGAAGACGATATCTCCTGCTGGCTGCCGTATCCGCTGAAGCCCCGCAAGAAGCCCCCGGTTTTGATTACCGATTTCGATAAGAAAATGGCGTCTAAAAACCTTGCAACCTGTGTTGTTACTGATATTTATCACGGTATGGAAGAGACGAAGCGCGGTACTGTTAAGTACATACGTGTGATGGAGCAGATCCCACGCCCCTGGGCCACTCGCAGGCGCTGGAGCGGCGACAATTACGATCAACAGCACGCGACGATCACCAAGGATACGCACCTGGGCCTGAAGGTCCAGCACGGTGTGGTGCCCGTAGAGGCAGACGGCTCGGCGCACTTTGTTGTGCCCGCCAAAGCGAATATCGCCTTCCACGCGCTCGACGAGAACTACATGGCCGTTCAGATCGAACGCACCTACGTGAACTACATGCCCGGTGAGACTCGAGCGTGCATCGGATGCCACGAGACGCCGAACGACGCGGCGGCAGCTAAACCCCGAGCCGGCGCCGTGATGGCGCTTAAACGTCCGGCGTCGGTGCCTGGCCCGCAGATTGGCGAGAAGTCAGGGCAGCGTCCGCTGCATTACGCAACGGACGTTCAACCCGTACTCGACAAACATTGCGTTAAATGTCACTCGGGCAAGGAGCCCAAGGGCGATCTGGTTCTGACCGGCGAGCTGACGAGAATGTTCAGCGTTTCGTATGAGTCGCTGCTGAAAGAGCGGCGGGGCGGCAGGGGGCGCAGGCGATTTGAACTGTTCCCGACCGTTGGTGAGAACCACCCGAAAACGGGCAACGTGCATTACGAACCGGCAAGATCGTACGGTTCGCACAACAGCATACTGGTCGCGATGCACGCAAAGGGCAAGGTCAAATTGAAGGATCCGAAAAAGGCTGAAATTGCAGCCAAGCTCGCCAAAGTCCACGAGAAAGTGAACCTCAAGCCAGAAGAGTTGCTGAAGATATCAAACTGGGTCGACACCAACGCCCAGTACTACGGGGCGTACTGGGGCAGAAAGAACCTCCAGCACAAAGACCACCCGAACTTCCGCCCGGTCCCGAGTTTTAAGGATGCATCGAGCTACGTCTCGCCCATACCGGAGGACAAAAGATAACCGGATGCGGCTTGCTGCGGAATGTAGATTTGGGG
>JABGPF010000337.1 GCA_018645065.1 Phycisphaerales bacterium
CGCCAGCCTCGACCGCCCCGAAATAGACTACATCCTCGTCCCAAACATAATCTCACCCGAAGAGATGAACGCCAACACCGAGACGCATTTGTGCCCGTGGCACCAGACGCTCCCGTTCGTGGCCAGAAGTTCACCGGCGCTGGAAACCGCAGCCAAAAAGTTCATGAGCCCGCAGGTCCGGTTCTCCGAAGGCTCTGCGTTTGTGACGCGCGAACTGGTGGGTTTCTTCAAAACGATGGGCCTGAAACGGCGGAAAGTTCAAGCAGCCGTCGCGGCGGGGTTCGAGGCCCAGGACGCCTTCAAACAGAAATGTCACACCGCCGGAGCCGAAGCGCTCGCAACGCTAAAACGCACAGGGCGGCGCGGAATTGTACTGGTCGGACGCCCTTATAATCTGCACGATCCGGGCGTTAACCTGTCGGTGGCGCGCAAGCTGCGGCAGTATTACGGGGTCGACTGCATACCGCAGGATTTCCTGCCCACCGGTGATGTGGATATCTCCGAGGTGAACGACAACATGTTCTGGGCGCTGGGGCGTCACGTGCTGGGCGCAGCGAAGCTCGTCGGCGAGAATAGCAATCTCGACATCATATATATAACGAACTTCAAGTGCGGGCCCGACTCGTTCGTCAAGCACTTCACCCGCCCGGCTGCGGGCAAACCGTTCCTGACCCTGCAATTCGACGGGCACAGCAACGACGCCGGCGTAATGACAAGATGCGAAGCCTACCTCGACTCGAAAGGCATCCTGCGAGCGGAACCCAAAAGCGCAACAACCTGATTTTCAAGTTATCCGCCGAACATCTTCAGGAAGTCCAGAGGTCCGCCGCCGGACGAAGTGCCTCCGTCGCCCATCAACGCGGAAACCGCCTTCATGAAATTGTTCTTGATGAGAACAATATCGCCGCCGACGACACTGAGCGAACCGGTCAGATTAGCGCCTTCCTGCTCCAGCTTTACGTTATTTAACGTATTGGCCACCGCTGTGAAAACGGCCTTAACATCCGGGTCCTTGGCTCCGGAAGCCTTGCCTTGCATGGCGCCTACTCCCATTGCCTGGATCATTCCGAATCCCTGGCTGGCCTCTTTGGCTTCATTTTCGCTGGCCAACTCAGCGACGAGTTTCAAATCCACGTCAGATCCTACCGAAAAGCCGAATCCAACTGCCTTCATTGAGGCAAGTGCAGCCATATTGTTCGGAAGCTTGCCTTTCATGGAATCTGGAATATATGCGGCAAAGAAACTTGACTGCCCCAAAACCGGCTTCATCGCCTCGAGCAGTTTTTCATTAAGCTCGGCGGGTTTGTCGGATTTCAAGCGAGCCATAAGCCCGGCTAGAGCTTTCATACCACCGGTCGGGATTACGCAAACCGCAGACGGTTCGGTCTTGGCCAGCACCACCCCGGGTTTTTCGAGAATGTATTCAATACCTTGAAATTTTTCGATCAGCTTCGCCCGATCTTCACCCACGATGTCCTTCAGGGTTACGTCCCTGGCAAGGCTTAGCACCACTGTCGGCTCGGGTTCAGCATCGCCGGACTTGGGTTTATTGAATACAAGCGTAATCGAGAGAAAATCTGCAGGCTTGAGCGTAGTCTGGATTTCCTTGGCCATAATATCGTTGAGCTGTTTATCCAGCCCCAGTTTTTCGTACAGATCGCTGTTGACGATATTCTGGATGTCTATGGTTCCGACGGCAAAGGTGTCTGCCGATGCGTACCGTTCAATAACCGCAGTTGAGGCGCCACCGAACATGCCCGGGACAACAAACACGCCAAGCACCACAAGCGCGACAACCACAAGACCGATACCACCGAACATTACCAGCTTCTTATTACCGCCCTTGGACTTAGCGGGTTTCCTGGTCTTGGACGCCGAAGCCTTTTTGGTCGGTTTGGACTGGCTGGGAGCAGGCGCGGCGGCCGGTTGCGGCGCGGTGGGTCGAGCTGCTGCGGCCGGTTGCGGTGCGGTGGGTCGAGCTGCGGCGGGCTGTGCAGCCGGCGCGGGTGCAGGCGCAGCGGCGGCGGGGAATTGGAAGATCGTTTGACACTTGCTGCACTGGACTTTTTTACCGGCAAGGCGCTCAGGTCCCTGGACTACTGACTGACATGACGGGCATTTCGCTTGAATCATAGCTTTAACTCCATATGGGCAAGTGTTTATTTATGCGTAATATTGTCGATGATTGTATCCGATACGCCGCATTGGGCAAGGACGAATTTATTGCCCACACAATCATTTCCATGTAGGATGACGACAACTAAACGCACACAACAGCCTTACGATAAAGGAAACGCAATGACTATTTCATGCCAAGCCGCAATGGAAAGTGCTAAACCGCTGGAGCCCTTCAACTATGAGCCCAAGGATCTAGGGCCTAAAGATATCGAAATCGCGATCACGCACTGCGGGGTCTGCCATACCGACGTGCACCTGATCGACAACGATTGGGGCATCTCGTCGTACCCGCTGGTGCCCGGACATGAAATAGTAGGAACAATCGCCGCCCTGGGCTCCGAAGTAACCCATCTGGAAGCGGGACAACGTGTAGGCGTTGGCGGACAGGCCGGAGCATGCTGCGAATGCGAACAGTGCGAAAAAGGACAGGACATCTTCTGCGGATCATCCATTTATACCGCCGTGCACGACTTCGGCGGGTTCGCGACGGCGATACACGTCGATTCCCGATTCGCATTCCCAATACCCGAATCTATGGCCTCGGAAATCGCGGCGCCGCTGCTCTGTGCGGGAATCACAACCTTCGTACCGCTTCGCAAGTATGTCAACTCGACGTCAAAAGTCGGAGTTATCGGAGTTGGCGGACTCGGCCACGTAGCCCTGCAATATGCAAATGCGTTCGGATGCGAAGTCACCGCGTTCTCGACCTCACCAGACAAATCCGACGAAGCAATCGCCCTTGGCGCACATCATTTCGTCAACAGCAAAGACCCCGCCCAAATGGAAGCCGTCGCCGGTAAGCTCGACTTTATCCTGTCAACCGTCAGCGCCGATCTGGAATGGGGACCCTACCTGGGCGCACTGGCTCCTAACGGAACTATCTGCGTTGTAGGCGTGGGAGAAACGATTACCATACCGGCGGTCCCGCTGATCTTCGGACAGAAGACCATTACCTCAAGCCTGATCGGCAACCGCAGTGATTTTAAGGAAATGCTGGCGTTCTCGGCGATGCACAACATCGCACCGCGAGTAGAAGTTGTACCGATGAGCCAGGCCGCAGACGCAATTAACCAGGTCCGCACCGCACGCCTGGGCCATCGTATCGTACTCGAAAACAAATAATCGTAAGGATCGACATCATGCTGAATCGAATCACCGTTGTAGTTATCGTATCGTTATTGCTGGCCCAATACAGCATGGCGGCAAGTGGGGCTCTGGAAAAAGACTGGTTATTCCAGGCTGGCGGCGGAGCCAACATGCAGGATGTCGCCCAAGAGTTGGCCCGAACTCGCGAGTTGGCGGCCCGGTTGCAAAAGCAGAATCCCAAGCTCGATCTGTCAAAAGAGCTCACCGCCCTAGACGCAATCGCCAAAGCGGACACAACCGAGCCCAAAACCGCAATCGCCCCGACCAAACCACAATCGGTTAACTTCACCGGCGCACAATGGATCTGGGACAAACAGGCCGGAGATGCATCCGGGACATGGTGCTTCCGCAAGAAGTTCGTATGCTCGCCCGACCAAAAAGTGAAAAGTGCGAGCTTGAGCATTACCTGCGACAACCGGTGGAAACTCTACATCAACGGTAAAGAGGCTGGTAAGTGCCCGGCTTCGGAGTATGCGTGGCAGATGCCGCAGACTGTTGACGTAAGCGGGCTGCTGACCGCTGGGGTCAACGCAATCGCGGTAAAAGGAACCAACGAAGGCAAAGGCGCCGCCGGTCTGATCTTGAAACTCAAGGCCCAACTCGTCGGCGGCAAGACGCTGGAACTGAAGACCGATGCGTCCTGGATGAGCACCAAGGCTCCCGAAGCCGGGTGGAACCAGGCCGGTTTCAAACCGGCGGCAAACTGGAAAGCTGTGAAAGTGGTCGGCGCTTACGGTTCGGGCGCCTGGGGCAAAGTCGCCGTCGGCGGGTCTGGTAAGGGTCCGGTAAAGGCCGGTGATCCGGTATCTACGGCTCTTTACATGAAACTTCGCGCGATCAAACGCACGATTACCTTGAAGAATCCGCTGGTCGATTTTACCCGCATCCTGGCGATCGATAATGATTTGACCCACGCATCACGCACCGGCGTCTGGTCGCACGAAGGGCTCCACGGATCCTGGGAACACGAAACGCTGCATCGCACCGGTCAGTTTGTAAGCGGCAGCGGCAGGTTGATCGTCATCAACGGGCTTGATCCCGAAGCCAAAGCCACCGAGCTCGTCCCGTATGGCAAGGGGTTCTTCTGGCGCCCTGAGTTGTCTTACGACGGGAAGAAAGTCGTCTTCTGCATGAAGCCGCAGAATGATCGAGCGTTCCATATTTACGAAATTGGCACTGATGGAACCGGGTTCAAGCAGCTTACTTTTGGCGATTACGACGATCTCGATCCGATGTACACCCCGGCCGGCAAGATCGTTTTCACCACGACGCGCGGTAATACATATGTGCGTTGCCTGCCCAGTACGCCGTCGCCGGTGCTGGCCCGCTGCGACGCAGACGGTAAGAATATCTACATTATCTCCCGCAACAACGAGCCGGACTTCCTGCCGTCAATGCTGAACGACGGGCGAATTCTCTACACGCGATGGGAGTACACCGACAAGGCGCTCTGGCGAATCCAGAGCCTCTGGACAACAAACCCCGACGGAACCGGAACGAGCGTTTTCTGGGGCAACCAGAGCGTCTGGCCGGACCACGTAACAGAAGCACGCGCCATACCCGGTAGCGATAAAGTTATGTTCTGCGGCGTCGGGCATCACCAGTGGTTTAACGGATGCATCGGAATTATCGATTCGGCAAAGGGTAGAAACTATCCTGACGGACTGTTCAAAGTCACCCAGCACCTGCGATGGCCTGAGTCCGGAAATGGACCGGGCGATCCGAAACTTCCCGTCGACTATACACAGGCAGGAAAATATACCGCGTACAAATCACCGTACCCGCTGAGCGAAGAATACTTCCTGGTCTCGGCATCGACAAAACCGCGCAGGTACCCTGACTTCAAGCTCTACCTGATGGACGTATACGGGAACATGGAGCTTCTCTACGCGGGGCAAAAGCAGCTCCTGCACGCGATACCGCTGAAGGCACGCAAGAAACCGAGACTGCTCTTGGACACCGTGGCCTGGCCGAAAATCGGCAAGGAACACCAGCCGCTTAAACCCGGCATACTCTACTCAAACAACGTGCTGGAAGGATCGAAAATACCCGACGGGCTCGTAAAGTACATGCGGATCATCGAAATGGATCCGAAGACTTACAGCACCTGGCTGAAGACCGTCCAACATGACGGACCGGCAGTCGCGCCGCACCACCCCGAAACCGTCAAACGCATCCTCGGTACGATACCCGTCGAGAAAGATGGCTCGATCAGCTTCCAACTCGCCGCTGGTAAGGCGGTTTACTTCCAATTGCTCGACGAGCAGTATCGCTGCGTGCAGACTATGCGGTCGTTCACAGGCGTTATGCCCGGTGAGGTGCGCGGCTGTGTGGGCTGTCACGAGCAGCAGGATACCATCCCCTCGAACACCGTTCGTTCGATCGCACAGAAGAAAGGGCCCGCGACGATCACCCCGACGCCCTGGGGAAATGAATCGATCGGGTACAAACGTTTCGTCCAGCCGATT
>JABGPF010000338.1 GCA_018645065.1 Phycisphaerales bacterium
ATCACAAGCAAGCGGCGAAGCTCGTTATCCCAAAACTGCTGAAATCTCTACGAAATGAAAAAATCGCCAGCGTGCGATGCGCCCTGCTGAAAGCACTGGGACATATTGCAGAGGCAAACCCCAACGCCGCGACAATCACCATCCAGTCCCTCAAAGATCCCGACAACACAGTACGCTGCGCCGCGGTCGCAGCGCTAGGCCAACTCCACGGGCCAAAAGACGCACGCATCACCGCCATTGCCAAAGTGATGACGGACCCATCACAAGAAATCCGAATGCAGGCGATCAAAAGCATTCGAGCGATTGGCGCAAATACCCCCAACGCTCTACTGCAAATTCAAACTGCGTTGAAAGACAAGGATGAGCATGTCCGATATGAAGCAATACAATCCCTGACCGATCTGTGCAATACGCCAGGCAAAACCAATGCCAGAGAATCTCTAACACCCATTCTTACCAATAACGATCGGCATGATTTTGGAGCGATCAGCGAGGTAATTGAAACATCGGGCTCCAAAGCCAAGTGGGCTGTCAGCATTCTGATGAAAATGCTCGTTGATAAAAAACACACAGACATCCGGTATAGCATCGCACATACCCTGACGTACATCGGACCTGCCGCAATCGACGCGGCGCCAAAGCTCAACAAACTACTGCTGCAATCTGATGAATATTTCTATACAGCCGCAAAAGTTCTGGGCAGCATCGGCGCGGCGAATGCGGCGGCAACCGGAAAAATCATTAGTGTTTTTAACGACGTCAAACGCAGCAAATCAATCCGAATAGCGGCGGCAGGAGCGATCCTCGGCATCGCACCGTCCGATGCAAAAGTCACCCGACAGGCCGCCGATTTCCTGACGCATATCGTCAAGACAAATCGCCAATGGTATAAGGCTAAGGAATTCAAAACTCCTCGGGACAGGGAAATCGCACGAAGTATGGCAAACCAGGCGAAAAAATACCTCATGTCTCAAAAACCGCTGTCACGCCCGGCCGCCAGCCTGCTGCAAGACCAGCTTCAAGATATTGTCAATGAAGTACGATCAATAGCCGGGTTCTATCCATACCCTTCACTAGCCGTCGATTACGCCGCGAAACTCGTAAGATCGGACGATCGGACATTGGCCCACACCGGAATCGCCGTCCTGATCTGGATTATGAAAACCGGATATGTCGACTATGATCTTAAAAAGCTCGCCGCTTCGGATCCGACGTTCTGGAAGATTAATCCGTTCCTCAAGCGAATCATGAAGTATCCAAGTCTATATGACGTCCACCTGCGAAAACATGCAATCGAAACTCTAGGCCGACTTGGACCATCAGCCAAACAAGCCGTCCCACACCTACAGGAAATGACCAAATGGAAAGACCTGCGCCTGCGACCCATCGCGCGCAAAGCTCTCAACAATATCCAGGCAAAACCACAACAAAAGAAATCCAACTCCGCTAACGGTTAACAACAGCCCAATCTCTTTTCAACTTTCAAGTGATCGAATAAAATACCCAATTAGAGATCACTCAGCATGGATATGAAATTGCGTTTGCGTTTATGCGTCTTGCGCACTAAAGCAAGGTATTGGAGGAACTCGTCGGACCTGTCCAGGCGGTTCATGAGTTTGCGGATCTTACCAATTAGTTTGGTTGCGTCCCGGTAGGCGGACTTGTTCTTTTGGTCGACAATCGGGGCGATCTGTTTTTTGTATATATCTATCGAGTCGGCGGGATGCTCCTCCTGGCGAACTTTTGCGAGCATCATCCAAAGAGAATTGCTGCATCCGCCAGCTTGAGCTTCCCGCCAAGCGGTGTCGACATCGCTTTCCAGCAGGAATATCTCCACAAGCACGGAGTTGTCCACTGGCCGGCGCCACGACGACCAACGGTCCGTGGGTTGAGGCGATTCTTTGCATTTCTGTTTATCCAGCGCCGTTCGGACCGCGGCCAGCGCCTTCTTTCGCCACTCGGGCCATTGTTTGGCGATAGTGGCATGTTTCTGCAGGTGCTGGTACGAATTGCAGTCCATTCTCCTGGTAAACTGATCCCAGATCAAAGCCATCGCGTCATCATGGCGCTGAAGGCGGTGGTATTCGTCGGCGAGAAAATCTTCCATTCTGGTGTCGGGGCGTTCCCCAGCGAAAACTTTCAGCCCATCCTCGGCCCAGGCCAACGCTTTATCGATGAGGCGAGCATCTCTGTACGTCTTGGCGATCTGGAGGTAGTCATATGGGTGAGATAAGTCACGGGCCTGGACAGCGACAAATTCTTCAATGTCGCCGGACGTCCTGGCCAGTGATTCCATTATGGACGTGATCCGGAAACGTGAACTATCGTGATCGTCTTTGTCGCCAGCATCGAGTTGCGGTGTCTGATCCCACAATTGCTGGGCAAGTTGGCGATAAACCGCCAGTCCCGCCTGGCCGAGCACGTCGGCGTAGATTTCTGACGCACCCAGGAAGGTCTCCCAGATACCTTCGATCTCCCACTTGAACAGATAGCGGGCGAGAGTTTCGCAATCAGGGCGTGCCTTCAGGCATGCGGCGTGGTGCACATCCTGAAGGCGGCCCAGTAGGGACGTCATTCCGCCGCCGGAATCATCCATGTGTCCCAAGGCGTACTCGCAACTTTCCAAGGCGTATTCAGTTAGTTCGATGACTTCGGCAGCGTGTCCGGCATCCAACAATTCAGCGATCGAATCCACCACATGGTTAATACCAGCGGTAAAACGATACGCATCACGATAATGGATGAACCCATCAGGTCCGCTGTCGGTCGCGGCGTCAATAGCTGCCCGAAATGTCGCCACGTCCAGTCCGTCCGGACACCTGCACGCCACCTGCATCAGCAAGGACTCTCTCAGGCGGTCATCTTCAGCGACTTGCTGCATGATAATCTCAACCAAATCTCCCAGTTCCTTACCCAGCAAGTAGTTACGAACATCATCAAGCGTGATCTTCGGTTTCCACCGGCGTTTGGAGCCCTTGACGGATTTAGTCTCGCCGCCATCGGATATGGCTGGTGCATCGCCATCCAGATACGTCAGGCCGACAGCGACCATATGTTTACAAAAAACGCCCATGTCGCCCATAGGACAGGAGCATTCCCCGCCAATCTGGCCATCCGCAACCCACAGGCTAACCTTGTAGTCGCGTGTTCCATGAATTTTAGCGATGATCTTGTCGCCATCGGTCAACAGCGAGTAGACAAGCTTGCGATGGAAGCAATCCATACCTCGCGCATAATATCGATCAGCAGTCGCACGTTGCAACGCCGCAGCAGTAATTATGTTCTTCTTTCCAGGCACTGTAATCTCCACATGATCGCTACAGGAATACACTGCTTCTCGTAACAGTGCAAGGGCCAGTTCGGTATTCCAAGTTCGTTGGGCTCGCGGACTGCGATCGGTAATGACAAAACGGTAAATTGATGGTGTGTCACAGCGCGGACAGATGTGACATTGTCCGCCGCGGGCTGGATTATTTCGGGGGGTTGGTCTATAGTATCCCGCTATGGATAAATTCGTAATACGCGGTGGTGAGAGATTAACCGGTTCAGTGCGGATCAGCGGTTCAAAAAACGCTGCTCTGCCCATTCTGGCGGCAAGTTTGCTCACCGAAGGGCCCAGTGTTTTCACCGATGTTCCCGATCTGGCGGACATTCGGTTCATGTCAATGCTGATGTCCGACCTCGGCGCGGAAGTCTCGCGCGACGAGCAAGGGCGAGTGCATGTCTGCGTTACCGACGAGTCGAAAAGCATGGCGGAATACGAGATAGTTCGCAAGATGCGTGCTAGTATCTGCGTGCTGGGACCGCTGTTGGCCAAGCGAAAAAAGGCTCGCGTCTCCATGCCGGGCGGATGTTCGTTCGGCCTGCGACCGGTGGATCTGCACGTTCGCGGACTGCGCGCCCTGGGAGCTACTATCGAACTGGACGAAGGGTATATCGTCGCCAGCGCCGATCAGCTTCGCGGCGCCGAAATCTTCCTCGGCGGACCGTTCGGGTCAACTGTGCTGGGAACCGCAAACGTAATGATGGCCGCCTGCCTCGCTGAAGGACAAACCGTTATCGAATCGGCGGCATGCGAACCGGAAATCGAAGATCTGGCGAACTATTTGATCGCTGCAGGAGCCAAAATCACCGGCGCAGGCACACCGCGAGTAACCATAGACGGAGTCGAAAAACTCACCGGAACCGAGCACACCGTAATCCCCGATCGCATAGAGGCCGGTACTTTCATGGTGGCTGCTGCGATAACAAACGGTGATGTGAAAATTGAAAACGTCGAGCTGCGACACATGCTCGCGGTGGTCGATAAGCTGCGTGAAATCGGCGTAATCGTCACTCCAGACGGGAATACCGCGACGATTTCCTCAGCCCGCCATCTCGAACCGGCCGACGTGACAACACAACCCTACCCGGGCTTCCCCACCGACGTGCAGGCCCAACTTATCGCACTGTTGTGCCTGTCGAACGGAAACAGCGTGATAACCGAAAAGATCTATCCAGAGCGTTTCATGCACGTGGCGGAACTACTGCGAATGGGCGCCGATATCCGCAAGGAAGGCCCGACAGCAATTGTAACGGGCGTAAAACAGCTCATCGGAGCGCCCGTAATGGCAAGCGATCTGCGAGCCTCAGCCGCACTCGTTCTCGCCGGACTAGTCGCCAAAGGCCAAACAACAGTAAAACGCATCTACCACGTAGATCGCGGATACGAACGGATAGAAAACAAACTAAACGCCCTGGGCGCAAACATCCAAAGACTAACGGAATAATTGATTTGGGATTTGCCCCAAATTAATAACTATTCCTATTTAAGACGCCCTGCCTCCATGTCGATGAAGTTATTGGTGGAAAACTGGAGGTTCCTATGGGCGTTAAATATCGTTGTCCAAATCCGAAGTGCCGTGAGAAACTTATGATCCCGGATAAAATGCAGGGGAAAGAAGTTCGCTGCGCCAGATGTAAGGAACTGTTCGTCGCTCCGATCAGATTTAACCTGGCCGAAACACTACGTCGTCCGACGTCCGAATTAATCAAGTAAATCCACTGAGGGCGGCACGTAATGCGTTTCCTGGTCCACCGATGTCCCAACTCCCGCTGTCGAAAGACGTTGCGGATACCCAGACGAGCCAGATGGCACGAAACCTCATGCCCGCACTGCGGTACCCTGATTATCGCACCCCCAACTGCCGCCAAACGAACCACCCTGCGAACACCAGCAACAAGCCCAATAACCCCACCAATTATCGCCAACAACACATCAGACCCACCCGAAAATTAAAGCTCTGGTCCCAAAAAGTTGGTGATTAACGGGTTTGGATTAGGTTTAACTGCCAGGCTCTATTCACGTTAGCTACGGTCGAAAAGGCACATCTGTACCCATATCTCCCAGGTTTGGCATAGGTGTTTATACCATGCCGTTAATCCGTTTAGCCTGAAAGGCTTATATTCGACAGCCCAGGGCAGAGCGTAGCGTCGCCCTGGGTTAGAATGCAAATTATTATTAAGCCCTGTAAGGGCGCAACCTATTGTGTGCAAATGAGTTGCGCCCTTACAGGGCTTAGGTTCTCTTTTATCACCATACCCAGGGCGTTGCCCTGGGCTGTCGAATCTCAGCCCTTCAGGCTGGACGACTTAAGCCAGGCAACTGCAGGCTGACACCAAACAGAAACCAACTTTCTGGGACTAGAACCAAAATTAAAGGTCCATGGAGCTAAAGTCGTTAATTGGATATTTCTTGTTGTTCGGTTTAGCCATTTTACGCAGCCTCGCATAACGCATATAAAAGGA
>JABGPF010000339.1 GCA_018645065.1 Phycisphaerales bacterium
TACAATCGCGAGCCGCAGCGCGAGTGGGAACGGTTGGAGCAAGACCCATACCATTCGCTGGAGTTCACGGTGACCATGCACCACCTGCGCCGGCATTTGCCGGCCGGCAGCAGGATTCTCGACGCCGGCGGCGGGCCGGCGAGTACGGAACTCCTGGCTACGGGAATAAACGATATCTGGTCAATCGGTTCGTCCGATTCAAAACTCGTCGCCCTGTTCACCGCCTCGCAATTGAAGGGAGTGGTGCAGGATGTCTGCGGGACGTTGCCCAAACTTCGGGGGGGCGGAATCACCGTACGCTATAACCCCGCGGGCAAGGACGAACCAAACGCGTTTATATCAGAGCCGATCGGGAAGCAAATGCCCGGATGGCGAATATCCCTGTTCCTCAGAAAGCCCGCCCCGTTCCAAGCCGCCGCTGACAGGCAGCGAATAATCTATATCATCACCGCCTCGGTCGCCATAGGTATGATCCTGCTGATCGCCGCAGCCATCACGCGACACACCCGACGAGAAACGAAACTCACGCAACTGAAAAACGATCTGATGAGCGCAGTTTCAAGCGAGCTGAAAACGCCAACCGAATCAACGCCCGTCCTGGTCGACAACTTCCATATATTCTCGCACATGGAATGCGACCAGTGCGACTTCGAGTTCGTCGAACTGCAGGTCGCCGGTCTCGTGGACCAGGCGCTCCAAGCTGCCGGCGAGCGCTTCAGCCGAACACACGCCTACCTGAAAATCGATATCGAACCGGACCTGCCCCCAATCGTCGGCGACCCAGACGCGCTGGTCACAGTGATAATGAACTTGCTGGACAACGCGTGGCAATACTCCAGAGATAACCGCGAAATACGAATCAAAGCCGTTATGCGAGGGAAATTCGTATGCCTCAAAATTATCGATAACGGGATCGGAATGGCGCCGCGAGTCGTTCGGCGAATCTTCAACCGATTCCACCAGGCCAAGCCGACCCCCGCATCATCAGGACGATGCGGACTGGGCCTGCACATCGCCAAATTCATAATCGACGCGCACGGCGGGGCGATCGAAGTTGTAAGCCACCCCAGCGTAGGCAGCACCTTCATAGTAAAACTCCCGATCTCGCGAGCATAAACCGTCTTATTGACATAGGATGAATTTGGAGGCATGATACTCTAATCGCGGCGCGGCGTATTTGGGAAGCGCCGAAATTCACGGGAACTGGAAACGGGCAGTAGGGTTATGTTTGAATTGATTGTGATGTTTATGGCGGTCTCGGCGATGGCGAAACTTGCAGCCGGTGATGACAGATCGTCTCTATTGTGGGGTACGATTACCACACCCCTGTCGCTGCTGTTCATCTTTACTATCCCGCTCCCATTTTTGCGAATCCTCTTCGCACTGATCGCCACTTTCATTCTAATGGTTGTCTGCCACTCAACAGAAACAAATAACTCCCCCAAAAACCGCTGACGTATCGTTATCGACATGGCGCGTCGGTCGTTACTAATGATATTTCTCGCAAGCGTTTGCGGTAGGCTACTATTGGGTCGTTGTCGTGGTATAGGTGCGCTTGGTTCGGACGATTGGTCGGTGGCCTGCTACGGTGTCGGCGAGTTTCTGTCCGAGAACGAGACAGTCAGGCCAGTCGACCCTCTCTCTGATTGTTCCTGGGGGACAGGTAGTTCAGACTTTTACAAACTCGTCAAAGCGAAGTAAGGCCTGCAATCCATCTATGGAGCCTTTAGCACAGGCCAAATTTCAACTATGTTCTTGCAGGAGACAAGAAGCTTCTTACCATCCGGACTGAAACGCAAAGCACCGACCCATCGATCCGGAGCCGGAAAAGCCTGCAATGTTTTGCCCGTCAGCGTTTCGTGAATGCTAACCATGCTCGTAGTTTCCGGATCCCATATCCGCAACGATGCATCGACAAATATTCGTCCGCCCCTGACCATCGCATAGCGATCACCGTTGGGGCTGAAGGATACCTTCAATATATCCGTGTCGCCGAAGCTCCTATGCGAGACAAGTTTGCCGGTCTTGCGGTTGAGAATGTACATGTCAGGATCAGCGCAGTAGAAATACTTTCCGCCTGGAACCAGTCCGCTGTCATTGTATCCCCCCCGGATGATCTGCTCGATTTCGACCTTCTCCGAAGCCTTGCCTGTCTCGGCATCGATGGTCCAAACTTCAATCCATCGCGTGGAGCCCCTGCCGCCTGTCCGGTTCCACAGGAATATTTGTTTACCATTCTCGGTCAAATACCCGCGCCCGTTATAGAGATCACTGTCGCTTCTGGTATCCCGATCACGCCGAACCAGCACTTTTCCAGTGCGATAATCTATTCGACGCCACATATTCTGATCGGTCACATCAATCTGGTTCCGAGCTCGCCACCGAACACTTGTGCTATTATACTCCCAATGAACAGGAAGATTCAGAGTTGAGATAACCTTACCGTTATCGAGGTCCAGGACTGATGTATCGGCCTGATTTGCAACTGCGCACAGTGCGTATCTACCGTCTGGCGGTCGAACCGCCACCACCCTGGTCTTGCCTGGTAGCGTGAAACGCTTGCGGAGTTTCAGAGTAGTCGAATCCCAAAGGCACACAAAGCCATACTCTCCTATAGTGCGCAGCATGTCGCCTTTCGCGGAAAAATAGGCATCGGTTACATCTCCCTGGTGAGCTGGACTAGTGTTAATAACCTTAAATCCATCGACATTGAACAGGCGTATCGGCCCATATCGGGCTCCGACCAGCAGTAATTTACCGTCGGGCGAGAACGCCATATTACCTGCATTTACGTGCCCGCAGGACCCGTCGTTGGTTATGCGTCTATGCGTTTTCAGGCTCGGAAGGTCCGCAACCCAGATATATCCGTCCTGGCTGCCCAGAACAACATGGCGCCCGTCCGGCGAAATCGACATTGCGGTGAAGCGTTTGCTGGCTCCAGAGAAAACTAGTTTCCCCACACGCCGGTAACCTTTTCCTGTGGCGTAAATTTCCAATTGCGGTTTCGACTCGCCAAACATCATTTTCCCGACCGAACCGTAGGTCAATACGAGCATATGCTTCCCATCAGGGGTGAACATTATCTCGTTAAGTTCGAAAGCTTCATATTTGAGTTTCGTCGCCTTACCCCCAGCGATCGGCTGGATTGTCAGTTCTCTGCTTTTTGTCTTCATCGCCACTGTCTTGCCATCAGGGCTCAGAGCAGCCTCGTAGCATTTCTCGTTCAAAGTGTAGGATTTGACTATCTTTCCGGAGGTCGTGTCCCATATATGAACGACGTCTTCATAGTAGCTGGCAGTCATCAGCAGGCCGCCATCAGCCGATAGTGAACCAGAGGTGATCGGCTCCTTGTGACCTTTGAAACGCTTTAGAATCTTTCCCGAGGGATATTCCATCAAGGCAACGTCTGTCTTATTGTATCCGAGGACATATACCCCCTTGCCATCGCGTGCAAACAGAGTCCGACAGGCCCCGTCAGTCTTGAGTTGCCCGGTTTGGGACCAGCCCGACATCCGATATATTTTACCGTCAGCAACGATATTTTTACCGTCTGGTGAGAATAGAACCTGCTGGCCCGCTATGTTAAAGCCTAAATTCGCACGCACGGGTTTGAGCTTGGCGGTTTGCTTAAAAGCGGCCTCTAATTCGATGTGTTCCAGCACCTTCGACGCGACGAGTGCGAGTTGTATCTCTGCTTCCCAAGCGTCGCTGGCGCCATCCCGCAGTCTGACGAGTCTCGCTGCATACTTCGAGACAACGGTTTTCATATCCATCGCCCTGACCAACCAGAGCAAGGCATGGTTTGTATCGATACGGTCAGCCTCGGTTTTATGCCAATCTTTATCCGCCCGCCGCTCGGGGCGTTGCGGCGCCGGGGCGCCCGATGCGATATGAGCGATCATGCGATCCAACAGCCCGGCCAGGTCGGTGTCGCCTTTTTCGGCGACACCCAGGAGTAGGATCAAGTTGCTCAACCGACGCAATTCGACCTCGCCCGAGAAAGTTCTTCTCGTCAGATTTTTGCTGATGTCAGCGAGGGCGGCTTTGCGACCGGCGGGTCCGGTAAGAAGGAGCTTTCTGGCTCCCAGTGTGACTGCGGCGTCACTGGCTGACCCCATCAGGATTACGGCCTGGTCAAGAGTCCCGTTGAAGGTGACTTCACGCTCCTTAATGGTCTTTCCGTCTGCATCCTTACTGGTCCGAACCGGATAGGTCTCGCGTCGCTTTAACGCCGCTCGCACAGCCGTTTCCTGGTCGACGGCGATATGACTATGTTCGTAGTAAACAACGGGTTTTCCGCGACGCGGGGGTGCAACCTTCCGGATGAAATACAGCATCTGCTTTGAGCAAATGGTAGGAGGATCATTCTGAGATATGTGCGGACCGACCATCGTAACCACATCGCCCTTGGCAAGTTTTGGGCCATGCAGCGTGCGGACGATTCGGACCTTACGCCGGTACTCGCCAGCATGGGAGAGTTCCTTGCCTATGAAGATAGACTCTGATAATAATGTCGCATGATCAAGTCGAGCACCAGCCAGAGCTGTTTGGGAGGATAGTTCTTCCGGTGGTAGTACGTACCTGAAATCGTATGGGATATCATCGGAAATTTGGGGCGATAGCGCAATGATCCTCCGGCGGTTGGAAAACCAATCCCAGGGCCAGGTAAAGCGAACAGTTTTCACTGAAGCCGCCCCATAAAGCACCTTCTCGACCGCGACCTCAAAAATACCATAGCCACCGCCTGGTTTCTTGATCGTCTTGATCTTACCAAGCACAACCAGTGACACCGGCTGCCTTGATGCCCGCGAATAGCTCGTTCTAGCAATTTCATCGTGTTCTATCGCCGGACAGACTACGGTGACACGATCCTGGGAATCGTCAGCCCGACAAAGCCGAGGCCGGGTCGTGAACATGGCCAGACCAACCAGACCGATAACAATGATCACTACTTTTTTCATGTGAGGAACCCCTTAGGCTGGACAAAACTCGCGTGAAGCAGTCGCTGGTCAATATCTCTCATGCGTCGGAGCACACCCGGCAGTTCGCCTTACAATATTCATACAATTGTACCGACCAGCCCGCCGATAAGTCAACGGTGGATGCTGCCAGCTCGATTGCAAAAAAACGAAACGCCGGGGTCGTTGCCTTTTTATCATTCCTGGTGTTGGATTACCTTGCCTGATTCGTCGACCAGCGGCGTTGGAGCGTCGGGGGGCGAGGGGTTAGTCCTCCAGGGCTGAGGCGATGGCTTCTAATGATGCTGCTCGCAGGCGTTTGCGGTAGGCTACTATTGGATCTTCCCCGTGGTATGGGTCCGGGGGTGTGGTGTCGAGGTTGTTTAAGAATTCTGTGAACTCGGCTTTGGTTGGGAAATCGGTTTCCGGGTTCTGCGCGGGCGATTGTTCGGCGGCCGGTTCGGGTACGCTTGGTTCGGGCGACTGGTCGGTTGTTTCTACAGCGGCGGGCGGTTGGGTGGGGGATTCTTTGTTCTCTTCGGGGCGGGTTTCATTGTCTTCGGATTCGTCTTCATAATCGTCTTCATAATCATCTTCGTAGTCGTCTTCATATTCACCGTCGGGTCCGAATTGCATGTCGGCTTCTCGCTCTAATGATTCTGCGACTTCTCGTTCGTCTGCCAGGTATTTTTCGTATTTTTGGTCGGCTTCGATCATGTGTTTAGTTCTGCGGTTTGATGCGTACTGCTCTTCTCTTTGCGCTGGTTCGTCAGCCAGGATTGTCATGAAGTTTTTCAGCAGGAATTCGCGGGCTTTTC
>JABGPF010000340.1 GCA_018645065.1 Phycisphaerales bacterium
TCTGCTTTCTCTGTTGTCGTTTTTTCGCCGTAACAAAAAAATGCCGTTGCCGTTGCCGTCCTCTGAGCCTCTGAGTCTCTGTGTCGAAATCAAAACCGTCAGACACACCGATCAGCGCCCGACTAATTTTTGTGTTGTTTCTCGGATAACGCCGATATAGATTGTGGTCTCATGTCTGGGCGAGCGCCTATAATGGTGTGACACCAAACGTTATTGATGCCTTATAGAAAAATAAGGGAGCGTGAGCATGTTGATGCATGTCAGTAATCGGAAGCTTCTTTGTTACGTCGGCGGTTTGGCGGCAATCGGATCGGTCCTATGCTTCCGGGCGGGCAACTGGTCGATAGGCGGCGTGTTGTTGGCGGTAAGCGGTGCGGGGTTCGCCCTGGGCTGGCTGGCGTCTCAGCAGACCGGCACGCATTCGTAAGCGGCGTAACGTGCGTTATTGGAGAAATTCCAGCCCGTCTTTTAGCTGTTCGAACATTATGTAGTCGAGTTGTTCCATGCCCAGGACCTTGTAGGTTTTCTGGGCTCGTTTATTGTCCAGTTCGGCGTAGAGTCGCACGCCGCACACGCCCGGGTCGGCTGCGACCAGTTCCTGCACGAACCGGTAGAGGCTGCGGTAAACGCCCTGTCGGCGGAATTCCGGACGTATGTAAACGCTTTGAATCCACCAGAAGTCACCGCCCCGCCAATCGCTCCATTCGGTGGTGATCATCAGCGACCCGACGATCGACTCATCGCACTGGGCGACAATATAAAAGCCCAGGCTCGGGTCCTTAAAAGGCTGGCGCACGCCATATGCGGAGGTCTCCTCAGCCAGCGTAATGCCTTCTGTCTCCAGGGCCATCGCCCGATTAAATCCGGTGATAATTTCCGCATCGCCGAGCGTCGCTCGACGCACTATAATTTTCTGGTCCATGATTTTACCTGTTACTGGACGTTAATTGCATGTTAAGGTAACGGATATTCACCATAGTCGAAAGGGCACATTATGAAACGACGCGAATTTCTCAGGGCTATCGGGCTTTCAACAGCAATCGCAGCGGTCGGGTGCAGGTCAAAAGAACCAAGCGCCGCCAAGCGCCCCAACGTTGTGTTCATACTCACCGACGACCAACGATGGGACATGATGAGCTGCGCCGGGCATCCGTTCCTCAAGACGCCGAATCTCGACCGCATCGCAGCCGAGGGAGCCCTGTTCGAGAACATGTTCGTCACCACGTCACTCTGCTCGCCAAGCCGGGCCTCGTTCCTCTCGGGACTCTACGCCCACACCCACGGCGTGGTCAACAACTTCACCGACTACCCCAGCCAAATGCCCAGTTTCCCGATGCGCCTGCAAAAGGAAGGATACGAAACGGCCTACATTGGCAAGTGGCACATGGGCGAGAAAGACGACAGCGCCCGCCCCGGATTCGACTACTGGGTAAGCCACAAAGGACAAGGCAAGTACTTTGACAATACGTTCAACATTAACGGGAAACGCGAGGTCAAAAAGGGCTACTATACTACTCGCGTGACCGACCTCGCCGTCGACTGGATCAAACGCGACCGCACCAAACCGTTCGTCATGATCCTCGGCCACAAGGCCGCCCACACCCCCTTCACACCCGAAGCAAAATACGAAAAAACATTCGACGATATCGACGTGAAATATCCCGACTCAGCCTTCGCACTGGAAGGCAAGCCCGAGTGGGTCAACCAGCGGATCGACACATGGCACGGGATTTACGGGCCTATCTACGGATTCCGCAAGAAGTTCCCCGACACGACGCCTGAAAGCGTGAAGGAGTTCGCCCATTTTGTGCGATCGTACACCGCAACGATTAAGAGCATCGACGACAGCGTAGCACGCGTGTACGCCGCGCTGAAGGTAACCGGCCAGTTGGACAACACCGTGCTGATATTCGCCGGCGACAACGGGATGTTCCTCGGCGAGCACGGTATGACCGACAAGCGTACGATGCACGAAGAGTCGATCCGCGTGCCGCTGCTGGTGCGTTATCCCGGCGCGATCAAGGCCGGTACTCGCATACCGCAGATGGTTTTGAACATCGACCTGGCCCCCAGCGTGCTGGAACTTTGCGGAGCGGCGCCGCTGAAGAAAGTCCACGGTATGAGTTGGGCGAAGCTGGCTGCGGGCAAAAGCGACAAGTGGCGCGACGCGTGGTATTACGAGTACAACTACGAGACACAGTTCCCCTACACGCCGAACGTTCGCGGCGTGCGGACCGATCGCTGGAAGTACGTTCATTATCCTCACGGCGACGGCAAGCCCGACCGCCACAAGTCAGAACTCTACGATCTGAAAAACGATCCGGGCGAACTGAAGAATCTCATTGACGACCCAGCCCAAGCCGAAAACGTCAAACAGCTAGCCAAAAAGCTGGACGAACTAATGTCGCAAACCGACGCCCTACCGGACAAAATACCAATCGACGAAGGCATCAAAAAAGAACTACCCGACGAATCGATCCAGTAATTAGTTCGCGGGCGTTTTTGTTTCCCGCGACAGGGCCTCAAGAGCCTTCTTGGCTTTGATCACGACGTCGGTGTGGTCGCGATTGACGATCGTTTTCAGGATCGCTTCGAGCTTCGCTAGTCCGCTCGCGCCGGCGGCGCCCTGTTTGGTCAGGGCTTGGCGGATGATGCGGATTTTCTCGTAATCCTGGATGCCCTCTCGCAGGCGTTCAAAGCGTATCGAACTGCGTGGGCCAGGGTAAATCACGTAGCAGTCGCCGGCGGGCCATCTGCGGCGCGGGTAATCGGTGTTCTTCAGCGGGTCGATATTGTAGCTGCAAAACGCCCATCGCAAAATGCCCGTATAACCCTGAGCCGCCGCGTTCCAACCGAGCCATGTGCTCTCTGCCGGAGGGCTGAACGGGAACGTGTTGGGCTTGGCTGGGGCGCAGCAAACGTAGAACGTGGTCTGACGGCCTTTCGACGCCCGCTGGCGGTTCAACTCGGGCTTCGCCTTGAAGCGTATCGCGAAAGAGTAGTCGTGAATGCGGTCGATTATCGATTCCAGATTCTTGTTCGCCGCCAGGGTAAGCTTCATCCCAGGCGCGACTTTATCGACCAGGGCGATCAGGTTCTTCATGTCTTCCAGATGACGCTCGTCCATCGCAATTGTGGTCTTGTCGAACCAGCCCTTGGCTTTGAGATGCTTGGCGAAATCCGCAAGCAACGGGGACCAATAGTCGCTATAGGCCTTCGATCCGGGCTTGGCGGTGATCTTCACGTACTTGCCCGAAGCGGCGTCCTGGTAGTAAAGATTGTTGCCCCAGGGCACCATCGAATAGCAGTTAATCTGCCGGTCGATACCGCAGGCCAGCCCGAACTCAACCCACTTGTCGAACACCGAGTAATCGTACGTCCAGGAGCCGTCGGCTTTGAGCGTCGGGGCGATCATCGATCCGAACGCGTCTTGGGTTTGCCCGCCCCACGGACGGTTAACGATACTCGCGGTCAGGCATTTTTGCCCGGCGTTGGCGGCCAGCGTGAGCACTTCCTTGAGCTTGGCCCAATGCTCCGGCGACCATTGCTTGTACCCGTGAATACGCGACACCGCCCAGGGATTCTGCCACAAGTCCAGATGGAACGACCAGTGCTTCGGAGCGGGCAGTACGTTATTCAGCACGTCGACATTCAAGCTGAACGACACGGAATTACCGCATGCGTTTTTAACTTCGAGCGTTCCTTTGTAAACGCCCGGTGCGGCGTCTTGCGGGACATTAACGCTAAGCCATATCGGGCGAGTCGAGTTGCCCGGCAGGTCGATCGGCTTGTTCGGTTCGAGAATATCGCCCAGCAACTGCCCCGCGCCCATCGTGTAGCGAACGAAGAACGGAACGACGCATTTCGACGGAATCACCTTGCCCCCAGGCCCCTTCAACGACGAAGGCGTCAGTGTCACATCCTTCATGTCGGTCCCGGTCCATATCACAAACTGACCGTGCACTCGCTCACCGCGCCACGCGGCGGTTGACCATTCCTTCGAGTCCGGCAGGTCGGGCTCTACGTTGCGTTTGTATCGCTGGTTCACCGAACCGACCGCCCCGGATAGCGCAATGCCCGACGAAGCCGGTTTGGGCTTTGCCTTCGGATCGATCATATATCCTTCGATCTCCACGATATGCCCGCCTGACTCATTATCCTGGGAATTCTTCGTGAACGTGGTGCGTATGTATCGTGCGGTTACCGGGTCGAATTTGAACGTTTTACCAGCCGCAGTCGCCTTGGCGGTGTTCTTCAGTTGGTCGACAACCTGCTTCCAGGCCTTCCCGTCGGTCGATACTTCCACGCTGTACTGGTAGCTTCGCCGCCCATCGAAGTAAGTAATCATGCGAATGGTGTTGAACTTCGCGGGCGTCTTCAGATCGACAGTATGTTTGGCCGGTATCGGCGGACCGGCCCAATGATCGCCCGCCTTGCGATTACCGTTAACCGCCAAGTCAGGCGTGCGATTTGACCATGTTTTATCGGCGCTGCATGCGGCTTTGAGAAACAGGTTCTTGGCGCCGCGTGGAATCCCGTTGGCTCCTGATCCCGGGTCGCCCGGTTCGTCCAAAGTCGCCGCAGTTGCGACGCCCAGAGTTATCATCAGAGAGAAAAGTGTTATCGATGCTATGCTACGCTTCATGTTCGGCCTCGTTTCTATAAGTTCCAGGGCGGGCGCATCGCCAGAGTCAACATTGAGTTGGCCTGGGGATCGTTTGCGAATTGCTCAGTTTTGGGGTCCCAGCGGAGTTTTCGCCCGAGTTTCACCGCTATTCCGCCCAGCAGCGCAGTCGATGTCGCGCGGTGAGCGATCTCGGCGTTGGTTATCGGGTCCTTCCTGCTCTTTACGCAGTCCAGGAAGTTTCGCTGATGGCCCGGGCTTTTTTCCAGGTGAATATCGCTGGTCTCGAATTCCGCACGGGCCAGTGCAGTCGGTTGGGTCTCGATGGTGAAACGCGTGTAAACCTTCCCCTCACTACCGTGGAACGTCACGCCGTGACGATTACGCGACGTATCGGTCATCAGCAGCTTCATACCGTTGGGATAGGTGAAGTTCAACTCGTATGTCGTAACCGTATCGTACAGGCCGTCTTTCGGGAAAACTCCGCGCCCTTCTATCTCCACCGGACCGCTATGCTCCATTCCGATTGCCCACTGGGCGATATCGATATCGTGCACACCGTATCCGGCGATCCAACCGCTCTGGGAGTAGTCGCAGATGAAATACCAACCGACCTTGTTCACTACTGTTGAATTGTAAGGCCGCAACGCCGCAGGCCCCTGCCACAGATCGTAATCGATATTGTCGGGCACGGGCTGGGGCGGAGCCAGCGGAGCGACTTTGCCCGGAGGCGAGCCGATAACGATCCGGTCAAGCTCGCCGATGCGCCCGTTGCGTACGAGCTGGCAGGCCTGGTGAACGGTTTGCATCGAGTGCAGTTGCGTTCCGTGCTGGAATACGGCGCCGTATCGCTTGACGGTGTCAACGAGCATGCGCCCCTCGGAGATCGTATTGCTCAGCGGCTTTTCGCAATAGACGTCCTTTCCGGACTTGATCGCGGCGATCGAATGCGGAACGTGCCAGTGGTCCGGACTGGCGATGGCGACCGCGTCGATATCGTCGCGTGCGATCAGTTCGCGGAAATCGCGGTAGGATGCTTTGGGGTTGACCTTGGTCTTTTTGACTGCGGCTTGGCGGGCCGGGTCGCGCGGGTCAGCCACTGCAATCGCCTGGACGTCTTTCTGCGGCAGGAAACCTCTGAACAG
>JABGPF010000013.1:0-17507 GCA_018645065.1 Phycisphaerales bacterium
TGTGTAAACGATGTGTTGGCACTTAAAAGCGCTAACGATGTGTTGTCATGTGAGAGCTAGGTTCTAGGAAAAGCAAAAAAAGAAAAGCGAAAGGCATCCTAACTAATCGGGATGCCTTTCGCCGTTTTGTCGTTCCTAGAACCTAGCACCGAGCACCTAGAACCTAGTAAAACCTAGCCGTTTTACACGATTTTGAGCAGTTCGACTTCGAAGATCAGAGCGCAGTCCGGTCCGATATCTCCACCCGCTCCGGCCCGGCCGTACGCCATTTCCGACGGAATGTACAACTCCCACTTGGAGCCTACTGTCATCAGTTGCAGTGCTTCGACCCATCCTGCGATCACGCGGTTAACCGGGAACGTCGCCGGCGTACCGCGATCATATGAACTATCGAACGTCGTGCCGTCGATCAGCGTTCCGCGGTAGTGAACCGTAACGTTATCGCGAGGCCCGGGCGTCGCGCCGTCGCCGGTTTCGATCACTTTGTACAGCAGTCCGCTGGGCAGAGCAACCACGCCGTCTTCAGTTTCTTTGGCGGCTAGGAATGCCCGACCTTCTTGTAAATTATCACTCATAAATCTTTCCATTTCGTTGACCCGAAAGCAATCGCAACGGGCCGTAAGGGTAATTACGTCGCAACAGTATAGCAGTTCAGAACCATAATACCACCTGTTAGCCATCTTCGCCACATACCTTCAGCGAGGCTGGACCAGAAACAGATCTGCACCTCTGCTGGAAGACTCAAAATAGACCGCCGCCGGCTTACCGGCAATCTCAAACAGGCGCAACTTAGCTACCTGGCGGAAAGGCTGGCCAATCGTGACCTCACTGGCAACCCACTTCCCGGCCGAGGTGAACTCAAGATAGAACATCTTATTGCTTTTCCTGTCGTAAGTGATCATGGCTGGCCTGGAGCCAATGGTAGTCGCATCAACCAAATTGGGATTAAAATCGGACGGAAGCACCGCGATGGGTTGGGGCAACTTGTCGCTCGTATTGAAAATGATTTTGCGTTTTTCATATCCCCCCGAGCTTAGAGACGCGACCTTGCCGTTCAACTCGAACAGATACGCCTGGCCTTCGGTGAGTTTATTGACCCTGTCAAACGTCCATTTCCCCTCAGCACGCGACGCGGTATATTTGCCGCTTGCACCAGACGTACTGAACGCCAACGCCACGTCTTTACCGACCTGCCCTATATCGAAACCGGTAAGACCCGCAACATACGGTAAGGGCAGGCGCATTTCAGCCCACTCCCCATCGACGCCATGCTCGAGAAACTTGGCGTGGTGACTATGACCGCCAGATTTCGGATACACGTCGGTGTAGACCGCGACGACTCGTCCTGAGAGATCGCCAATTGCGACTCGCCTACCGTAGTGAGCACCCACGTTGCGTTTCTCAAAAACCGTCGTCCACTTACCGTCGCGAAGGGCTCGAATCTCCAAGCCGCCGGCCCGTTTGCTACCTATTTCAGTCAAATTCATCGCCACGTGCGGCACGCCCGCGACAACAGATGCATCGAGCCAACCGTATGAGTACTGCTTGTTCGGGCTGGCGAATTCCTCCCTCCGCCACGCCCCACCGCTCTTGTAAGCGCGGATCACAGACCAACCGCCATGGCCGGAATCAGTGTCAAAAAAGAAGACCATCGGCGCGCCATCCTTGACGCAGACTGCGCAGTCCGAGGGGCCTGAGTTCCTGGTCCGTCGAGCGTTGGCGAGAATTCGCTGAACTGTCCACGTACCGGTCACAGCCTCGACCGCAACCAGCTTTACTCTCGGGCGTTTCGAGCCTGGAGGGATATGAGGCGGTCGGCCAGGGAAGCTGCGACCATCCCGCCCACGAGGCTGCTCACGACCAAAGATTCTCTGGATCTCACTAACCGTAGGGGGCGACGCAACATTCTGATCGAGAACTGCCAGACGCCTCGACCGGTCCTGCGGGAGCAAAACCGACCCGACGAGAATATCAGAAGCGGTTTGCAGAATCGCGGCTCGATGCCTTGGATCGGATATCTTGGCCGCCCAGACCAGAACATCATCTAACGACCCGACCTTGAGCATTACATCCACGGTAAGCGGAACAATCTGCAAAGCTCTGCGTTTATCCCGATCGGGCTGGGACATGATCGCACGCAAGGCCTGCAGCGCCTTGGCTTTATCACCATGCTCAGCCATCAGCGATACCGTCGACATAATTTCGTGTCGGGTCGATATGACATCGTTAACGCCCACCAAGTGTTCCAGACCCCGTTCGAGGATAGCTTGAGCCAACTCGGTCTTTCCGCTGTCAACCGCCCTGGTAACGACCATCGCCAGCGACTGGCTCCTGATCGGTCGGTAGTATTTCTGCAAGAGTTCACCTTTATCGGTGTCGATTGCCCGAATGGCAAGTTCAGTCGGTTCGGGAAGACGCGCACCAACGGTTCTCGCGTTGACCTGGAACATTCGGAATGCCCCCTCCAGATCGCCCCGTTCTGCTACCGCATCGGTGATCCGTCGCAGGATGTTTGTATATCGAAAGCCATACATCCTCACGGCCGTGATAGTCTCCAGAGCGCCTTTCGGGTCACCAGCATGGATCTGCGCAACAGCCATATCTCCAAGTTCGCTGTCACTGGGATGTCCGGACTTGCGTAATGCAAGCGTCTTTACCGCACCGTCCACATCACCGGCCTTGGCCCGAGCAGCGGCGATAGTAAGAAATCCGCTATGCAACATACGGTTCTGCTGTGCGGCGACAGCCTTGTCAAATGCGGCTTCAGCAGCGGTTTTGTCACCGTTCTTCCACATCGCCACGCCAATGCTGGTGTACATCTTGGGGAGGCATGCATCGCTGCGGGGCATCGTCTTTGCGAGTTCCAGCGTACGTTGAGCGGCGTCGATATTCCCGGAGGCCAGATGGTGTTCAATCACCTCGATCTCCGCTGAGGTCAGGATGTACATGAGCCTGTCGAACTCGCGCCCCGTTCCCTGGGACACAATCTTGTGGGCCTGATCCAGGACGATCCGCCCCTGGCGTTCCTTGTCGGCCTTCAGCAACACCAGAGCGATCCGCCTCAGCAAAGCTACACGCCCACTCGAAGCGGAAACCTCTCGGGTCGGCCTGCGTGAACTGGGCTGCTGCTTGGGCAATACCGGGAGCACCCCGTAGACGTGCAGAGCGTCATCAGCGGCCTGCTGTTTTTTGCCCGCCTTGAGGGCCAACTCGGCTGCAAGCAACAAGTCACCACCACGCCGAGCATTCTTAACAGCGCCATCGGCATCACCGGAGGCGGCTTGGCTCATTGTGACAGCACCGAGCAGATCGGACCGGTCCGAATGGCTCAGCGGTAGAGCGATAACACCCTCGGATGCGTCATCAAACATCCCTGCCTCGCACATATCTACAAGGCATTTGCGCAGTAACCTGGTCGACCGACCAGCCTTGCTGTCCGCGAGCATGCGATTCAGACAGGCCTGGAAGCACTTGGATGCTGCGGCCTTGTCGGATCCTGCGGATATCGCATTGGCCACGTCCAGCCTTTCGCTCATGTAGCTCTTGGCCGACATCCGTCCAAGGACCGCCCACTGGGAAACAGGATCGCCAACATCCTTAAGCACACTGGCGGTCCTGCCAAGGAACCGATCACGTTTGACCGTTTGCTTTTCAGAAAATTTCAGCCCGTCCATAATCTCTTTGAAACGGTCGACATTTCCCGCCATGGCATACCCCCCCGCCGCAGCCAGAAGGAATGTGTGCTTCAGGTCAGCATCTACTTTCCCATCAGAATCGTCGTTCACCAGCAAGGCCAATGCATACATATTGTCGGCAGCTTTATCGCTGACAGCCTTGTCACCGCGTCGGCGAGCAGACTCCAAAGCATACATCAATACTTCCATCTTCTCGGTGTTGCCATCGCTGCCACGAGTAACAATTGCGTTTGCTATATCACCGAAAGCGGCGTGAATCTTCCAGGTAAGTTCTTTCTGTTTCTGTCGCATGGCCTCTGGATTACCAGCAGCTTGGGCGATGCGGTCTAGCTTGCCCAGAAGTTCCTTCACGCCGGCAGTGGGAGGAGCGGCCTTCGGATTGAGAACGTCCTGCGACAGTTCGGGCGGTCGATCAGTAAACCAACCAAGCATGAAACCCATCACCGCGACCGCAACCACCAGACCACACACACTCGCAACACCAATCTGCAAGATATTCCGGCTACCGGCGGAAACCCGCGGTGACACCTCAACGGGCTCCGGTGTTGACTGAGTTGGCGGTGCTGTTGGCTGGGTATCCTGAGGTATTGGCGGGACCTCCTGCGGTATTGATTGAACCTGTGTAGGCTCAGGCGGACCGGGCAGGACAATAACACTCCCACAATCGGGACAACGTCCCTTCTTACCAGCGTTCTGATCCGCTGTTTTAATTGATTTCCCGCATTGTGAACATGTGGTTCTGATCATCCCGAACATTCCTTTCGCCGGAGTTTCTCTCCGGCCTGCCTATCGTGTTAATCACTTTCAGACACTGCTGGCTAGTCAACTTTTTGGGTCAGCATTTTCATTTTCTGAACCGAATCTTCGCTCGGCTTGGCCTCACGTAACGGAGGAAGGGCCTTCAGATCATCCCGATGCTTACCAGCCTTGATTCGTCCCAAAGCTAACTCGACCTCCAGCCCTCCTCGAAGAACCGAAAGCCTTTTGGACCATTGGCCCAACCGCTCAACGGCCTTGGCGTCCTCGGTCCATTCCAACAGCTTGATAAGGCGTGTCAACTCGGTAAGAGGCTCGCTTGCCCGGGAACGATGCGGGTGCAACAGACTGTGGATCCGATACCGCACAGGCTCGGACGTTTCGTCGCTGAGGACGGTCCGCAGGAACATGCCCTCCAGGATCGCCGATTTACTCGCGCGGAGTGCACCGAGCTTCTGAATCGCCACAACCCGCCGCCCCAAATCGGCATGGCCGAGTTCCGCAATCAGCGCCGCAACTGCCGCATCCGTCGGCCCGGACTCCAACCAGGCGTTTACAACGCCCATCGACGCCTCGGGCTTCTCGCAAACGCTGCGCATCGCCTGAACGGCCAAGCTTCCGTCCATTCCGACCACAATCGACGCCAATGCCTTGGAATCGGACGGTAGGACCGCAGGCCCCTGACTCTGCTCGATATCCCACAACAACACCGTCGAGTCGAGCCCAGCCGTCAGCAAAGCCCGCCCGCCCTCGGCGAACGCCATCGCAGTAAAGGGGCCTTGGTGCCCGCGGAAGGACGAGAGTTCCCGCGCCGAGGCGGTGTCCCACATGCGAATAATTCCGTCACTTATGGGCTGACCGTAATGGGTTCTGTAGAAACGCGCGTCGTATGGCTCGGTGTCTTGAATGGCGACGGTGCGCTTACCGTCTGGAGTGGCCCGGACATGCCTGAACCACGGGACGGTCTTGCGGACATCAAAATCCGCCGCCGGGGCGAACTGCCGAACCACCTTGCCCGTAACCGGATCAACCAGCGTCAGCTTGTTTCCCTTTCCGCCCAGCACCTGCCGACCGCCAGGAACGAACGCGGCGCAGAAGAACGGCGTGCGGCTGGGCTTCTGCACACGAAGCCCCTTTTCGCCAAGCGACGGCCAACCTGTCGAGGTCGCCAGATTCGAACTTCCTGGCTTGTTAACGTAGAAACCAAGCAAGGGAGCAAATTCCTTTACATAGTCGCCAAACGGATGCTTCATCTGAGCCCGGCCAACGGTGTCGGCCACCGCGATCGTTGCACCACGGGTGTACGCCACATATCGCCCATCGCGAGTCCTCGCCAGCGGGCCTGCGCCACCGGACATTCGGATATTGGCCAGCACCGAGCCCTGACGGTGGTTCCAGAACCACAACCGTGCCCCGGGCATCCGCGAGGCCAGATCAGGCGTTCGTCCGACCAGCGTCTGACCGTCCGGTAGGAACACCAGCGCCTCGACCGGACCGCCATTACCCTGCAATTCAGCAACCGCCTTACCATCGGTGATTCGGCGGATTCTAACTTTCCCGTCAGAACAACCCATTGCAAGCAGGCGATCATCGGGACTAATCGCTATCGAGAACACCGGACCAGGCGACTGGATAGACCCGCCTGCGGGTTTGCCTGTGGCGGTGTCCCAGAAGCAAATCGCCCGGGCATCGCCTCCGGTCGCCAGCACCTTGCCGTCCGCTGAAATCGCCAGGGCCTGATCACCTACCAATTTGCGTTCCAACTGCACCGTCTGGCCGCTCTTGGTATCAGCCATAAGAACCGTCGTATAACCGACCCAGGGAATCTTACTACTCGACCACCGAGCGCTTTGCGCCATCCGGAGCCCATCGGCGGAAAATACCATATTCTCATTAATCGCCTTGCCAGTGTGGCCCGCGTATAACTTGAACGTGGACTTCAAATCCGTCCCGGGAGACACGTCGCAGGATTGGATATTCACCTTGTCAAGATCACTAATCTCAAACGTCGCTCGCAACATTCGACCGTCGGGAGACAGATTCAGCGCAGGAACACTACACCCCATAGGGTTGCTCATGAAGCGAACGGCGCGTTTCCCGATATCCCAGACTACGAATGTCTCATAGCTATGGCTATAGAGCGCAACGGCACTCTTACCGTCAGCGCTAAGGCTGATTTTCAGGGCGGGTCTCAAGAGTCGCCTCTGGCGGTCCCTCTCTTCCAGGGCACGACGCATTTTTTCGGGAAGATCTGCTCTCGGTGGGCGTTGGTCTTTCCTTTTTGGTCGGCTTGGAGCGTCAAGACGTGTGAGTTTTCGACCCGTCCGACCGTCAACAAGATCAATTGCACCGGAAGACCATCCCACCGCCAGGGTCGTCCCGCCCGGTTGCCACGCCATGCACATCGCGTGTTCCCCATTCTTATTCTTCTCCTTATCCTTGGCCAATGGGCCAATGGTCTGCAACACCTTACCGTTTGCAGCGTTCACAATGCGGACTGCTACACAAGGTTTCTGCAATCGTCCATACGCGGTTGTAGGTTTCTCGCCGATCTCTTTGACAGCCAACAGCAATCCGTCTGACGAGAAGGCGTGTCCGGGCGGCAGGTCCCCTTTGATCTCCCATATCCGTTTCCCTTGCGGATACGACCAGAGCACAACTCGGGCGCCGTCGCTTGAAGCGATACTCTTGCCCGTCGGCGAAAACGACAGTCCGCGGATCGGTCGGCCGGTACGGAATCGAACCGTACCATAGCGACGGACCGCACCCCGCGGTAGAGGATCGCCATGGAAGTCGGTTGCTCCGCCTTCAGTTGTTGCGGGCGATGCTAACAATCCGCACACCCCACCTGCCAGCCAAACTACAGTAAACACGGTCCGGCCAAATGCATTCATCCCTGCGTTCCTTTCTCACCTGCGGCGCCCTGTCATTAGATGTAGCGGATGCAAGCTCGTCGCACCAACCAGAACAATTTACCCCGACAAAACCCGCGCCAAATCCCAAACCAGATCCGCCGAAATGGCCCCTTCACCCGCCTACCGGCCTGAGGCTCCGGGAGAACGCTGCAAAGAACCGCGATGCTCAGCAAGACCTAACTAATAACCACTCGTGTCAAGTCACGTACATATCGAGGCAACTGCGGAAATTGTATCAGGCACATCGCTTTGGGCAAGCAGAATCTGGAATTTGCCCGAAAGCCCGCCAAAACGTCGTGAGGATAATCTGCGAAAAGTTCATTATAAGAAATGGTGCATGATTACGATTGGGTTTGCGAATTATACCCGGATTCTTCCCGATTTCCCGCTTGTTCGCATCAGATAACACCGGTATAATTGCTCATGCTCTAGTTCGCTTAGGGAGCGGCGGAGTTGTTCAAGATCGAGGCGCGGGCGTTCTCGCTCACTCGCACCGGCCTCAAGGCCCCACCGGCCAAGTTCCCGTCTGTAACGGTTTGAGTAGATCCTATTGCAGAACGGATGAGCAATGAATAGATCATTTCCATTTCCTGTGAGCAGCGAGGCAACGCCATGAAACATTATGAATTATCGAACCCGACCATCATTAAGTTTTCACTGCTTGTTCTTTTCACCGCCCTCTTGGCGTGCCCGACACCTGCACAGGCCGTAACTTTCGACCTTGACTACGATTCCCTTCCCGGGCACGCCCCATCGAGCGATTCGAGCGGGGCAAAACTGACAACTCTGGTCGAAGCGGCTGCGGATGTATGGAGCGATCTCATCCATGGCGGCTATGAGGTGCGAATACAATATCAGTATGAACGCCTCGACGAGGCGCCGGCGATGACGACTTGGCATGTATCAACACTCCACTGGTACGACAGCAACGGAAACGGAGTTAACGACAGCACGTTTAACCGCGTGTACAACGTAACTATCAAGATCGACCCTGATGTAAACTGGTATGTCGACCCAACACCATTGGTCAACGACGATTACGGTGAGCCCGTCCAGGTGCTTTATCGCAGTTTTGCACCAGGCACTCCCGATGAACCAGAGAACCCGGCCTATCGCGGAACCCCGCCGGACCTGCTGGAAGCCGGTTACTACATGGTTCCGGACGCCGGAACGGACCCGGCCTCGGGCAGGGATCTGTATACCACCGTCCTGCACGAATTCGGGCACGCAGTTGGGTTCAACAGTTCTTCGATTGACGCCAGTTCACCGTATCGGCTAGTCCAGGACAAGGTTTGGGACTACTCAGTTTTCGCCTATTCCGAAAGAGGCCACGGGGACCAGAACGAAGCCCACATCGACACACCACACGCTCTGATGTCGTACAATCGCGACCTCGCGTGGAGATACTATCCCTCTGCAACTGACCTGATGACAGTCTCCAAGTTCGCTCATTGGGGCACTATCGACATGCCGCGGAAGGACTTCGTCGACGCTGACCCCGCCTCCAGCCCAAACTACTGGAGCCACTCCCGCCACTGGACCGGAGACAGAGTCCCCGACGCCGAGGACGAGGTGTTCATCCGAAACGGAGCCGAGGCAATCTTGAACCTCACTGACGGGGTGGCCAAAGTGCTGACCATCAGCGAAGACGCACGACTGATCATCAGAGGCGACCGAACGCTTACACTTCAGGACCTGATGCTCAAGGCGACCGGAACGCTGGAGATATCGTCGGCAGGAGCAAGTGTCGCATTTATCGATTCGGACGGAGCCCCGCTTGTGTCGCCAATCATCAGAACGCCCGGATCGATCGAATTAGGCTGGAATGCAAATCAAGCGTTCCACCGATTGACTATACACGACGAAGATTCAAGCGATGCGATAACTCCGCACCTGAATCTGGAAAACAATGCGACGCTAACCCTGGCCGATCACCTTCAACTGGAAAACGGAGCCGAATCGCGCCTATCGGATTCCACCATAGTGTTCACCAACCCGATCAGATCACTGTTCAGACTCAACGGGCGAATGACCCTCGAAGACGAGTCGAGCATGGCGGTCCTGGACATGGAAATGCTCGACACCGGAGGCATATCGCCTCAATTGTCGATCCTCAGCGGAAGCACGTTTGAGGTTCTCAATACCGATGGTGCGATCAATAGACTTATTCCGGCCGGCGGATCGATTACGATTAGCGATGCTGACTCATCGTTGACCATAGGGAGCCAAGTCACAGCGGAGGGAGCACTGTCTCTGTCGCACGGCACGGCAACGATTGGCAACCTGAGAATCGAATCGACCGGAACGCTTGCCGTCCGGCATGGTGGATTATTGGACATCAGCGCCGGGGAACTCTACCTTAAGAACGGATCGGACATCACCATCAGCGACATCGGAACTTTGGTGCGAGCCGACTCGATCGTAGTCGCGACACCTGTAAATATCGCCGGAGCCGCGAGGCTCGAAACTTCAACACTCACCGTTAATGCAGGCGTCGGAACGGGTTTCGAAGCATATCTGGAGCTTAACGGAGCAGGACCGGTTCTGACCACCGATAACCTGATCTTCGAAAGTCGCGGAGACCATGCAGCACGTGTGGATCACAACTTCGGAATCGTCACCATCAATAATGACATGGAAATCCGGGCAGGAACATCTGTCTCCGAGTACACGATATCCGACGGTTCGGCCACGGTTGACGGTCATCTGCGAATGCTGGCGGATTCGCAATTCGTCCTGAACCTAAATGGCGGAACGTTCAATCTCGCGAGAATCGATCAACAGGGAAACGCGGCGTTCACACTGAACCTTGACGGCGGAACGCTCCACATGACCGGGCTCGGAGTCCATGAGTTCGATACGGTGAATGTCGCTCATGCAATCACCAGCGACGTCACACAAACATTGCAGGACCGTGAATTCACGTTCAATAACTTCACCGTTGGTGTCAGAGGCAACGCAGACCTTACCATGCGAGGACCAACTACGGTAAACAACTCGATGATCCTCGGGGCTCACTCCCCTGCCGCCAGTCAGTTCACATTCGACCCAGCCAGCGAGTTCACAACCCTCTCCGCCGGTACGATTATCGTGGGCCAGGCCGGTCATGGAACATTCATCCAGACAAACGGTTTTGTATCGGTCGATCCGAGCTCTGCGTTATCCGTCGGGCGCGGAAGCTACCAGCTCCAGGGCGGTAATTTGATTTCAGAATCGGCTCAGATCGGCACGTTGTCGGGCCATTCATCCAGCTTCCTCCTTCAAGGCGGACGACATGATGTTGGCGAATTGAAGATCGGTCTAGCCAGCTCAACCGCTACATACCAGATCGACTCGGGACGTCTCGACGCCGATGAAGTCATCGTAACCGACACCCTCGAAGGAACATTTGTCCAGAATAACGGAACTTCAAGGATCAACGGGAATATGGTGCTCGGAAACATCAACGGTATAGATGCGACCGCCACGCTCAACGACGGTTCGATGACTGTGGTCGGCGAACTGCAAATCGCCAAGGCCGAGCGCGGACGAGGCAGGTTCATCCACAACAGCGGGTCGCTGACGGTCAGAAGTGATCTGCATGTCGGATACGGTGTCGATTCGGTCGGAGCGTTCAGCAGTTATGATTCGATGGACGTTGCAGGTGATTTGATCATCGGTTCGGGCGAAGGTTCCGAAGCGATGTTCCAGATTGTCGGATCAGCGGGCGTGTCTCCCATTTTGGATATCACAGGTGGTGTCCGGATTGCCGGAGCACCAGGCAGCACCGCTGATTTCCATATCACCGGGTCAGGCCTCGACAGCCCAACGCTATGGCTGACCGACCAGGACATTGATGTCGGCCCGGGCGGGACAGGTATTCTGCACATGGCCGGCGGACGAATTCGCGCACCGAAGAATCTCTCCGGAGAGTACGACTCCGGAGTGCACATTCATCCGGGCAACAGCGTCCAGGGCTACGGGCGGATCGATATCCCAGTCGATAACATGGGCGCTATCATCAACAGTTCCCACATGCCGCTGAGTTTCACCGAAGCAGTCAGCGGTGAAGGCGTGGTGCGAGCCGAAGCGCACCCCGGAACCGGAATGTCCGGCAGGATCGAATTCTGGGGACTCGGAAAGATCCAGGGCGCCATGATATGCGACGGGACCATCGTTGGGCTCGGACTTACTGATTCGTTGGAAATTCGCGGCGGGATCCATGGCGAGGGACAACTCGACGCGGTAGGCAACGTCGATCTCCACTCACCGATGGATGTCGCCCGAGTAAACGTTTCCGGACACCTGACCCAACACGCCCATGACGCGGCAGTCGATGAACTGCGTCTGACAATGGGAACCTACACCCTCAACGGCGGAACGCTGGAAACGACTGTGCCTGTAATGGGCGGGACCTTCGAGCAGATGGGCGGCGAGACTCACTTCACTGGCGATCTCACGGTCGGCTCGGTCGAAGAGGGATTCTCCGGTATGGGCGACGGAACGCTCCTGCTGGATGACGGTTCGCTGCTGGTCAGCGGTGACATGCAGCTTGGAATAGAACCCGACCCGATCGCCCCAATGTTCCCGCCGGCGTGGGGAACCGTCCGATTCACCAGCGAGAAACCCCATGTCGAGGTGGCTGGCGATTTGATCATAACCGCTTTCGGACGCCTTGAAACCGTGCCTGGAGCTACGATCCATTTGACAGGTTCAAACGTCTACAACACCAGTCAGGACCCGCTGGCGCTGGCCGGCCTGTCAGACCTGCAGTTATCTTTCGCGGGCGACGGCTCGGTGCTTGACACATTTGAAGTCGCGGGCGATCCGACCGGAGATTTTGTCGCCAATTTCACGCTCGGACAAATTAAGTTAGGCGGGATGACTCGCCTGCAATTAGTCGACCTGGTCGACAACGGCAACCGAGCGTCTGGCGATTCGGAGGCTTTGTTCCTGAAGAGTTTCCTGATGAGTGGGACTGCAACACTCGACCTCAATGGCCTGAGTATGTTCGTCCAGGGCGACATTTCCGGTGAATTGCTCGCGTTGATTGACGCCGGGCGAATTTTCAACAGCCGCGGCGGTTTGCCCGAATACCACTACGACTCAACGCTTAATCGAACGGAGATCGTTCCAGAACCGAGCGTTCTTATGCTCTTATTGCCCGGATTGCTTTCGGTGATACGACGTCGCCGCAGACGCACATAAACAAGAACGTCGAACGCATTTTATCGCCTGCGTTTCTTCTTGCTCTTCCTGCGTTTGGCTTTTTCTTTGGCGGTCAGGCGTTTGGAGCGTTGTTTTACTTTGCCCGGGAAACCGCCCGCCATACCCATTTGACCCATGTTCTGGGCCATTTTCATGCGGTCTTTAGTTCCCATGCCAGCCATCTGCTTCATCATGCTGGCGGCCTGGGTGAAGCTCTTGATCAGGCCCGATACGTCCTGTGGTTCCTGACCGGCGCCCTTGGCGATTCTACGCCGGCGTGACGCTTCGATAACACTGGGATCCTCGCGTTCAGACGGCGTCATCGAAAGGATAATCGACTCCATACGAGACATTTCCTTACCGTCCATCTGCATCGCGTCAATTTGTCCGCCCATGCCCGGGATCATCTTCATGATCTGCTTCATCGAGCCAAGCTTCTGCATCTGCTTCATCTGGCCGAGGAAGTCGGTAAGGGTGAACTGCCCCTTAGCCATCTTCGCCTGCATCGCTTCGGCCTTCTCGGCGTCGAACTCGTTCTGGGCCTTTTCCACCAGCGAAACGATATCGCCCATACCGAGGATGCGACCGGCCATTCGGTCGGGATGGAATTCTTCAAGATCGTCGAGTTTTTCGCCCACACCGATGAACTTGATCGGCTTGCCGGTTACGGCTTTTACGCTCAGCGCGGCGCCGCCGCGTGCGTCGGAGTCGAATTTCGTGAGGATTACGCCGTCGAGTTCAAGACGCTCGTTAAACTCACGAGCCGAGTTCACCGCGTCCTGACCGGTCATTGCGTCGACCACCAGGTAAATCTGGTGCGGATTGACGGTCGACGAAATATCGGCGACCTGTTTCATCATCTCTTCGTCGACGTGCAATCGACCGGCGGTGTCGATTATGACAACGTCGCGGGCGTTGCTTTTCGCCCACTTTATACTCTTGCGAGCGACGGCAACTGGGTTTGAAGCCCCGTCAACCTTGAACGCCGGGATCCCCACCTGCTCAGCCACAATCGACAACTGGTCAATAGCGGCCGGTCGCTGTAAGTCACACGCCACAACCATCGGCTGCTTGCCCTGCTTGAGGAGAATTTTCGCCAACTTACCGCAGGTAGTGGTTTTACCAGCACCCTGCAGGCCGGCCATCAGGATGATAGTCGGCGGCGGACTCACATAATATATGCGTGAGTCGACGGGCCCCATCAGTTCGGTAAGTTCGTCTTGGACGATCTTCACCATCAACTGGCCCGGATGCAAAGATTTAATAACCTCAGCGCCGAGCGCCTTCTCTGCGACGTCGTTGCAGAACTTGGTTACTACCTTGTAGTTAACGTCGGCTTCGAGCAGCGCGGTGCGGACGTCGCGCATGGCGTCACGGACGTTTTGCTCAGTAATACGCCCTCGTCCGGACATCTTGCGAAAGACGTCGCCAAATTTTTCAGTCAAAGATTCAAACATAAGACGCAAAAGGATACCAGATTCCCGCGCCAAACGGAAGAGGCTGCATTAATGAAGCAAAATTGTTCGGGGATACGGCATGAACGGCGCAAACGAAACGCACGAATTCAGGCTCGTGGTCCCAGCCCCGAATACAATTCGCCCATTAATCTCTACTGGACAGAACGGTTGTTGGCTCCAGCGGTCTGCGAACTGATGAGGGGTGTATTCCCGCTTTCATCGCCATAATCAGGCCGGCGGCTTCCATGTAGTTGTCCACGAAGATGAAGCGTTCATCACCGTCGGCGTATTCATTCAGGACCGACTGGTTCTCTCTTACCACCACGATTGGGACGCCCCGCTCCAGGCAGGCTTTGTGAGGCTCGCCGAGACAACCCATCGGGCTGATCATCATATCAATGTCTTCAACGCCCAGCGCTTCGTGATTTTTCGTCTCGCTGAGCCTTGGCGCCTTGTTGAGCCCCTTCAGCAGGCAGTGGATGAAGTTCAAGGTGACGATTTCTATCGCCGTCCGCGGATCCACAACCTCGTAGAAGTCCGGTATCGCGTAGTCGACAGGCCCATGGGCCACAGGCTTGTTGAGCGCCGTGGAGATAAGCTTGGACGCCACAGCCTCGACGCCGCCGACCGGATTCACGCCACCGGTCTTGAAGTATTTCTTGAGCGTGTCCTCATCGATAGTGATCGGTGTTGCGATCCCCAGTGCGTCAAACTCGTACTGCTTGACCTGCTCTACGAGCGGTTCCCAGTTGATCACTTCCCCGCTGGCCAATCCGTCCTTCATCTGTGCGATCAGCCCCAACGGCTTGTCCAGCTCAACGATTTCGACGTTCGAGCCGATAGTCGCCCTGGCGCCGGAGACAGCGTTGATCGACTGCCAGTCGGCCTTGTTGACGGCGATGAGAATTTTGTTGAGACGAGGCTTGTCGAGGTATATCTCACCCCTTAGAAACCGATTCAGACAGCTACCCTCAACGTACCAACTGTTGTCGGGCATTTCGTTGACATCAGATGAGTTCACCACATTGGGGTGCAGGATCAGGTTTTCGCAGCAGGCTCCGATGAGTTTTGACACGGGGTTGGCGTCTCCAGCGTGCCCACCGATTTCACATCCGATTCCTGTAGGAATGACAAGTACGATATTCATGGAGCTTTCTCTTTTCATCACGTTTATTGTTGGAGTGTCGAACTCATTGTTCTACACAGAATCTCCATTAACCGGAGATTTAGGTTCGATCGACCGGCTACAATACTCAATGCCCCCGATGGCGTCAAGCAAAACGGTGATGACACCCAGGCAGGTAAGCGGCCTGATCCGTGGGATTCGTCTTGACCAATGCGGGGTTGGGTGTCATATTGTTTCTCAATGGCTCGAAAGCGGTCTCCGGGCTGCGTTGTATGCGGTAAATCAGTTTTTACATCAGGACACACCATGACAAAATTAATCAACGTACTTCTCGCTGTCACCATGTTAATGCTGGTCGCTCAGGCGGAGGCGGCTTCGACCGACTCCTGCCAGGCTACCCTTAAAGATAACGTGCTCACAATCGGCAACAAACGCATCATCCGCAGCTTCGAGTGGAACAACGGGAACCTCAAGCCCATCTCGATAACAGATGTCAGAACCGGCGAGGTGCTCACAATGAAAAGCCCCCGCCCCGACATTCGCATCGGTAAGTTAACCGCAAAAGCGAGTTCGGCAACTTGGACAAAAAAGCAAGTCAGCAACAATGTCGCGGGCGATCACCTGCAAGTGGCGGTGACAGCCCTCTACGGCCCGATCGATGTCCGCCGCGTCTTCCGCATCTATCCGAATTGTGCGGTCATCGGATGCGATTACTACGTGCGCGCCAACACCGCCGAAACGCCGGCATTCAAACCGTCCGAAACGGTTCTCCAACTGCTCCGCCTTCCGGGGACGCATTGGAATTTCCGGGCTGTGGAGTTTTTTGACCGCACAGACTCGATCAACACACTTGTCCGTCAGACCTCGGTTCAGGCCTTTGTTCGCGGCGCGAATCTTCGGGGTAATATCCTTTTCGCCCACAACACCCTTAAGGACACTGCCGTCTTTATGGTTAAAGAGGCCCCCTGCTCGTTTGTGCAGCTTAACTATCCCGAGTACGACTACTCGGTTTCAACCTGGGGGACCCGGGCGGTGGGAATTGGCGTCGGGCCTGATGATCTGACGAAGGGCAAGTGGGTAAGGGCATACGGCCTGGCGACAGGCGTTTGCCCGAAATCCGAAACTGCGTTTCTTAAAACCTTGCGCATCTACCAGAAGCAACTCCGCAAGAGCCTGCCCAAACGCGACGAAATGATCATGATGAACACCTGGGGCGACCGCAACAAGGACGCCCGCGTGGGTGAAAAGTTCGTAAAAACGGAAGTCGACGCCTGCGTCCGACTGGGCGTAAGCCACCTGCAGATCGACGACGGATGGCAGCAGGGATTGTCCATGAACTCAGCCAATAGCGGCGGCGCTAAACTCTGGGATTCATGGGACGAAAAGAGCTGGCAGCCGCACAAAGAACGCTTCCCCAACGGCTTGGCGCCGGTTGTCAAACACGCCAAGGCCAAGGGTGTCGATCTGGGCCTGTGGTTCCATCCCACCAACTCCAACGACTACGCCAAATGGGAACGAGACGCCCGGATTATCATAAACCTGTACCGCAACTTCGGTATCCGATACTTCAAGATCGACGGTATCAAACTGCCCAACAAGCAATCCGACATTAACCTGAGGCGTTTCTTCGACCGCATCGCCGCCGACACCAAAGGCCAAGTCGTAGTCAACCTCGACGCAACGGCTGACAATCGCACCGGATACCATTACTTCTACGAATACGGGAATATCTTCCTGGAAAATCGCTACTCAGACTGGGCCAATTATTACCCTCACTGGACCTTGCGAAACCTATGGATGCTGTCAAAATACGCACCGCCTGAAAAACTCCAGATCGAATTCCTCAACAAGTGGCGAAACGCCAGTAAATACGCCGACGACGACCCGCTTGCCCCCAACGCAGTGCCATTTGAATATATGTTCGCCGTGACCATGATGGGCCAACCGCTTGCATGGTTTGAAGGCAGTGGGCTACCGAAAGAAGCGTTTAAAATCGCCCCGACAGTAAAGGCCTACCGCAAACATCAGGCCCAGATTCACAAGGGTATCATCCTACCGGTAGGCGAAGAACCCAGCGGGACCAGTTGGACCGGCTTCCAGTCCATTCTAAGCGACACCGAAGGATATCTACTGGTATTCCGCGAGTACAACAAGAACGACCAAAGCAAAATCAAACTGCACGACCTGGCGGGAAAGGAAGTCAAGTACCAGCACATTTGCGGGCAGGGAAAGGATTTCACCGCAAAGACCGCCCCGTGCGGTAAAGCGACATTCACATTACCGGCCCGACACAACTTTGCATTATATCGCTACCAGGTCAGGTAAGTTGTCCGAACGGCGCGCGAAACCGCAAGCGGTTCTGATTCGCCAC
>JABGPF010000013.1:17517-39043 GCA_018645065.1 Phycisphaerales bacterium
ACACAGACGGTGATCTGGAAGTTATGTAGGATTGTCAGAAAGGCGCGTACTAAAACCGATTGCGGTTTCGCGCCATTCTGACAATCCTACATAACTTCCAGATCACCGTCTGTGTCTTGTCCGCGATATTGCGTCGTGAATCTAATCTTTGGCTCTGGTCAGGGAGATGCATTCGCTTACTGGTATTCGCATGTCCATTGGGGTTCCGTAGTCCTGGTGATCGAGGAATTCTCCTGCGCTACCGGCAACTCGCCCTACCGCGAAGATCAGAAATGCGATATCGCATGCGCGTTGCACTGTCATTCGCCTTTCCTTTAGCGCCCGCCAGCAGAGACCAAGCGTCACCGACGCTATCGCCCCGTCGAGGTTCACCGCCCATACATTCCTGGATATCCCATCCTTCTTAAGCCTTGCTGTCAGAAGATGATAGAAGTCCAGGAACACGTTGCAGATTTCCTGTTCGCCCAAATATTCATAGATCGCACGCTCGCGAGGATCATAATTTACCGCCTCGGTTTTGAACACCGGATGCCCGAGGCATGGGATACGCTCGTATTCTACGCCCGCTTCTTTGGCGTCTGTGCGCCGCTTGGCGAACTTTCTGACTTCCTTTTCCGCCAAGTCCCCAAGGTCCAACCCGTGGTCCGGATCAAACGGATCATCCAAGTCGATATCGCTGAAAATACGCAGCAGATACTCCACCGCACGCCTGCCGTTACCGCCATGAACCTGGCCGATACTCGCCAGCGAAGCGATCATTGCGGTGTTTGGCGCGTTACCTGCCGCCGCTGAGAGCTTGGCGCCCTGTGCGGATATCGTACCCGGACCGTTTGTCAGTGCGGCTATGAGGCATTTTTCGACGAGCACAGTCTCGAAGTCCCGCGGTATTTCGCCCGTCCACGAAAGAATAAGCGATGAGGCGAACGAACCGCCCCGCATGAGGTCGACAATAGACGAACCGAATATTCGCGTATCCTTACCGTTATTAGACGACACGTGGCTGGTGTTCCTCATGCTCCGCCTTGCCGGAGCCGCACCCAGAGTGGTCTGAATAAGCGATTTGAATTGCGAGGCGTACGGTTTGGGGATTATCCCCGCGTGGAGTAATTGGCGAGTGGGCAGCGTTTTGCCCAGATGTTTATAGTCGACGAACCAGGGGTTAAGGCGGAACTGCTTGGGGCGCCTGAAGTCTCGCTTGATGCCCAGGCGATCGCAGATCAAACCAGCAACAGACGGCAGGTGATGCAGCGATGTGATGCGCATCCCGCGTCCTAACGATTTCACGATTTCGGCAGTCTTGTGGTATCGGCGTCCCGGTTCAAACGGTCCGACGCCAAAATAATCGTCAAAAAGTTTCATTTTCGCAGCCGCTGTTGTTTGCCCACCGTCGACTACGGCCCCGGCGTGTCCGAGCGAAAGTTCTCTGGTATCGAGTATTCCGCCGGTAACGTATGCTATGATCGGTTTTACGTCCTGGCATTTCGCCAGCATTTCGACCGCCTCTTTTTCATAGAGCCCGCCCGGCTCGACATAAAGGACTATCAATTTGGTTTTCTCGTCCTTGAGCGCCAACTCCAAAAGCTCCTTGAGCGGCGTGAGTATCAGGACGTCTTTTCCCGTCGATATCCCGAAGCTCGTACCGAGTCCGGCGTTGGCGAGATACGAGGCCATTGTGTTGACCATGTTTCCGCTGTTGGAGATTATCGTTGTGCTTCCTGCGACGAAGCTCTCAGCCGGTTCGTCACCGCCCACGGCTCCGACGCGTACGCCGTCATGTGCATTTATCACGCCCAGCGAATTGCAGCCAAGCACGTCGATCCCCGCTTCTCCGCAGAGTTTTGAGATTCGCGCACTTACTTCGATCGAAACATTCTCGGTGACGATGAATATGGTTTTGATCGATCCGTTTTTGTGTTCGACAATCCCTTTGACCTCGCCGTAAACCGCCGACGGGGGCGAATAGACGATAATCTTATTGGGGCGTTTGTTCTTCGGTATCGATCCCATTAGTTCTTCGATCGTCGCGTATACCGGTATGGGATGCTGCCCGGGCACGTCGATTTTCTGCCCGCCCTTTCCCAAGGCCCATCCGCCTACGATATTGCTGCAGTATTTCTGGGAAGCGATGGCGACACCGCGTGCCTCTCGTCCTGTAATGTTCGAGATGGCGATGCGGTCACCGGTTTGGAGAATATCACTGAGTGTTGCAGCCTTCATTTTGATTCTCCCATCTCGGCGCACGTTTTGGCGAATCCGGCGGCGTATTCAGCCACTTGGGTCACCGGGGTGTCAGGTCCGAATATCACGTACGGTAGCGAGAGCGACTCAAGGGTTTCCTTCATTGTGAGCAGTCCTTGCACGAGCCTCGGCCCGCCGCGTCCCACTACAACCGGCGTGCTTATAGGTCCGTGCTCGTCTACGTATGCAGACAGAGCGTCGGCGATGGCTTTGAAGGTAACGTCAATCAGCGTGTTATTCGCCTTGCCGCCGAGGATTAAAATAGCGGTGGCTTTGTGCAGATTGTGCTCGAAGCACCGTTTGGCGGTCCCGAACATCCGTTCGTATGTCGGGTTCCCGCCAAAGTCTGAGAGGAACAGCGGGCTCCCGCCATTCTGCGTGAGGGTCTCTATAACGATAGTCGACGCCCCGCCTCCGAAGAGTATCGGGAGAATCATATCACCACCGAGATCGGCGACGTGGGCCTGGCCTTGATGGCTCGATGCGGACCATTGGCTCATTTCCTCTTCGAAGGCTGTCTTATTGGCTGGATATTCGGGCAGTTCCAGACCGAGGTTTCGGAACTTGAAGTTCGCATCATCGAAAACGGCTTTGAAGTCGCAGGCGAACGGTTTTCCACCCGGATCGATCCGCCATGGGTTCACCTCGCACATTTTCATGCCCGTCGAGCGGAACATGTCAACGAAGTCAACTATCGATCTGGACAGCAGGCTTATCGCCTTTGCAGGGCAACCGAGCTTCTGCAAAATATCAGAAGCCTGGTATGCGTCCAGCCATTTGTAGATGTCAATCGGGGCGGTGATCTTCTTATCGTCGGTCACGTCTTCGATATCCATCCCGCCGGAAAGCGAAAGCGTTATCGCCGGTCCGACGAAGTGGGAATTGTACGTAATTGCCGTATAAAGCTCGATATCCGAGGGGATATACTGAACGATATACGCCGTCCGCGGCAAGTGCCCGCTGACTTCGATGCCCTGGACACGCTTGAGCTCCTTCTGGGCCTCAACGTAATCGGTGACTTCCACTACGGCGCCCGATTTACCTCGCTTGCCCGACAGGACGTCGGACTTGACCAGTCCGCGACCGCCCCAGCGTTCCAACGCCGCACGTATCGCAGAGCCTGAAGCGTCGGCGGTGAGGTGTTCCGGCACGGGGAGGCCGAATCTGGGGGCGAGGTGCTCAAGGAAGAACAGTTCAGTAACTTTGGATGGCATGATTGAAACCTCCATGCACGCGGAATGCTTGCTGGGTCTCTTTGAACACGCATCGTCATAATAAGGGAACCGGCAAAAGCTAATTGTATTTTTTTTATAATTTTTTCTGAGAAGTCTGTTCGGACGTGCGGGTTTCGGGCGGGACGCTGATCGGTTACAATACGCCAATGGACCTGTTTCGAGAATCTGAAGACGCCGCAATTGCAGCCTATGCGCCGCTTCCGGTGCGTATGCGCCCGCGATGCGTCGACGATGTGCTCGGGCAGGATGAATTTCTCGGACCGGGGAAAATGTTGCGACGGATATTGGCGGCAGGCAGCTTGTCGAGTCTCATCTTCTACGGCCCGCCGGGAACGGGCAAGACCACGCTGGCCAGCGTTATAGCGGCTCAATGCGACTGCGAATTCTACACGCTAAACGGGGCGTCAACTTCGGTTAAGGATGTCCGGGCGATCATAGAACGCGCTCGGGCCACACTGGCCTCGTCGGGGCGGAGAACCGTCGCGTTCATCGATGAACTACACCGCTTCAACCGCTCACAGCAGGATGTGCTGCTAAATGATGTGGAAAACGGATGCATAATCCTCGTCGGGGCGACCACGGAAAACCCGTACTTCACAGTCAACACACCACTGCTGTCGCGTTCGACGATATTCGAATTCTCACCACTGGGCCAAGAGCACATCATCGAACTGCTGACCCGTGCGATAACCGACACCCAGCGCGGTTTGGGCGAACTGAACATCCACGCCGACGATGACGCACTGGCGCACTTGGCCAATATCTCAGACGGAGACGCCCGACGCGCACTTACCGCACTGGAAGTGGGCGTAATGAGCCAACCGAGAGTCGGAAAGAAACAGAAGATAGTTTTCAACCTCGAAGCCGCCCAGGAGTCAATCCAAACCAAAGTCATAAAATACGACGCACAAGGCGACGAACACTACGACGCAGCCAGCGCACTTATAAAATCGATGCGGGGCAGCGATCCTGACGCCGCGGTATACTGGCTGGCTAGGATGCTGACCGCCGGTGAAGACCCGCGGTTTATCGCGCGTCGCGTGGCGATTCTGGCGTCCGAAGATATCGGAAACGCCGACCCCCGCGCGATGCAGATCGCAGCGTCCGCTTATACCATAACCGAGCGTATCGGAATGCCCGAATGCCAGCTAACCCTTGCCCAAGCCGTTATTTACATGGCGTGCGCCCCGAAGTCCAACGCATCTGCGATGGCGATATGGACCGCGAGCCAGGACGTGAAAAATCGTCGCACCGTTCAGGTTCCCGTAAGCATAAAAGACGCACACTACGGAGGGGCGAAAAAACTCGGACGCGGTGAGGGATATCAGTACTCACACGACCATCCTGGCGGCGTGAGCCCGGATCAGGACTACCTTGGGGTAGAGGCCGAATACTACAAACCGACCGATCGCGGATACGAGAAACATATGGGGGCGTATCTCGACTGGGCAAAAAAACTAAGAACAACCGATAAGAAGAAATGAAAGACAAGCAACAGATTCGCGCGGAAATAAAAGCTGTCCTGGCGGCGATGGACCCCGCACAGGCCGCCCGTAGCGCCAGCGACGCGACAAGCACGCTGATCGCCCAGCGGGAGTTCACCGACGCGCGTAGCGTGATGATATTCGTCCCGTCGCCCGGTGAGATCGACGCTCGCCAGATCGCCCGGGCGGCATGGTCGTCCGGTAAGCGGGTGGCGGTCCCGAAAATTCGGGCGCCCGGTGTGATGGACGCCATAGAAATTCATTCGCTGGACACCGATCTGGCGCCCGGGACGATGAACATCATGGAACCGGTGGGCAATAACCTGAAGGTGCTCGGTGAGTTGGACCTTATTGTGGCTCCGGCGATGGCGTTTGACCGGCGTGGAAATCGTCTGGGCAGAGGCGGCGGATATTACGATAGATTCATCGACGAGCACACCGGTTCGCTGATCTGCGGGCTGGGGTTCTCAGAGCAGTTGCTGAACGAACTACCGATAGAACCGCACGACCGACCGGTGAACATGATCGTAACGAACAACGAATTGCTTCGCCTGCCCAGAAACGGCGACAGATAGACTTTTCGCACAGGAGACGGATCGAATGGCAAAAAGGTATTACAACAATCAGAGCAGCCATTGGCTTATATACGTTGTTCTAGCTGTAGCGGCGACCGCTGGTACGTGGCAGTTCTGGCCTGAGGGACAATCGGGCGACAACCAGATTGCAGACAACAGCAACACCGGCGACACAAACAGCGACGATAATCGCAACAACTCCAACGATGAATCGAACAACAGCAAAGTTAAGGTCGTCAAGCACACCATCCCGCCGAACAAGGGCGCTACAACTCGCCCGGTCATAAAATCTAAGCCCGAAGCACTCGCAAAATTCAAGGCTGGCAACGTCGCGTTTGAAACCCAAAAACTTATCGAGGCCAGAACGTTACTGTCCGACGCGTTGTTTCAGGGCGGGCTGGCCGAAGACCTCGCCGAAGAAGCCAGGTCGAAACTGACTTACCTGGCCGAAGCGACCATCTTCGCACGCACGATCAACCCGGACGATCCGTACACCATGCGATATCGTTTCAAGGAAGGCGATCTTGCCTCCACTGTCGAACGGAAGCAACTCCTGCATATCCCCAGCCAACTTATCGTCCAGATAAACGGCCTGTCCGACGCGTCCAGATTCCAAGCCGGCGTCGACTACAAACTGATCAAAGGCCCCTTCCACGCCGTTGTCTACAAAAGCACCTTCAAGATGGACCTGTTCCTGCATCGCCAGGAAGATAAACTCCCACCGGTGTTCATCAAACGATACACCGTTGGCCTGGGCAAGAACAACTCAACACCGCTGGGAAACTGGCGCCTGGGCTGCGGAGCATTAACAACGCCGAGCGGAAAACGCGAGCGTGGTAAGCTTCTGCGTGCGGCATGGAACCCGCCCCCCAACAGCATACAGCGCCGTCGCCTGGAATACGGAATGACCGGATACCCGTTCGGAAAAAAGGGCATGTGGATTTCCCTGGTGGGGACCGACGAGAACACAAAGAACCTGATCGACTACGGTATCCACAGCACCAATGAGCAGGACAGCATCGGTTCGCAGTCGTCGATGGGCTGCGTCAGAATGCGTGACGCCGATATCCAGGAAGTTTATGATCGCCTGTATGAAAAGTGGTCCAAAGTGCAGATCGTACCCTGAACCAGGCAAGTCGGACGAAAGCAGAGAACTTAAAAAGGCCAGCAGATAGCTATATCTGCTGGCCTTTTTAATGTTGTTTTGCTTATAGGGGTATGCCCTTGCTACACCAGAGAGAACAAATCGCTTAGTTCTTGTCGCTGGCGCCCAGCGGGCTCAGCCTGCCTGTGCCCATGCGGAATTCGGGCACGCCTTCGGGCCAGAGCGTCAGATACAGGCCCACATCGTCTCTGGTCTGATCGAACACAAACGCCAGCCCCGCGTACCATCGCGGGAACTTGCGGGTCAGCCGCAGTGAAGTGCGAACGCCCTTTCCACCTTCGAAGTCAAAGTCATACTGCTCTAAAACACTGACGCTGTACTTTTCGGTCATCTGGTATGTAAAACCAACCGTTCCAACGGAGCTGTCAACCGCCGGCAGCGTATAGAGGCCGAGGTAATATTTGAACCGCGGGGTGCGCTGGACGTTCAAGCCCATACCGAGGTGCCCGAGCTTTCCGGTCGCAACATCGTAGTTGCCCGAGGCGTCAAACTGTGTATTGTCAGAGATATTCCACTCGTATTCGGCGTTGACGAAGTTGCGCCCGATGCTGTATTCGGGGCTGTGGCTGAATACGCGTCCATCTGCGGGGATACTGTTGTTACGATTGGAGAAGGCACCTGCCTCAACCTTGAAACGCATCCAATCGACGATACGTCTCTGGCCTGGACGCCCTCGCCTGGTCTGCAACCGCTGGGTGAGCCCCACGCTGAATCCGCTGAGATTCGAGATATTCGGTTCGACGCCCGGATCCATAGGCCACAGGTCCGAGGGATCCACGCCATGGGCGTCTGCAAGGAACGCAACGGCCTCAGGCGCCAGAATGTGTCGGATTCCGTCGAGGTCCCAGAGACGGCTTTTCACGTTCTGGTAAACTTTCCATATTTTTGTGGTCGCACGCACGCCAACCTGTCCGTAAGGACGGTTCTTCTCGCCGTTTGGCGTCATCGACTCGGTCCAGTGCGTGAATCGCCCCACTGCATACGGCAGGAAGTTGATCGGTCCGAGGTGGACAGGCATGTTAACTTCCTGTCTGGTGTCAAATCGTCCCATGCTGGAACTACCGTCAAGAGCGGGTCCTATAGGAGGACTACTATCAGGTCGCCATCGCTTGATACCGGCGTGATTTTCCGAGAACCAAACCACAGGCAGTTCGCCTATGGGTTGGCCTAGCACGTAGAAACCGGCTTCGGGCAATGATTCGGTTCGCGTGTAGAACGAGTTAACTTTCGCCTGCAGCAGAACGTCGAACACCCAGTTATCGCGTTGCTTTTTGGCGTAGAGCAGCGTTTCCTGATCCTTACCGGAGTGGAATTCTGTCGGGAAGAATTTCTCGAGGTAGTTTCGATCGCTTATATAGCTAAACTCGCCCTGAAGTTGCCAATCGTTGTCGAGGAACTGTTTGTGTCGCCAGGTAAGCCTGCTTCGATTTTCGGGGGAATCAATATCTTTCCGCGTGTCACCGAAGTCGTCGTCGCCGTCCTGATTAGTCACACCGTGTGCGTTAATGTATCCGCTGAAGTTCTCTCGGAGGTATTCAACGTCGGCCCCGCCGAGGATACCCTTGCTGTAGGCTCCGATATTCGCCTGGCCTTTGAAGCCTTGGGGCTTGACCAGTCCCAGCAAACGGAACAGATGCCACTTTGTGTTCACCCCGGTTCCCAGATCGTTATCCGAACCGACCTGAATAGTCTTCAACGCGCTGTTTCCGTCAGCTACGGTTTTCCGCGTCCAAGGCCAGTACATCACCGGAAGCGATCTAACATTAAAGGTAGTGTGGTCAATGCTCGCCTGAAAACTCTGTTCGCTCAACTTATCACCGCGAACCGTTCGATTAGTATCCGGATCGACTTTATTTTCGTAGATCGTAACTTCTTTGACGTAAGCGCGGCTGGCGCCGATATGATACGTCGGTGAGTAGAAGTCGCTGCTGGATATCCTGGCGTTTTTGAACCACATTTCGCGATCAGAGAGGGTTCTTGCCTCTTCGGCGCGAATGTAGATTGGAATATTTCTCTGCTTCTGCACGGTTCGGAACACCGCATTGGGCATTATCGAGCGGCTTGTGATGAAATCGTAATACGCCTTTGGCCCGCGGAAGAACCGCTCACCGCGAGAGATAACCACATCTCCTTCGAGATATACTCCGCGGATAGCTTCCCTGGTTTTTGTACCATCAGCCCGTTTTTTCGACGGGATACTGAACACAACAGCCGACTCGCTGCGCAGTTCCAGGAACTCGTCGGTGTCCAGGCCCTTCTGGCTGAGATAGACGTTACCGCGAGCGATCGTAACACGCCTATGCTCGGGCGTGCCTTTACCCAATTCGTGCGAGGAAAACTTATCGGCCCGCAGCGAGACAGGAAGTTGAACGGTGGGAGCGGCGTCTTTTACAGGCGTCACAGGTTTTTGACCGTTATCGGTGCGAACCAGCGTAGGGGCAGCCTTGGCCGGCTGGGTGGTCGCCTGCTCGCGTGCGACACCGGCTCGTCGATGGGCCAGTGCGGTCTGGTAGAGCGGGAAATCCTTTGGAAGGCGTCTTGACATTCTCCCCGATGCGCTGAGGCGACCTTGATGGTGCAGTTTCAGCAGCGTCGTGGTGTCCGAAGTGACCGCCCCGTCGGGTTCTTTGATCTTAACGTCGCCCTGAACAAAGACGGTCATCTCATTTCTGGCCAGCACGCCAACATTCGTACTGTTAACCCAGATAACCGCGTCGCGTCCGGTGACAATTCGCCCACCGAGTTTGAGCTTGAAATCGCCCAGTACAATCGTGACGTTTCCGTCAGCGAATGTGTGGATTTCCTTCCCGCTGACCCTGGCGTCCTCATATACATAGGATGCAGGCGCCGCTATAACGGCTCCGGTGATCAGCAGAATCAATAATACCGCCATTGGCGGCAGGCCCAAAGGCTTGCTGTAACGTCTCAAATCCATGTATGTCTCACAAGTGGCGACAGATACGTGTAGGAGCGCCAATTATAGACCAGATTGAGCACAAGTCAACCACCTTTTCCCGAACCAACCGAACGATTGTGCGACTTACAAACATAGCAGGTAAGGCCAGCGAACACCCGCAACATTTTTTCCCACCACAGATTCTCGCTTACCGGGATACGCTAACAGCAAACAGCCTTGCCCTGTGGTAACATGAGCGTTCTATCACCCTCATACAACAGGAGTTATCAACACTCGCCAACAGGACACTTGGGCGACGCTCCCCTGTTTTCTATAATGACGATGGACTGTCCGCTGCACCCAAAAGGCGATATAGGTCTCCCTCCACCTGTGTCCCAGGGTGTCAGCTTTACAGGGGTCGCCAAGGTCTCCCTCCACCTTGGCGACCCTTTTTCGATCACGTGTCCCGAGCGGAGGCTGGCGATTACTACACATCGACTGATCCGGCGAACGTCAGCTTAGTAAAAACTGCTCGCATGCCTCGTCGAAAATCACCGGACCGGACGGTAATTGGGACAAGTCAAACGTATCGAGCAGTTCGGGCATGTCCATTTCTCGCGGTGTTTCAATCATACCGCATAAAAAGCCCAATAAACCCAGCACCCGCTCGGGCCGAACGCCAATATCCCGATAATGCGATAACCGTGTATCACCGTGACGCTTGGCCAGACGGCGACCATCAGGGCCCGTAACCAGCGGAACGTGCCAATATTCCGGTTCAGGCCCGCCCCCCAGACACCTGCGCATGTGTATCTGACGAGCGGCGGAGTCCAGAAGATCGTCGCCTCGAACTATCACATCAACGCCCTGCTCACAGTCGTCGACAACCACTGCAAGTTGATAACCCGCGAGTCCCTCGTTGCGAAAAACCACAAAATCACCGCAACTGCTGGCCAGATCAATCTCCTGGCGGCCTGCAAACCCGTCGGTAAACACAATCGGCTCAGAGCCCGCCCGCACCCGCCATGCCGCCGGGCGACCAGTAAGCCGCGTCGCCTCCTGCGCCGAGGCGTATTTCCCCCTGCACGTGCCCGGATAAACGGTTATATGATCGTCATTATGAGGCGCGCCACCTGCCTGTTGAATGTCTTTTCTACTGCAAACACAGGGATAAGCGTGCTGGTGATGTGTTAAATTTTCCAGGGCGGCCAGATATGCGTCATTTCGATCTGACTGGTTGGACACAGTCTCGTCCCAGGTGATTTTCATCCATTCCAGGTCGTCGAGCGCTTGCTGAGCGGCCCAGGGTTTCACTCTGGGCGAATCGATATCTTCCATTCGCATCAGTATGCGCCAGTTGCGTTGCCTGGCGATCAGGAAATTTATCAGGAACGTCCTGGCGTTTCCCATGTGCAGCGCTCCGGTGGGCGATGGCGCCAGCCTGGTAATATGTATGTTTTTTTGGCTTTGGGTCATATCATTCCTCGTGCTGGGACCATAATACAATGATCAGGACGATGGTGATAGTACCGGAAAATCTTTCACCCCCGCCCGCTGCCCCCAGGCGAGTTTGGCGTCTCGGAGACCCGGGCGTCGGGCCTGTCGAAACTAAAACGTTTTTTTGCCCATATCGAGTGTTTTTCCCACATTTGCGCGTGTATTTGAACGCTCTGGACGCTATCATACTGGGCTTGGAGGTCTGGCGTAACAATCGCTTCAGACCACCGGCTGGGAAAGGAGCCCCGGCCCGCGAAAACACCATGTGCGAACCTGATTGGATATGGATATATGTAACAATCCCACCGGCGGTAACGGGCATACCGCCGAGCGAGTTTCCCACGCGGAACGCACCGCCTAAGCCGCACGAGTATAGCATTCTAAATTTTTAATTTTCTCATAGTAACTATTGCTGATGGAGTACGCAGGTGGCAAAGAAGGACAACGCTGACGACAATCAAGCAAACGACCTCCCGCAGGACGAATCCGCACAGGACGAATCCGCACAAGACGAATCAGTGCAGGACGAATCAGTGCAGGACGAATCCGCACAGGACGAAGCTGTGCAGGAAGAATCAGTGCAGGAAGAATCCGCCGAAGAGGCCGCACCGGTGTTACCGGAGATTCTTTTCGGTAATGAGCGGATAGAAGATCTTCCGGTGCAGTCGGAAATGCGCGAGTCGTATCTGACTTACGCGATGAGCACCATCATGGATCGCGCCCTTCCCGACGTACGCGATGGGCTGAAGCCCAGTCAGAGGCGAGTTCTGGTCGCGATGAACGACCTGAACCTCGGACCGCGTTCAAAGCACAGAAAGTGCGCCAAAATCGCGGGCGACACCTCGGGTAACTACCATCCGCACGGTGAAGGCGTAGTCTACCCCACTCTGGTTAGAATGGGTCAGCACTGGTCGCTGCGATATCCGCTGGTCGACCCGCAGGGAAACTTCGGTTCGATCGATGGCGACCCACCGGCCGCCATGCGATACACCGAAGCGCGAATGGCCGCCCCCGCCACCGAAATGCTGCACGACCTGAACCTAGACACCGTCGACATGCAGCGAAACTACGACGATACGCGAAACGAACCCAAGGTCCTTCCCTCGAAGTTCCCCGCCCTTATGGTAAACGGTTCGCAAGGCATCGCAGTAGGCATGGCCACCAGCATCCCGCCACACAACCTCAACGAAATATGCGATGCGCTGCTGCTGCTCATCGACAAGCCCGAAAGCACGATCGAAGATCTTATGCAGATCGTCCAGGGACCTGACTTCCCCACCGGCGGACTGATCTGCGGTAAGGGCGGAATATTCAACGGTTACACCACCGGACGAGGCAAAATTCTCGTGCGAGGTAAAGTTCACACCGAACAAAGCCGTGGTGGAAAAAACCTGATCATCATCACCCAGATCCCCTACCAGGTGCTGAAGACAACGATTATCGAACGAATCGCCGATACCGTAAAGTCAGGCAAAATACCCGATATCGCCGATATCCAGGATCACAGTGACCGAACAGGCATGCGAATCGTCGTCGACCTCAAACGAGGCGCCGAACCTGAAGTCGTACTGAACCAGCTCTACCAGTACACCCCGCTGCAAAGCACGTTCAGCATTATCAATATCGCACTGGTCAGCGGTGGCCCGAGAACACTGACGCTCAAGGAAATGCTGACCAACTTCCTAAGCCACAGAGAAGAAGTTATCCGCAGACGATCAATGTTCCTGCTGAGACGCGCCAGACAGCGGGCACACCTGCTGGAAGGCCTGATCCTCGCGGTGGCGGATATCGACGCGATCATCGAACTGATCAAAACGTCGCCCGACGTGCCGACAGCAAAAGAACGCTTAATGAACCACATGCTGCGACTGACCGAACAGGCGACAGTGCGGAAACTGCTACCGGAGAAATTCGTCGACCGAGTCAGCAGCGAACCGCAAAACCTGACCGGAGTACAGGCCGACGCCATCCTGGCGATGCAGCTCCAACGCCTGACCGGTCTGGAAATCGAAAAACTGGCCAAGAACTACTCCGATATCGTCGAGGAGATCGAAGGCTACGAATCGATCCTGAACAACAAACACCTCCTGATGGACGTCATCCGCGAAGACATCCACGAGATAAGAGACCGCTACGGCGACGCGCGACGCACGATGATTATCGGAGACGTGGGCGACTTCAATATCGAAGACCTCATCGCCGAAGAAGACGTCGTGGTAACCCTAAGCCACGAAGGCTATATCAAACGTATCCCGCTGACAACCTACAGACGCCAGGGACGCGGCGGACAGGGAATTATCGGGTCAGACGCGAAGGAAGGCGACTTCATCGAACAACTGTTCGTAGCCTCCACGCACGACTACATGCTCGTGTTCCTCGATAACGGGAGAATGCACTGGCTGAAAGTTTACGACATACCCTCAATGGCCAGACAGTCCAAAGGCCGAGCAATCGTAAACCTGCTGAACATGGATAAGTCCGAAAAGATTTGCGCCGTCATGGCGGTAAGGGAATTCGACGACAGATTCCTCGTCTCAGCCACTCGCAACGGACAGATCAAAAAGACACCGCTGGAAGCATACTCAAGACCACGCAAAGGCGGTATCCAAGCCACCGGTCTGGGCGACGGCGACGAGGTCATCGGCGTGTCAATTACACGCGGTGAAGATGAAATCATGCTGGGCACCAGAGACGGACAAGCCATCCGCTTCAAAGAAACCGACGTACGCACGATGGGCAGAACCGCCGCCGGTGTCAAAGGCATCAAACTGCGAAAAGACGACAAAGTGGTCGATATGATCATCGTCGACAAGATGGCGACACTACTTACAGTATGCGAAAACGGATACGGTAAGCGAACCGACTTCGAACAATACCGCCTCCAGACCCGAGGCGGGATGGGCATTATCAACATAAAGGCCAATGAACGCAACGGAAGCGTTGTCGGGCTCAAGAGCGTGAGAAACGTCGACGAAATGATGCTCATAAGCCACAAAGGCAAAATAATTCGCGCCGCCATCAGCAGCCTCAGAACCATCGGAAGAGCAACCCAGGGCGTGCGGGTGATATCACTGAAAAAAGGCGACACGCTGGTTGCGATCGCAAGAGTAGCTATCGACGAAGAAGACAAACAGACGCAACTTCCACTGGAAGGCGACATCGCCGACGAATAGACAACGGCGTGGCAACTGGCGACGGCAACGACTAACAACAACAACTAACGACAACGGCAACGATAGGCAGTACTCACTGCGTGTCGTTGCCGTTTTTCGTTGTCTTGTTTGGCGGACGATCCCGATGCTGACAGCCCCTATGCACACCGGGGTAGATTGGGATCAGCACTCGTCCCGACGCAGTCGGAATGTCGTAGTGCTGTTCGCCGTTGCCGTTCGCCGTTGCCGTTCGCCGTTGCCGTTCGCCGTTGCCAGTTGCCACGCCGTTACTGACTAAACTTTCTGTCCGGCGATGGTGTCGCTTTTGCGTTGTATTGGTAGATGAATGGTGAAGGTCGTTCCCTGTGACGGTGCTGATGAGACCAGAATCTGGCCGTGGTGCTCTTCGACGATTTTCTTTGTGACCGCCAAACCGAGCCCCGTACCCTTCTGCCCTTTCGACGAGAAGAACGGTGTGAAAATATCGTTAATCCTGGCCGGATCAATCCCGCTCCCGTTATCAGAAACCTGAACCGTTATGCAGCGATTCATGGTGTCCAGACGAACCGAAACGGTTATGGCGCCAACCTCGTCTTCAACCGCGTCGAGCGCATTGGCGATAAGGTTAAGGAACGCCTGATGGAGCCCGGAGGCGTCTGCGGGAATCTCCATCATGTCAGGCAGCTCGGTTATCAACGCAATCTGCCGCTCGTCGGCGCCGGGAGAAGACAGTTCAACACAATCGCGAAGAACCTCAGCCACATCCACGCCCTTGAGCAGCGGTTCGCGGTCCTTGGAGAACGCAAGCATGTTCAGGATCAGTGCGTTAATTCGATCCAATCCGCGTTCAACGATCGGCCAGGCCTCGTCAACACGATCCATGTCCCGAGCATTAATACCGATCTCAACTACGTCAATGCCCGAATTCAGGGCCTGAAGGATATTCTTAATGTTGTGCGAGAGGAATGCGACGGTCTCACCGACGGCTGCGAGACGCTCAGACTGCACTGCGGCTTGGTATAGCTGCACGTTTTCAATCGCCAAACCGGCTTGGTATCCAACGGCGGTCAACAAACGCAACTGCTCGGTCGAATACGATTTTTCTGCGATGCTGCAGTCGACTTGAATAACGCCCAACACGCGATCTCGCCCCATGAGCGGTACGCAAATCGCCGAGCGGATTCCAAAGTTGTGAACGCTCTTTCCGCCCGCGAATCTCTTGTCGCTCATGGCGTTGGAGCTCAAAATACCGACTCTCCCCTTAACCACTTCGTCGATGATGGTGTGAGAAACCGGTGGGACATCATTCTGCGACGAATCCTCTGTACCTTTTGACGCCTTGACTGACATCCTTCCCGAATCGTCGATGAGCATAACGAATCCGCGATCGGCATCCAAGAGGTCGAAAACCTGCTCAAGTGCGTATTCAACGAGATCGTCAAGGTTCAGGAAGGTTGAGATATCAGCGATTAGTCTGTATAGATTGCGGAGGTTATCTATGGCTTTGACGCCGGCTTCTGGGGTCGGGATAATAACTGAATCTTCGCTGGACGGTACGGTCGCCACAATCGCCGAATCGACAAGCATTCCATTCTCATCGATATCGACCCCCGTGCCCGTAGCCGGTGATGTTCCTGTCGCATCGCCCTGGAACACCAGCAGGGTCGAACCGCAGCGAACCTGATCACCCCGCTTCAGTCCGGTGGGTTGCCCGATTCGAACGCCATTGAGAAAAGTTCCGTTGGCTGAACCGACATCGCTGAGCAGCGATTGCCCATTATCCACGCTAATGCACGAGTGGGCGCGTGATGCGGTCTGATCGTTAAGTACAATCGTAGCGTCATTCTCGCGTCCGACGACATTGTCGCCAGCACGCAGCTCAAAGGTGCGACCTTTGTCTGGGCCCTGTATTACACGAATAGAAGCCACGTACACAATCCTTAATACTTATTAAAAACTGACAAATATTGGCGACATTTTGTCCAGATGCTCATCCGCACTGGGCACAACCCGAATCGGCCTGCTTGCAAGCCGCTATCGAATCCCTAACGATATGTATTATAACATATTAAATGAATTGAGCTCCGGGGCGTCAACATCCGCCCGTCGACACTCTGAATAACCATATCGTACTTTGATACGACCAAAATGTCAACAAAGTTCTATCACAATAGGGGTTATTGCAAATATTGATTCATCGCACGTTCAATTCCAATGGACGTTTCTGGTCCATGTCCGGGAATAACACGCGTATCATCCGGCAGCGTCAGCAGGTTGTTGCGGATGTTGTCTATAAGTTGCGTGTGACTCGAACCTGGTAGATCGGTGCGTCCGATGCTCATGGAAAACAGGCTATCGCCGACGATAACCAGTTTTTCTCCCGGGCAGTAGTAACTCACGCCGCCTGGCGTGTGCCCGGCAGTATCAAGCACCGTCCAGATCGTTTGGCCGAATGTCAGCTCTTGGCCTGGGTTAATCGTTTCATCGGCCTGGGCGATCGCCATCGGTATCCCAAACGGTCCAGAGAGGTTCGTGTCCGGATCGGTCAGCATACCAGCGTCTTTTTCCGGGCAGCAGACCAGCACGCCGGGGAATGCGTCCCTGAACTGATCTGCTCCTGCTATGTGATCGCAATGTCCGTGAGTCAGGAGTATCCGGGTGGGGTTCAACCCGTCAGAGCGAACGTACTCAATCGCCGGTCCCGGGCGCATACCCGGATCAACAACCCAGCATTCACCGCCATCGGGGCCGGATATTATAATGCAGTTGGTCTGGAAGGAACCAAGCGGAACGGTTCTAATCGCCAGCATTCAAATCACCTGTCGCTGAGATACGCGTTTATCAGCTCGGAGATATCGCACGTATCGGTTTCGTTTTCGAAGAGTCCGACGATCCCGCGTTCGCGAATCGCATTATCGGGCGAATCGCTGGCGTGCGCGCCGTTTCTCATCAAATCGCGTCCGAAGTCGCTTCGCACGGTTCCGGGCTCGGCCTTGCTGGGATCGGTCGAACCGAGCACATGGCGAATACGCGATATTGCGTCGGGCCCTTCGTAGAGCATCGCCAGGCATTTGGCGTTCGACGCGGTTGGCCATTGCGATTCATCCACCGAGTTGGGGTCAACGCCGGTCATGTATTCGACTATCTTATTGAACTCGCAGGAGGCGTTTCGTTGGGCCAGATGATCGGCCAATACGTCTGCGTCATCTTCGGTGAACTCGAAGTCAAACGCGCCGTCCATCGCCTTCATGGCGCCCTTGGCGACGAGGAATTTGAGTTTGCTGGCGAATATTTCCTCCAGCGGTCCGTAGAATTCCTGCCCTTTGGCGACAGTCATGTTGAATAGTCTTACCCCAACGATTCGCAGATCGGTGCGGCTGAAGGTGTCGATAATGTTTCCAGGGCGCCTCGAAGGCTTGTAGAAATTGTCAGGCTTGAGCATAACCAGCGAGCACTGCACGTTCGGGTCGTCGTACTTGTACTGGCCTTCGAGTATCCCGCCGTCTTGGACTGCATGCTTTGCAAGCAACTGTAGATGCTGGTCATTCAAGGACGGGTCCGGGCACGTGATAACCGCCGGTTCGAAGTGGCGTATTCCGCCTTCGCGATCACGAATAAAGTCTCCGAACGTACCCCGCACTGTGTCGCCTACGGGTTGCTCGGTGAACGAACCGATGATTTCTTCCTTGAGGCATCGCACGGCATTTTCACCGCGTAACAGGAGCAGCATGCATCGAGGCAGCACGCCCCAGGGATTTTCCCGCCGCAGCGACTCGTCGATGTATGCGTGCCACGCATCCTCAATTCCCTGATCCATCGCGCTTGGACAGATGATTTTCTGGTATTCGTCCAGGAATTCGTCGGAGAAGACGAACATTCGAGCAGCGACAAGTTCGAGGCTCGGATGTGCCAAAAGGCGTCCGATGATTCCGCCGGTGCGGCTTTTGTACAAGCTGTATGGTGTTATCAGGGCGTAAGCTAGTTCCTGGCTCATTTGTTAGTCCTCTCGCACAGCGATTTAAATAGTAGGGCGAGAAGATAGCAGATAGCAGAGCCGATGGCAATAAGTAATTAGTAACGGCGGCGGCAATTGGGAAATGGCGAATGCAATGCCTGATGTTCAGTCGTTAAGTCGTTAGGTCGTTCAATTCCAAACCTGCCTGTAACGTGCAGGCATCAGCCTCTGGTGCTACCGCCCTTGGATATCTTGATGTAGGCTATGTGGGCTTTGATGTTCTCCCTTAGTTCATTGGACTCACCGTGCTGCCCTAATGAAGGGATCATATCCAGAATCTCACGGAAAATGCGCTCAGAGGGTACAAATCTAGTAGCACGCTCATGCGCATACGCATTAAGGTACTTATCCCAAACCTGATTCGTAAGCCTCTTGGACGCATCCTTAAACAAACGCTCATTTTCGGTGCTTAACACCTTTCCGTGCGCCTTGGCGAGCTTGAACGCGTAAATAGCTCTGTATAAATGATCAACCTCGTTGGTTCGCTGTAGAAACAAAAGAGCCTTCGTCTGAGCTATGTTGGCCTCGGCGGTGTTCCTGTCCCTGCTGAGCCTGGCGTTAATGTAGTCGTCGATCTCCTCGACACTCAGCCTGACCGGACGCCCGCCCTTTGTGTGCGTACCCCTTTCAGGGAGCATCATAACCAAAAGCAGAACAACAACAGCGAGTCCGCCCAGATACGCCCCGAAGATTATCGCATACTTTTTAACCTTGGCTTTTTGCGCCAACGCAGCCAGTTGCTCATCGTCCAGTTCGGCTTCTTCCTCGTCGTCTTCGTATTCGTTCCCTGCGGCGGGTTTCGTCGCTTCGATTTCCTCAAGCGCAACTGCCTTCTCATCGCCTCCGCCAGCCTGAGACCCCGGCGCAGGAGGCGCGGTTGGCGCAGTTGGCGCCGGTTTGGGCTTTGAGGCCCCATCGCCCTGCCTGTAGGCTATCAACGCCGCTTCGGGATCGTCGCCTGAAGCTACGAACAGGAGTTCGGTTTCCGAACCTACGGCGACAACATCACCTGTGTCCAGGAAGATTTTTTTACCCGTTTTGTATTTTTTCCCGTTAACCCGACTTCTGAGCGGAGAAAGATTCTCGAACACCCATCCGTCCTGAGTAAGGGTAAGTTGGAACTGTTTTCTCGACACGTGCTCTTCGGTAAGTTGCACATCGGCCTGTTGCCCCCTGCCTACAGTGACAACCGCCAGCGTCAGCGCAGCTCGCTGACCGGCTTGAGGACCCCTGACGTAAATCAATTCAGCTTGAGCGCCTACAGCCATTAGAATATCCCTTCACCATCAATAAATCGTACAACCGCCGGACCAAAAACGGCCAGGATAACACTTAACAATATCAGGGCGCCTGGGACCATGATCCTCACGGACGCAACGGCTGCGAGATTTTCAGCTCGGACTGACCGCTGCAACCGCAGAAGCGACGCCTGAGAGTGCAACACGTCCGCAAGCGGGGTGCCGAGGTCTTCGGCTTGGATAACGCTTGCCACAATGCTCCTGAGCATATCGATCGGAATTCGTTCAGCCAGGTTTTGCAACGCCTGGCGCCGCGTGGTTCCCAGTTCGATTTCAGCGAGCACAATTTTGAGTTCTTCGTTGAATGGATCCTCGTCGCCCTCTCGGACAACTGTTCCGATCGCCTCTGTGAACGTCGCACCGGCGCTCATCGCCAGCGATATAAGGTCCAGGGCATACGGTACGCGTTTCGCGATCGTTCTAAGACGCTTGCCCGCAGTCTCCCGCAACTGGAAGATCGTCATGCCCATACCGCCGGCAAATCCCAACATCATCGAAATAATGCTGAAACCACCGAGTGCGATAACATAGAACGCGGTAATTATCGACGCAATCATCGTTCCGTAAAACAGCGATAACGCCAGATATTCTTCCGGTGAGTAATAGTTCGGATTACCCGAAGAAAGGAGTTTAACGCGAATCCATTCCTTGAGACGGGGCAACGCCATCCTGTAGGCCATCGAAAGCATAATCCACAGCAACGGGCGCAACATCGGATTTTCAAACACGGTTTGCCTGTCGCCATGCCCTGACTCAATCGACGATTTACGCTGGTGCGAGACCGTGATTTCGTAAGGTTGGCGGAAGATCGCAATCACAAACAAGGTCACCAGCAGGAATATCCCAATATGCAGACCGATTTCCACGATATCCTCATTAGGATAGTCGACTTTAGCGGCCAATATCATCGCTATGTTTGTTAAGGCAAGCATATTTCAGTGTGCTCTGCAGTTAGATGTCAATATCCATGATCTTCCTGATCCACAAGAAGCCCAGGATGTTCAGGACTATGATGGCGGCAATAATAACCTTGCCCGCGGTGCTGCTGAACATCGCCTCGACCCCGATCGGATCAACTATAAAATAGACGATCGTCAGAACGACCGCAGGCATGGCGCCCAGGAACCTCGCCGTTGCGCGCCCCTGTGCGGTAAGCGAATCTACGCGATGCTCAAGCCGTTGTATCTCGCGAATAGCATCGCAGATTTTATCGAGCGTCTCGCCAAGGTTTCCGCCTCGTTCTCGGTGAGTCAGCAAAGCAGCGAACAGAAGCCCAAAGTCACCGGAGCCTATTCGCTCTGAGGCGTTACTCATCGCGTCTTCAAGCGAGATACCAAACTCGTACTCTCGCACCATGTGCGCAAATTCCTGTCGCAGCGGCGAGGGGCTGTCATTTGCGACCAGCTCCAAAGCCTGGACGAGGTTCAACCCGGCGCGCACGCCCGAGGAGAGCGTTTGGATTCCGCCTACGAGTTGATCGTTAAGTTTATTGAGCCTTTTCTCTCGCAGATGCTTAATGAACACCGTCGGGATGAATAGTCCCAGTCCGATGCCCGCCAGGATACCGAGAATACCCCCGGTAATTGCGTAGGCTATCATCGCCAACACGAACACGAGGATAAACGACAGAACAGTCACGCTTCGCGGTTTGACCGTCATCAGCAGGCTACCGCCCAGAACCAGCGTGTAATGCCTCTCTCGCCGCAGGATCAATTCGCCCAGCGGTCTGGCGCCGATGCGAACGGCGACCGTGGTGGTCAGCATCATCGCGACACTGGCGACAATCTGTTGGGTCATATTGAGCGAAACGGCCGATTCACCTAAAATCATGTGAACACCCCCACGTCGAGGTACTTGTTCTTGATAAGTTGTTCCGTGAACAGGGGTATGTATCCGGTATGCATGAGCGGTTCGCCGCTACCGGATTTACCAACCAGCGACGGTAGGATGAAGATGTCCTCAGTCACCACC
>JABGPF010000341.1 GCA_018645065.1 Phycisphaerales bacterium
TGCCGCGGAGTTGATGAACTGTACCAGGCGTTTACCATCCCACTAGACCCGCCTTCCGACTATGCAGGCATGAAATAAATTAACACAAACAATACTAACTGAGGTATAGTTATGGCTGGAGCATTATACAGGAGTGACACGATGAAGCTTTCGGATCTTATTATCCCCGATGCGATTATTCCGCGCCTTGAGTCGACCACGCGCGACGGAGTTATCGCCGAACTGATCGGCTCGCTGGCCGAAGCCGGCGCAGTCTCAGCCGACAGCGTAGCCGACATCACCGCTGCGATACTCGCCCGCGAAGCCCAAGCCACAACGGGTATCGGCAAGGGCATCGCGTTCCCGCACGCTCGAATCAAGGGCGTTAAGCAGGCCGTCGCCGTAGTCGGATGCAGCGCGGGCGGAATCACATTTGATTCACTTGACGGTCAGCCCGTTGACATGGTGCTCCTGCTCCTTTCCAGCAGCGACGACGCCGACGAACATCTGCAGGCGATGGAAACCATTTTCCGACACGTTCATCGCGAAGCGTTCCGCACAGAACTGCGAGCCTGCCAGACGCGTGACGAAATTGTCGCAATGATCGACAACGCCGACGGACCGATATAAAACCCGATTGCCTATTGGCGTTCCGAATAACTGACACCCAAAAGCCTGCGGCGCCACGCCGCGGGTAAGGCCCGAGAATTCCACTTACCGCCCGGTCCAGTTAGATCCTGATATACTTAGAGCCCCGAAGAGTGATGGAGTCGCGTTGCGGCGTTTCCGTCACCCCTCCGGGGCTCTGATTTTTAAGAGACTTCTATTTATTACCATTCCCAACCAACGCTGAACCCGCCCCAGAACTCGTCGTTCAGGTTTATGTTAGGCGAGTCGTCGGCGATTGCATCGGAGTAGTTCAGAAATCCGGTAAGGCTGATGCTACCGTACTGCTCGGGCAGATTCAGAGCCTGACCCAGATCGTAACCAACTGCCAAACCGTACTGGTTAGTGGCGATCCGCGTGCCTGAATCGATGTACCCGATGTCAACAGTCACCGCGAACGAGGGCGTTAGCGTCAGATCTTTGATAATCGGTATCGTGCCCATGTGCGGGCAGTCGGCCAGTGCGAATTCGTGGCTTATTCCGAATTCGAGCCACGACGCCTGCCCCACCGATGCGACATCGTCAAGGTCCTGGTAGTAGGTTACCGTGGGGTTCAAAGCGAACCAGTTCTCACCGAACAGGGCCTGATCGTCGAGCGCCAGCCCGATGAAGTATTCGTTTGTGAACCTGCCGTCACCGCGAAGTTGCGGTAAGTCATAACCGACCCAGCCGATCGATAGTTCTACGGGCACTGAAGGCATGCATTTCGACAGATCGTACGTCCAGGTGAATGTGTAGTCTACTTCCTGTAGATTGCCCGCGCCGGCGCCCTGGACGTTATCGTTGGCTCCGTACCATTCGAACCAGACCCCAAAGTCGAACGTGCCAAAATCGCCGGTATCGTAGTTGATGCCCGCGGTCAGCTGATGGTTGAGCTTTTCGCGGCCTTCACCGCGATATTCGCTGAGGTTGATCCCGCGCCAGATGTAGTCAGTCGTCAGAGTGTAGTCAAGGTAGAGGCCGATGGGTACGGGCTTTTCCCATTCCTTCAACGCCGGCTCCGACGCGGTCTTTGCGCCGACCGGTTCAATGCTGACCTTCGTGTCCGCCGCAGCCAGCCAGGTTGTCTCGCTCTGGCTTTTTGCGTCTTCAGCTCGAACATCCATGCAAAGTCCGGCGATTCCCAGGAGGGCTATTAAAAGTAGAATAGTCGTACGGTTGGTTTTGTTCACAATGATTTCCTTTCAGTTTGTGACGTAATTACCAGGCGTATTTTGTTCATATGGCTGCATTCTTACATTCTTATGCATCGGCAAGATAACTATGCAGAAGTTAGAAAAAACGATTTTTCCGATTTTTCCAACTGCGGTATTAACCGACAGCCTCACTGCCCTCTTCGCCGGTGCGAATGCGTACGCAGCGTTCGAGCGGTAGGACGAAAATCTTACCGTCGCCGATATTGCCAGTCCGGGCGCCCTTTACGATCGCCTCGACTGTCGCGTCCACATATTCGGCGTTTACCGCAATTTCCAGGCGTGTCTTCTTCAGCAGGTTCACCTCGACGTCTACGCCTCGGTAGGTTTCGTGGTAACCTTTCTGCTGTCCGCAGCCCATCGCGTTGGTGACGGATATTTTGAAGACATCGGCTGCGTATAGCGCTTGTTTTACGTCGGTTATTTTTTCGGGCTGAATGTATGCTACTACGAGTTTCATTGTTCTATTTCCTGTTAAGGTTCGTTTTCTTTGGTTCTCTATGGTTGTCAAGTGATCAGGTCGTCGCGAAGATCTGGAACCCTGCGTACGCTTCCATACCATGTTCGCTAACGTCCAATCCGCGGAGTTCTTCTTCTCGGCTTGCTCGCAGGCCGATTGTCTTCTTGATGACCATGAACATCACCAACCCCAGACCGAACGCCCATGCGAACGCGACTCCAACACCGGTCAGCTGCGTCAGCAACTGTGACGCCCCGCCGCCGTAGAACAATCCCGAACTGCTGTCGCCAATACCCAGGGTCTTCTCGGCGTTGAACAATCCGCAGGCGAGCGTGCCCCAGGCGCCGCACACACCGTGAACGCTGACGGCGCCGACCGGATCGTCAATCTTCAGCACCGAATCGATAAACAACACCGAGAGGTAGACCAGAACGCCCGCCAGCAGGCCAATCAACATCGAGGCTCCGGGAGTTACGGTGTAGCATCCGGCGGTAATAGCAACCAGTCCGGCAAGGGCGCCGTTGAGCGTCATCGAACCATCCGGTTTCCCGGATCGAATCCAGGTAATCGCCATCGCAGACAGGGCGCCCGCCGCTGCGGCAAGACACGTGGTTACCGCTACGCGACCCAATTCTCCGTCAAGCGTTGTTGTGCTTCCGGCGTTAAAACCGAACCATCCGAACCAGAGGATGAACACGCCCAGAGACGCCATCGGGATGTTGTGACCCATGATTGCGCGGGGCTTTCCGTCGGGTCCGTACTTACCTATGCGAGGACCGAGAATGAGCGCCCCAGCCAACGCCAACCATCCGCCAATCGAGTGAACTACAGTCGAGCCTGCGAAGTCACAGAACGGGGACGACATATTTTCCAACCATCCGCCGCCGTCAAGCAACCCGCCCCAGGCCCACGATCCAAATACCGGATAGATCAAGGCGCTGATAATACCGCTGTATACCAGGTAGGAGACAAACTTCGTTCGCCCAGCCATTGCCCCGGAAACAATCGTCGCCGCGGTCGCACAGAACACCGCCTGGAAGATCCAGAAGGTAAAGCCCCAGTCTCCACCGGCTGTGGCGCCAAGCAGGAACAGCGGTTCGTCTCCAGCGAACATCAAGTGGAAACCGACCAGGAAGAATGCGACCGAACCTATCGAGAAGTCCATAACGTTCTTCATGATAATATTGACGGCGTTTTTGGCTCGGGTGAAGCCTGTTTCGACCATGGCGAAACCGGCCTGCATGAAGAACACCAAAAACGCAGCCAGTGCGGTCCAGAGAACTGCACCGTACCACTTCAGCTTTTCAGGTGCGTCGCGAAGACGGTATATTTCCACCGTTTCGGTCTTCCCGTCAATGACAACTTCTTTCTTTTCGGAAATTACGGCTTCGGCATTGTCGTAGGCTCCGGATAGCGGGATGGCGGCTTCGAGTTGTTCCTGTGTCGCCGGTTTACCGTCCAGCATCAACAATTCAGCGGGGACGCCCTGGAGGGCTGCCTTTATTTTGGCCTCATCCACAACGTCGGCCGCCATTACCGGTCCTGCCAAAAGCAGGAACACAATTCCGAGAACGGCGCCAACCGCTCCTGTTCGTCCCATCGGCATCTTCATCTTACTATTCCTTTTGCTCGTACTCAAACAGTACCTGCGACCATTTCGCCAGGCTATCAAGGTGAAAGCATATCGCGTGCCAAAACGGCTTATTTTACATAAGCTGCATGCGATTAAGGCTTTATGCAAAAACAGCGACCTCGCAAAAAACAACAAAAAAGCACCCTATTGTCATTAGCGACCCGTAATAGTACAATAATGTCGCACAATGGGAGTAAAAACACACTCCCGGAAGGATGTGATCCGATGATGACAGAAAATGGCACTAGTGATATAAATGATGACAATGACGTCTCAGATCCCTCCAGAGGCCGGCACGCCAGGGAACTGAACGCGCTATACAGAACAAGCCGCGTACTCGTCTCAGACATGAACCAGCAACAGACGATCGAAGAGGTGCTCGACATCCTCGATCGCGATCTGAATATGAGTCGCGGGACGATTATGCTACTCTCACCCGACGGAACTGAACTGGTGTTTGACGTCGCACACAGCGTTAGCCATTCACAGGGAAGAGCGGTGCGATATAATTGCGGTGAAGGAATCACCGGGCGAGTGCTGCAGAGCAACGAACCAGCAGTCGTGCCCAAAATATCAGAAGAGCCCATGTTCCTCGATCGCCTCCAACGCCGCAAAAAAGCAGGCGACGGAGAGATGAGTTTCATCTGCGTCCCGATCTCGATCGCCAACCAGGCCGTCGGTACGCTATCGGCTGACCGCCCGTTTGACGAGCACGCGAATCTCGGTGAAGACGTTCGCGTACTGAGCATTATCGCAAGCGCCATCGCGGGCAACGTTAAGTCACGTCGCGACTCAGCAGCGGCCCGTCAGGCGCTCGAAGACGAGAACACGCGACTCCAGCACGAACTTGAAGATCGATTCCGCCCGGAGAACATCATCGGTAATTCCGGCGTTATGCGCGAGGTTTACAGTGCAATTCACCAGGTCGCCGGCGGGGACACCACGGTGGTTATCCGCGGTGAGTCAGGCACGGGCAAGGAGCTTGTCGCCCACGCGCTGCACTATTCGAGCCTGCGGGCAAAGGGTCCGTTCATAAAGGTGAATTGTGCGGCGCTTAGCGAGAATCTGCTCGAGAGCGAACTGTTCGGCCATGAAAAAGGCGCCTTTACCGGCGCGATCCAGGCACGCAAAGGACGCATCGAAGAGGCTGAAGGCGGAACGCTTTTCCTCGACGAAGTTGGCGACTTTTCACCGGCGGTTCAGGTGAAGCTTCTCCGAGTGCTCCAGGAACGCGAGTTCGAACGCGTCGGAAGCAACGTCACCATGAAGGCAAACGTTCGCATTATCTGCGCAACTAATCGCGATCTCGAGCAACTCGTAGAAGAGGACAAGTTCAGACAGGACGTTTATTACCGCATAAACGTTTTCCCGATCTTCCTGCCGCCCCTGCGCCAGCGGAAAGACGACATCCTGCTGCTGGCCGACTATTTTGTCGAGTCGTATTCCAAGTCGATGGGTAAGAAGGTGCGACGCATCTCTACACCCGCGATCAACATGATGGTCGCATATCACTGGCCCGGGAATGTACGGGAGCTGGAAAACTGCATCGAACGGGCGGTCCTGCTCAGTAACGAAGGCGTGATACACGGGCACCACCTGCCCCCAACCCTCCAGACCGCCGACGCCTCAGGCACCGGTGGAACAGGATCAATGCAGGATCGCGTAGACCTGTTCGAGCGCGACATAATAGTAGACTCGCTGAAACGCACCTACGGGAACATGGCCGCCTCAGCACGCGACCTGAGTGTCACACCGCGAATACTGCGATATAAAGTGAAAACCCTCA
>JABGPF010000342.1 GCA_018645065.1 Phycisphaerales bacterium
CCACCTCGCGACCCAGTCAAAAGTTCTGACCCAGCCCCGGAACTGACCGGCCTCGGGGCACTCGACAACTGTGACCGCATTGCCAACCGGCGTACCGGTACCGTGGGCGAGCAGATAAGGGGAGCCCATCTCGTCCATGAACTGAGTATCGAGGGACCATCCTCCGTAACTCTCAAACCCCTCGGCTTCGACCAGGATTGCGGGTGCAGCAAGGCCGTTTAGGGGAAATGCCAAAAGTAGTAAGGACAACAGGCGCAGCTTCATCATCTTTCATCTCCAGTTCTAATGGTTTTAACCGAGCGGCTCTTCAAGTGAACGGTTTCGCCCATTTTGGGCTTTCCTCTCGTCGTCGAAGTGACCCGAACAGAGAGTTTGTTCTGTCCCGCTTCTAGCGCGTCGGTTACGTCGATTGTAAACGGCGGCATCCAGAGTGTGTCGAAGGTTTTGCCGTTGAGCGTGACCTGCGCCATCATCTCGACCGTGCCCAGATCCAGCACCACGCGCTGATCTTTGGCGATTCTTTTCGGGAGGCTGAATTCGGCCACGCGCGTTTCGGTGAAGCCTTCGTTATCGGTCGATTCGGTTTTCCAGTCAGTGAGCTCAAGCAAAGCCTTGCCCGCTCCAGTTTTCCTGCCGGACAACTCTAGCGCTTCATCCTCAGGGATTGAGACCTCGTGGACGTTGCCGTCTAATGTATAAACCAGCTCCAGTCGCTTCTTGGTACCAAATGCGGGATCTCGTCCCGCCAGTTCATTGCTTCCTGTTATCTTCATCTGGCCGGCGGACACCTGCGCCCGGATCTTTTCGGTAACGTCAACCTGCTTCTCCGGAACTCCGGGTACGCCATAGAGAGCCTTCTTGATTACGATGCCTGCGCGCTCTTCTTCAGGCTTCGCGGAGCCGTCACCCATCGTGACCGACCGTGTGGAACCGTCGCTCATCGTGAGCTTATAGGTTCCCGTCTTTCCGGTTTCGGCGACGAGTTCGCCTTTATCGTTATAAGACAGGTCAAGTTCCATGACCGGTGCCGACGCTCTAACGACGGAAGGCGCGGTCGCCTCTTCGCGGAATAACACGAAGAACGAATCGGAGGGATCGTTCACGTCGATTTCGATTTTCGTTCCGGTCGCCGTCTCTTCGTAGCGCGCGATTTGTTTGATTTCGCCCGTCACCGGATTCATCAACTCCGGCTGTTTTCCTTTGACGCGTAACGTGACCGAAAACGCGCCCGCTTTTTCAAAGTTCGAGAGGAAGAACAGGTGCTGATCAGCTTGCTTCCGTTCAATCCAGCGGATGGCACAGCTCTCGCCGGACACCGCGGGCGGCAGGTTCAGTTGCTTTGCGGTTACGGGAACCGAGCGGATGATCCTGCCACCTTTCTTTTCGAGTTCATCGATCCGCGTCTGAATATGCGGGCGGATGTATTTGAGCGTGGGCGGAATCGTCATCACCGGCCAGCTCGCAGAAATCCGGGTCGGGGCGTTTTCGTCGTAGGTGACCCATTTGCCGTCCACTACATCGAGTTTGCGCAGGATCGCGTCGGAGCCGACATAATCGTACTGGCATCCAGCTGGAACGGGGTTGGCGGGACCGGTCATTTGCGGAGCGAAATCGCCGATATAGACCAGCACATCGTTAGCCGGCTCGCCCCACTGGAGCATGGTGTGACAGCGCTGCAGATACTTCACCCAGGACTGCGCTTCGTTGAACCACGGCGTATTCCGATGAAACGCGGTGCCAAACCACGGATTCCTCCCGGGCATCTTACCGTCACGAGGCTGATGGACATAGACGTGCAGGACGAAGTGGTTAATCCCGTCGCAGAACATCCGTTCGCCGCGCGCCTTGCAGCTGTAGGGGTTATCAGCAAGGTTGAGTCCGCTAGTGAATGCTTCCGCATACGTTCGACGTTTTCCGTAGGTATGCGCAACGGAGCTGGTGGCCCGGCATTCAATATCGCCCAGCTTTCCTTTCGACCAGAACTCGCCGCCAATTTGGTCGGCATAGCCGCCGTAAATCGTAAAGTCGCCAGCGAATCCCCAATGCCCATACGGCTCGCACCAGAGCACCAGCCCGTGTTCATTCGCCACGTCTCGAAGCCCGCCCATATAGTATTCGGCAATCATATCCGCCACCGTGCGGCGTAGGTCCCACAAGAATTGATCCGAAACTTTTGCGCTATCGATCACCGTGCCGGTAAATGTGGGCAGAAGCGGAATCGGATTGTAGCCGTTCCGTTTCTCAAACTCTGCGGCAAAACCGTCGGTCCAGTTCTGCGAGCCCACCTCGTAGCTGTCACTCGTAATCCCTTTGAAGGCGGCTCTTTCTTCAGGGGTCATCTGTTTCATAAGCGAGCCGATATAGGCATTAAAGTGATGTTCCGTGTGCTTACGGCTCATCTTATCGACTTCCAGTCCGCTAGCTTCCGGTGCGGCCGGAGCATTTCTTTTCCCTGTTGTGACCATCCCGAAATAGAGGATCCGCCAGTCGCCTTTGGGCAAGGTGCAGTTCAACACGCCATCGGCGCCGAGATTGTCGCTGAGGTCGATAATCTGTTTTTGCTGAATCAGCACCGATGAATCGTTTGGCTCGACGGACTCCTTAAAAATGTAGGAGTTCCACGTTGGCGAGGGAGTGGGATGCATGCGCCCCAGTTGCTTATTGAGTACCTGCGCCACTTTCGGCTCGGACGACAGAACCACACGAACCGGTGCTTTTTCTACCTTGTTCTTGCGCTTTGATGCTTTAGCTGACCCATAATCGAGTTCAAACCGCTGCGCTTGAACATCCGGAAAACTAACCGTTTGTGGCTCTTGCACAAGGAAATCAGTCTTGGAATTCCCAGCCTTGACGTCGATTGTCGCAACGCGTTCGCGCGTTCCGTTTCGGACGGCAAACAGGGCCCCCTTCACGGCACCGTGAACGGATAATGAACGAGCGGCAAACGGTTCGGTGTGCGAGAAGATGTATTGCTTCTCCGTTCGTTCCCCTTCGATCGAAACACTGTTGAGCTTCGGAACCGCCAGCACGGCTATATCCTGACTACCCCCGCCCGGCACCCCTTTCGCGCGTAGATTCTGCTTAAATACGCCTCCGCTGGAGGCGAACTCCTTCCAGATCACACGCCGCATCGACTGCTCCGGCTTGATCCACGGGCCGCCGGACTGGCTCCAGCCTGGGCAGTTGAAGAAATAGATATCGACCCCAACCCGCTTCGCCTCGCGCAGCGCATGCATTTTCAGTTCGCGCCATTCGGGAGAAAGAATTTTAACGGGAGCGGCTTCCCCGTTATTGGTTTTCAACCCCACGTTGACATTACCGATCATCGCGCGCGCAATGCCAATCTCCGCCATATTCTCCAGATCTTTCGTGATCCCATCAGCGCTAATATCACCTGCGACCCAATACCAATAGCACCACGGCTTGGCCGCTTCCGGCGGATGTCTAAATGTTTCGGAAAGGGGATCCGCTGAAGTTACGCCGATCAGAACACTCCATACCAGCATGGCCGCTATGTAACATCGTTTTCTCATCCGTTTGTGTTACCTTTCGTGAACAGTTTCACATGTTTGGACTACGCTTCCGGAAAATTGGCTGGCCAATAGACAGCGAATACAGTCCGGTCGGAAGTCCTCATTCAATGCACCCGGTCATCCACCAGATCCGGCTTCCCCGCTTCTTTTTTGGGAATCCAGGGCGCGAGTTTCTCGACAACCGCCTTGAGCTGCGGCTGGACCCCAACACGATCCATGAGATTGCCAAACTCATGCGGATCGCTTTGGCGGTCGTAAAGTTCTTCGCTGCCATCCGCGTAGCGGGTATAGCGGTAACGGGTGTCGACCACGCTGTGGTTGTGGGCGTACATCGTGGTGATCGCCGGGCGATCTTTTTCCAGCGCCGGGGACACGAGCCAGGGCAGCAGGCTCAGGCCGTCGAGGTGCTCGTCGGTCTTCTTAGACGTCAGGCCTGCGGCCGCGACTAGTGTCGGGTACACATCCAGCAGTTCGACCGGCCGGTCACAGCGGACGCCGCGTGGCATGTCCTTCATGCGCTTGGGCGGGACGATGATCATGGGCACGCGGGTCGAGCGCGTCCACAGCGTCTGCTTGGCCAGTGCGTTCTTCTCACCAAGGTGCCAGCCGTGGTCCGAGAACACGACGATCCAGGTGTTGCCGGCCATGTCGCTGTTATCCAGTGCATCGATCAGCTCGCCCAGTGCCCCATCCATCGCGCTGGTGCAGGCGAGGTAGGCCTGAGTCGTCAGGCGTAGGTTCTCTTCGTTGTCTGCGGCCCAGCGGTGAGCCTTCATGAAGCTCACCCGTGTATTGATGCGCTTCGCGATCTCGGGGACATCGTCCATATCATCGTCGCGCGCCGCGCCAAGCAGGACGTCATTCTTTGACGGCGCCACATCGAACCACTTCTTGGGCGCGAACAGCGGCAGGTGCGGATTGTAGAAGCCCAGCGCCATGAAGCGCGGATTGTCCCCGGTCTTGTGGGGCTTGCTTATGTTGCGGGCGGTCCAACGGGCGATGCGCAGGTCGGTATAGTCCTCTTCGTTTTCCGGATAGGCCCCGATGTCCCAGATGCTCGGCTTGGCGATCTCAGCTGGAACGCCCAGTTTTTCCGGCGGGTAAGGCCCCTGCCCCGTCTTGAAACAGGGCGTACCTCCGAGCGGTTGGTTCCTGCTGCCGTGCAGGATCTTGCCCGCCACGAACACATCGTAGCCAGCCTGCTCGAAGCGCCTGGTCATCCAGGGCACCGAACTGCCCGGTTTGAGAGGAGCCTTCGCATCGTACTGGGGTCGATTGGCATAGATCCCGCTCGTCGTTGGCCGCAGGCCGGACATAAAGCTCGTGCGTGAGGGCCGACAAATGGGCGCCTGACAGTGTGCGTTGATGAACAGTACGCCTCGCTTCGCCAAGCGATCCATATTGGGCGTCGAGGCCTGCGGGTGTCCCTGCCCGGTCAGATGCCCGGCATCCGCCGGCGCATCCTTGTCCGTCAGGCAGCCAATCCAGTCATTCAGATCGTCGATCGCAATCAGCAGCACATTCGGTTGCTCAGCCGCGTGTGCAAAAACGCCGATTAACGCGACTCCCAGGATAAACAGTTTCTTCATCGGTTGATTCTCCATGGTCAAGCCCAGGTCTCAGTTTGGTTGCTCCTTCTATGCGCTGGGCAGAATCGCGTCGTGTTGCGTGAGCAGGGCTCGAATGTCGCTCAACGGCACCTTGAGCGGCGTGGTGTTCTTTGCCACGGCCAGCGCCGCAGTCGCGGCGGCGGCCTGCCCCATGGCCATGCAGGAGGCCTGCACCCGAAGCGCGGAATTCGCCTCACGATCGCTGCTGACACAGCGGCCCGCCACGATCAGGTTTTCGCTGTTCTTCGGGACTAACGCCCGAAGCGGAACGGTCGGAAAAACGCCCTCGGAAAGATGTTCTGGCTTTACGCCATGCTCGTCATGAACATCGATCGGGTAGAATGAATAGCAGACCGCATCCTCGAACAGCTTCCCAGTCGTGTAGTCAGCCTTGGTAATCTGGTACTCCCCTTCGATCCGGTAGGTCTCACGAATACCCGTCTCGGGTTGCATGGACTCCAGTTTCAGGTTTTCGCAACCGGGGATCTCTTCGCGCAAGAAACGGATGGTTTCAAGCAGCGTGGTGCGACTCTCCACATTCGTCCTGGTCTGCGCTTCCGAGGTGGTGGAATC
>JABGPF010000343.1 GCA_018645065.1 Phycisphaerales bacterium
TGCTGGCGATCGGCGCCCTGGTGGCGCTCCGCAGACGTCGCAGGAAGGCGTAATCAATTTCAAACATAGGCAACCCCGGTCCGGACCGTGTCGAAGCGATCCGGACGGGACGCCGCTTCAACCTAAACAATTTAAAGAACCATTTGATAGTCTGTGTTAAAAGAGTCTCTCCTCGAGGTTTGATGGTGTGGAGCTCGTTGCTCCAAACGGTTTCACGAGAGTGATTGTCAGCCGATACCGCCTAACCTTATATACCCGGTGAGTCGGGGCTGCACCCCCGACTTTACGACCACGCAGATTATCAATTCTCAGGCGAGCACGGTAAAACGTGCCCGCCTGTTTTTTAGATGTTTTCCTGGACCCAGTTCCGCCAAGTAAAGATTCGCCTTGCTCAACACACCGCATCGGATACAATCACCATAGAACCCCCAATGATCAGGGGGAAAAACGCTATCGAAGCAAAACCACGCCTTGAAGGAATATCACCAATGTCCAAACAAACGGTTAATCTCGTAGTATCAGTCCTGTTGTTATTATCGATGACGGCAATCACGGTCGCAGCCGACCAGAACCTGGAACTGGCTGTGCCGTTTACGGATAATATGATCCTGCAAAGGCAAACTGACGTGCCGGTGTGGGGTTTCGATGCGCCAGGCGCCAAAGTCACTGTCGAATTTGCAGGTCAAAAGAAAACCGCCGTCGCCGACAAGAACGGTGATTGGATGCTTAAACTCAATCCGCTTAAGGTCTCGCTCACAGAACGCACTTTTAAAGTGACCAGCGATAAGAGCAAATCGATCGTCCTTAATGGCGTATTGGTTGGTGAGGTGTGGTTTTCATCGGGGCAGTCCAATATGGTTTGGACCGCCGGTAAGAGCATGTGCAGCGGCATCGCACGCGAAATCTCCGGAGCGAAGCAAGACGTTCCGATACGAGAAATCAGCATTAATACGGTGTCGGCTTTGTATCCGCAGAAAAAAGCCACTTCAGACGGCGGATGGAAAAAAGCCAAAGACGCCAGCGGTTTCTCGGCCCTATCGCTATCGTTTGCGTATGATCTCCACAAGGAATTGAAAGTGCCTATCGGTATTCTTCTCAGCGCACACAGCAACACCAGAGTAGAAGCTTTTACGCAGCGCCAGGCTTTCGAAGCACATACGAAACTCAAGGGCGACGTTGACCTGATGCACAACGCAGACCCGCTAACCAAACAAGGCCGTGACGCCTTCGAACAATATTACAAGGATCTGCGAGCGTGGCAGCAAGAGGCCGGTAAACTCGCCGTAAGCGGCGGCAAGCTGCCCCAGAGACCCAATCTGCCCGGAATCGCTGGAATGTGGAGAGGTCCTTCGCAATTCTTCAACGGTAAGATCAATCCGGTGATTCCTTACGCTATCCGCGGCGCGATCTGGTGTCAGGGCACAAGCAACGGCAGCGACGGCAGGATATACGCCGCTAGAATGGAAGCCCTCGCAAGAGGTTGGGCGGACGCATGGGGCATGCCCAACATGCCGTTCTACTTCACTCAAATGCAGTGCTACGGCTCACCGGACCCGAATTCAGTAGGCTTCGCAGACATCCGCCAGGCGCAGCATGTGTTCTTCATGAACAACCGCAAAAATGTCGGCATGGTTGTCCAGTCTGACCTTAACTCCGCCAGGCCAGGCGGAATCCACTACTACAACAAGCTTCACCCGGGCATGAGAATGGCCCGATGGGCGTTGGCGAAACAGTATGGTAAAAAGATCGCTTACACCGGCCCGATTTACACCGGCTACAAAGTCCAGGGCGCCAAGGTTGTTGTATCGTTTGAAACAGAAAGCCTCTTCGGCGGCTTGATGGTCGGTAATAAGGGGATGGCCAAGGATTACAGAGAACCCGGCAAGTTCGTCGAGCCCGCCAAGCCCACCCCGGGCGACAAGCTGAATCATTTCCGCCTGTGCGGTAAAGACAAAAAATGGCATGCCGCCGATGCCGTTATCGTTGGCGATACGGTGGTGGTGACTTCCAAGAATGTCCCGGAACCGATCGGCGTTCAATACGCATATAACTCCGTACCGGAAAACTCGAATCTCTACAACAAAGCCGGTCTGCCGGCCACCCCGTTTGCTTCGGTCAACGGTAAGTTTATCTTCGAAGAAGACGATCTGGCCAAAGCGGCCGCCCAGAAAGTCAGGTACGCTCGTTACACCGACCCGAACTATCCAATCCTTCAAGTCGTTGAGTATTTCCGCGACGGCGCTGTCATTCAACGCGATAAGGCTATCCCGGTCTGGGGTCATGCGAACAAGGGCGTTAAGGTTACAGTTACGCTCGGCGAGGTCACCAAGACGGCTGTAGCCAACGAGCTTCAGCAATGGTCAGTAACGTTTCCGGCGTTGAAGGCGTCTGCAAAACCAATAACTCTGACAGTTAAATCGAGCCATGATCGCAGCCGAACGGTACGAAACATTCTCGTTGGCGACGTTTGGTATCTGACAGGCAGCACACTGCTGAGAAACGATTGGGCTTACAATCAGCGTGACAAAAACCCCAAGCTCCCTACCACCATGCCGCTCGTTCGTGAGTTCAGGATAAAGACCAAAGCCACCACGTCGACCACACCAAGAAAGCGTCGCTTCGAAACTGGCGGAGGCAGGTATCGTTCATCCTGGATGACCGCCGATTACTCCCAGCCCGAAAAAGGCGTGACGATGTTCGCGTATCAGTTTGCCAAAACCCTGAACCGCCCGAACGTTCCGCAGGGCTTTATCACGATGGCTTCAGGCCAAGGCGGACGCTCAAAACAATTGGCCTCACCGCTGTCATGGACATCGTTCAATGGCGTTAAGGATATTAAGAACCCGGCGTTCAAGGCTCGTCTTGACGAGTTGTTCCTACAGTTCCCTAACTCTGAGGTCGCCCGGAAGGCTGCTGACAAACATGTCGCGGAAGTTAAAGCGTGCGTGAAAACTATTATCGACGCCGGTAAGAGCGGCGCCGATTTGTCTAAGGCTGCGCCATTGCGCGGCCCGGAATTCCCCCAGCCGGGCAAAAGCAGTGCTGTTACATCAGACATGATTCCAACTTACGCTTACAACTGGTGCATAAGCCCGATGACTCCAATAGCGGTCGCTGGGGTTATCTGGGTCCCTTCAGAGCACAATATTGGGTATACCCCAAAAAACTACGCCGCCGAATTGGAAATCTACGCTAAGAGCCTGCCTGACACCTACGGCATGGACAAAGTACAGTTTATCTACGCCCAACCTGCAAGTGCATTAGTCAAAGGCGTAACAGCGCCCAAAATCCCGGGCGCAAAGTGCCTGACATTTGACCAATGGCCCAAGAGCCTGAAAGACATCGCCGGCAAAATGGCCAAGCTGGCTGAATAATCAGCCAGCGTTTGGGATCAGGCTCAAAGTCGCGGCGCCGACTGCTCCGAAATCCAGGTTCCTGGTGTCAGGTTGTAACCTGGGACCTGAAACCCGGCCTCGGGGTCGGGATCGAAAAACTCCGCTATGGCCTCGGTTTGCTGTTTGGGCGCCGGCGTGTCAGGGGGTTAGCTTCTTCAGTTCGATGTCCTTGAACTGGACCTTCATCGGCGGACCCGGATGGACCTGCAGGGCAATAATGCCCTCGCGGGCGGCCTTACCCTTGGCGTTATCCACAGCCTCGCACATCACCACGCCGTTTATCATCAGAGTCAGTTTCGGACCTTTGGCGATGATGCGGTATTCGTTCCAGTCGTTGACCTTGACGTGCTTGATCAGCTTGGCCGGGTCGGATATCTTCGTGATCGTCTTCTTGCCCTTTTCGTCGAATACCGTCCGGGTGCCTCGCCCCGACACCTTGCCGCGCCCGTGAGCGAAAATGCAACCGGTCCATGTGCCGGCGGCGTCCATATCGGCCTGGTAGCCGAACGTATCCCAGTCCGGTCGGCGTTGGCTGCGGAACTGGATTCCCGAATTGCCTCCGATGAGTTTGTACTTCAACCGCAATTCGAAATCGGCGGGCTTGCCGCCCTTCCAGATAAGGTAGTTGCACTTTTTGCAGGGCTTTTCAGGTGTGCTTTGCGAGGTGATCGCACCATCCTCAACGTACCACCAGTTGGGCTTGGCGTCCCAACCGGTCAGATCCTTGCCGTTAAACAGCGAGACAAAGCCAGTCTTATCGTCATCGGCCAAACCAAAAGCCTTCAACACCCCTCTTGCCATCATAGCGTTGCCCAGAGCGTTCATGTGCACGCCGTCCCTTGTCAATTGTTTTCCCTTGGGCGCATCGGCTGGGAACTTCTTCAGCGCTTCCTGCATCTCGGTATTGAGGTCAGCCAGCAGACACTTTTTATCCTTGGCAAGTTGCTTCAGGAACGCATTGTAAGGAAGCAGCTTCTGGTTCAGAGCGGTGGACTGGTCTTCCTTAATCATGGTCGAAGTCAGCAGCATCACCTTCACTCCCGCAGCCTGGGCGCGGGTTACGATCTCGGTAATGTTCTTCTTGTACGGCCCCAGCGCCACGCCTCTGGCGCCATGCCAAACATCGTTCACTCCGCAACTCAAGGTCATCCAGTCGGGTTTGTGTTTGAGAACATCTTTTTCCAGGCGGGCCAGCATCTGGTTGGATTTGTGCCCGCCTATGCCTGCAAACACACCGGTGACCTCAAAGCCCTGCTTGTTCAGCGCGCTGAGAACCAGTCGGCAATAACCGCCCTTCCGGGCTCCGGCAGCGGTAATGGAGTCGCCCAGAAAGGCGATCTTCTGGCCCTTGGTCAGGGCGAGCTTGCCTGCGGTCTTGGTCTCGGCCTGAAGCGGGAATGATGAACAACAAATCGCCAGAACGGCGCACATGATTGCAAGATACTTCGTTTTCACACTAGACTCCTTACGGTTGAATTTTAGATTACAAATGGAGGACGCATCGCGCGGGACCGCATGCGGTTGGCCTGGTCATCGTCAACAAACTCACCCTTACGCAGGTCGAGCGTTACGTCGCGTTTCAATTGCTCGCAGATGTCCACCGCCAGGCAGATATCCATTCCCCTCAGCATAACTTCAGGGTTCGCCACGGTCTGCCTGCGTGATTTTACGCAATCGAAGAAGTCCCGCACGTGGCTCATGGGGCGCTGGGTGCGCCCGGCGTAGTCGGCGAGCACTTGTTTGTAGTCGCGCAATATTTCCGGAGACGACACATCTGGTTTCCCGTACCCGTCAGCCGCTCCGACCCACCCTTCAGGGCCCTCGAACCGCTCACCGCAGGCTCCGTGCCAGTATTTGCACGGTTTCCACACCGACCCGTCGACTCGGAACAGAACAAGCTTCACGCCATTGGACAAGCGCGTCACCATTGTCTTTTTCGGCCCGGAGTACTCAAACTTGATGCTGTGCACATTGGTCATATCGAGCCCAGCCAGCGCCTGGATTACCGTGTGGGCGCCCCACATCGCGACATTGGTCGCAAAATCGTAAAAGTGATACCATCCACAACCATTAACATACCCCGCATTGTAAGGGCGCATGGGACTCGGGCCGACCCATATGTCCCAGTCGACCTCGCTCTTGTCCGGTTCCGGCTGCGCAGGCAACCAGTCATGACGATATCCATCGCGCCAGCGAATGTCCGCATAGGCGGTATGAACCTCGCCCAAACGTCCGGACAACGCGGTTTCTATCGCAAATACGTGATTCGGCTCGCTCAACCGCTGCGCTCCGGTTTGATATATCCGAGCATA
>JABGPF010000344.1 GCA_018645065.1 Phycisphaerales bacterium
CGGTTATGTTGAAGCTGTTGGACCCCGCGGTTTGCAGGAAGATAACCGGGTCGTCCTTACCATCCTTACCGCCGGACTGGTTTATATCGCCGAACTCAATGTCGGTCAGCATTATGCTTATGCTGTCGACATATACCGCCGAGTCGTACGTGAAGATGATCTCTTCGTCGCAATCTCCGCCGCCGCCAGAGATCCCCTTCGATCCTCCACCGTCGGCGGTCTGTACGCCAACGCCGCGCAATTTGCCTTTTTTGTCCGGTTTTTCAATGTAAATTGTACCCGCCAAGCCGGTTGCGTCGGCGGCTGTGGGCATGGTGGGGTCGACACGCGTTCGTGCGGTCATTACGAAGTTTGCGGTGGTGGTCTTAGTGGAATCTGTCCAGGGACGGAAGCTGACGCCTTTGTTACCGTCGCCTTGTGTTGCTTTGTCCAGGTAGATCATCTCAGCGTTAGCGGCGGGGATTACGGCTGCCAATGTGATGAGAAGTGCTGTAAGTGTGATTTTTTTTAACATGGTTAATCTCCAGATTGACGTCTCTGTTCACTGCGGATACCTCTGGCGCCGCAGTGCGCTTTGCCCGCCGATACGTTCGGCGAGTCGACACGGGCAATCTAGGATTCAAATTGAACTGAGGCAAAATAATCGAAAATTATTTCGCCAGGCGCCTTCATGATTGATACAACTTATTTTAAGTACGGGCGATAGCCTCCGGCGTCCCTGGTCAGAAAGCTTTTCAGAGTTAGGAGTTATATGATGAGCACCGAAATGAAACGACGAATGTTCCTGAAAGCATCCCTGGGCGGAAGCGCCGCGGCGCTGGTTGCAGCGGATCAGGCCCAAGGCGCGCCGTCGCGGGCCAACCCGTCGGGAGTGACTGGTTACGACTACCGCCTCCCGAAAATAAAGACCGGAGCCACGCTCCTGTTCCAGGGCGACTCGATCACCGATATGAAATGGGGACGCAATCAACGCGATAGAAACCACTATCTCGGGCACAGCTACGTGTACCTGATCGCCTCGCGCCTGCATACCGATATGCCCGAGGCGAAACTGAACTTCCTGAACCGAGGAATGAGTGGGCACACCGTAGTCGATCTGAAAAAACGATGGCAAAAAGACGCGATCGACCTGAAACCCGATGTCCTGTCGATACTGATCGGCGTGAACGATATCGGTCGCGAAGCACGATTCAAAAGCAACGGGGGCGTTAAAGGATACGAAGCTGCATATCGATCAATACTCGATCAATCTCGCAAAGCCAACCCGGACCTGAAGATCGTCCTGCTCGAACCGTTCGTTTTACCCGGCAAGGGCGCCAGGCCCGGTCAGCAGAATCCCCGGCAGGGAAAGATCGATACTCTGCGCCCGGTCGTGGCGAAACTGGCGTCAGACTACAACGCAGTCCTGATAAAAACACAGGATATCTTCAACGCAGCCGCAAAGCGCGGTGGTCCGTCGCACTGGATATGGGACGGGGTGCACCCGCTGCCGCAAGGGCACGAATTAATCGCACGCAACTGGATAGAACAGACCGCAAAGGCCTGGTCGTGATTTGAGCCGGTCAGACGCTGGCGGCCTGTTTCAGGAACGCCAGTCCGTCTATCGCCAGCGCGTCGGCGGATTCGTATATCGGGCGCCATATGCACGCCGCTGCGCACAGGTCCAGAATGCCCGTGGCGAAACTCTCGATGGTCACCCATCCGCTATAATCGATCTCGTGCAGGGCGGCGAATACTTCGGCCCAGCGAACTTGCCCTGTGCCCAGCACGCCGCGGTCTGACTCAGACGCGTGGAAATGGCCCAGCCACTTGCCCGTGGCGCGAATTGCCGCGGCGGTGTCTTTCTCTTCGATGTTCCCGTGGAACGTGTCGATCTGGATTTTTAAATTTTCGCTGCCTACACTCTCGACGAGCTTCGTTGCGTCGGCTGCGGTGTTGAACAGATACGTCTCGAAACGGTTAAGCGGTTCGATTACCAGCGTGACTCCCGCAGCCGCTGCGTGTTGGGCTCCGGCTGCCAGCCCGTCTCTGCACCAGTTCCATTCGTCTTCGGTTCGGGCGCGTCCGGTGAGGTGTCCGACAGGTGCGTACAACGGTCCGGAAACTATCGTGCCGCCCATTTCGGCGGTGATGTCGACCATGCGGGCAAGGCGCTCGACGCCGCGTTTACGCTCAGCCGCGTCGGGGCTTGAGATGCTTTCACCGGGCATTATCACGCAGCACGCGGTCATGTCGACTCCGGCGGCTTGGCACGCCTTCCGCGTTCCGGCGGGGTCTAGAATACTAAGATCGTTGAACGGTACTTCGACCCCGTCGTAGCCCATGTCCGCGACTTTCGACACGAGACCAAACTGGTCAGCGGAAAACGCGGCGGTGTACACCAAAAGGTTCAAGCCATACTTAAACTCGGACATTTTCAGGTCTCCATAAGTTTTTTCAAAATGATCTGCCTGATGAGTCTATGTGCGGCGCGGGTTCAGGTCAAGCGATGAGAAATGGAAATGGTGTGACAATCTGATGCGATATCGTGGTAGACTCTTGGCGACGGATTGGCGCCAAACGTATGATCTTGCACGTAAAAGGATTCCCGCATATGCGCATCACACTAATATTCACGTTTCTGACCGCTGGATTGGTCGCATCATTATATGTTCCTGTCGCACAGGGAGCCGACCGACCGCAGTGGGGCAACCCACATGATCGCAACATGACGTCGCCCGAGAAGAACCTGCCTGCTACCCTCGACCCCGCTGCCGGGAAGAACGTCAGGTGGTCGGTCGATATCGGCACGAAAACCTACTCACCGCCGATTATTGCCGGCGGAAAGGTTTTTATCGGGACGAATAACGGGCGTCCGCGCGACCAGCGACGAACTGGCGACTTCGGCGTGCTGATGTGCTTCAACGAATCCGACGGTAAATTCCTCTGGCAGCTCGTTACGCCAAAGCTACTGGCTGATAAATATCTCGACTGGCCCCGAATTGGTATCTGTTCGCCCGCGACGGTTCAGGGCGATCGCGCTTATGTCGTGACCAACCGCGCAGAAGTGGTGTGTCTCGACATTAACGGGCTGAGCGACGGTAACGACGGTCCGTTCAAGGATGAAGCCAAATTCATGACCCAGGGCGACGCGACGCCTTTGAAACTCGGTAAGACCGACGCCGACATTATCTGGCGGTTCGACATGCCAAGCGGCGCCGGTATCTGGCCCCACGATTCGGCGCACAGTTCGATTATGATTGTCGGCGACCACCTTTACCTTAACACGGGCAACGGGGTCGACAACACTCACCGCAAAGTCCGCCGCCCCAACGGGCCATCCCTGATAGTACTGGACAAGACCAGCGGAAAACTCCTCGCAGCCGACGCCGAAGGTCTCGGTCGGAGGATGTTCCATGCGGCATGGGCGGCTCCGTCTATGGGCAAGGTGGGCGGTAAGCAGCAGGTTTATCTCGGCGGTCCCGATGGGGTGGTCTACGCGTTTGAGCCTGCCGGCCCGACACTGACGCCGTCGGCCAAACCAGCCGCCCTGAAATGCATCTGGCGGTTCGATTGTGATCCGTCGGCGCCAAAGGTTAACGTTCACAAGTATCTCAGGAACCGCCAAGCCGGGCCGAGCATCATCTACGGTATGCCCGTTTATCACAATAACCGCGTCTACGCGACATACAGCGGCGATGTGTGGTGGGGCAAGCGCACCGCCGGGGTCTGTTGCATCGACGCGACCAAAACAGGCGACGTCACGAAAACCGCCGGCCTCTGGTCCAGCGAACTTTCCCGCCACTGCACCGCGACGCCTGCGATCTCCGGCGGTCTGCTGTACGTGGGCGATCTGGGCGGTAAATTTCACTGCATCGACGCCGATACCGGAAAGACGGTTTGGACCCACGCGACCAATGGCCCGGTGTATGCGTCGGCTTTGGTCGCCGATTCAAAGGTGTACATCGGTACGCAAAAAGGCGGGTTCCTGATCTTTGCGACCGGCCGGGAGAAAAAGGTGCTCGCCGAGGTCAAACTCGACAGCTCCATCCACGCAGCGGCGACAGCGGCCAATTCGGCGGTCTATATATCAACAATGAAGAAGCTATATGCAATCGCGTCATCGGGGCGCGATGCGGCTGGCGAAAACAAATAGACGCTCGGCAGCATTACAATTGCTGATGATACAACAACAGGAGCAGACTGGTGAAATATGTATTGGCGACGATAACGTTGGGGGTTGTGTTGGCTTTTGCGTGTTTGCATGGTATTGGCGCCGAAAAGGGCGGTAGGCGATTTCGGCGCCCAACGGCCGGGCATCGAACAAGTCGACCGGTGCCCACGCCGTGGTTGGGATACGGGCACGACGACGCACCGCAAATCAGGGGCGCTACGTATCTCAAAACGCCCGAGCAAATCCGCGCGATGTCATCCCTGACGCTGAGCTACCCCAAAGCCAACGGCCTGCGGATAGTCGCTACCGGGCACAGTTGGATGAAACCGGGCTACAACACGCTACCAAAAATAGCACAGGCCGCCGGACTGAAGCAGCAGCTCCGAATGCACTATAGCGGTGGGGAAACAGGCGGCCTGCGGATGATGTGGGAACGCGAGAATGGAATTTTGTCATACAAGGGCAAAGCCAAAACCGTCTGTATGCCCGCGATTGCGACCGGTAAGTGGGACGTCATGATCTGGGGCTGCTATACGAACGATCGGCCGACGTATTACTTCGCCTGGATCGACTTCTGCATGAAGTTCAACCCGAAAATGGAGTTCTACGTTTTCAACGCCTGGCCGCAATGGGCCGACGGCTTCGGAGACGGAGATCGAACCCCGCGTATCGAAAACTACCGCGCCAAAGCCGCCTCGATGGACAAGACGTTCAAGAAACTGATCGCCGATATCGACAAGCGATACCCCAACAAGGTGCACGTTTTGCCCACGTGCGATGCGATGATGGCTGCGCTGGAGCTTTACTTCCAGGGCAAGCTGCCAGGCATGAAGGCCTTGAACCGCAGGACCGAGCGCAAGAGCCCGGCGATCTGGAGCGACGGCGGACATTTGGGCGCGGGCATGGATCGCCTGGAGGGTTACGTTTTCTACGCGACGCTCTATCAAAAGTCGCCCGAACTGATAAAGACCAAGCTGAAGTTCCACAACGATGAACTGGACAAAATCTTCCGCAAAATCGCCTGGCAAGCAGTAATCAACAATCCGCTGTCAGACGTAACGGACAAAAACAAAAACGGAATCGGCGACGCGATTGAGTAAAGCATCATAGCGATAAAGGGTATTTTGAAATGAAGCATATTCCCGAGAGCGACTGGAAGCTTGCCCGTTCGATGAAGGAGCAGGTTTTGGATTTGATGTGCCGACGGATCCTCGACAAGGCTGCGAAGATTAGCGTAGCCGACGATGGCGAAAATCACGCCAAGTACCTCGAATTATGGCGGATGGTGCGGGACGAAGATGATCAGATCGCCGCGATGTTCAATGATTTCAAACGCAGCATGGCTATGCAGCAAATCGCATTGTGGAAACACTACGATCTGATTCCAGACGAAAAATTCGCCCAATTCAGCCCCGAAACAAAAAGCCGAATAAAAAGCATACTTGAAACCTACCGTTAACCTGCCGCCAGGCAGGCCCGCCGTAATTTGGAGTGCGGCAAGCTCTTGCCGCTTTCACACGTCGCGGAGCGACGGTGTGGCCGGTAGGCC
>JABGPF010000014.1 GCA_018645065.1 Phycisphaerales bacterium
CGTTGGGGTCTTTCAGTGTGTCTACGGTGGCTGCGTATAGTGCTTGTCGCGATTTCAGTCCGGCCAGCGGACCGAGGCATGACGAACCGCGTTCGTTGTTGTCCAGGAATGTGTCCCATGCGGCCGGTAGCTGCAGCAGTCGCAGCGTGTGCCCGGTTGGGGCGGTGTCCAGTACTACATGGTCGTATTCTTCTGTCAGTCCGGGCTCGGCAAGCAGTTTTGCGAAGGCTTCAAACGCGGCGATTTCCACCGCGCAGGCTCCGGACAATTACTCTTCCATTCCAGCGACTACTTCGTCGGGCAATACTCCGCGATAGGGAGCTACCATTTCTTCTCGGTATTCAGCGGCGGCTGCTTGCGGGTCGACGTTCATCGCAGTCAGGCCCTCAGCGCCGGGTACCGGAGCCGGGTCCGAACCAACCGGTGAGTCCAGCACCTGCGAAAGGTTTGACGCCGGGTCAGTGCTTACCAGCAGCACGCGTTTGCCTTCGCCCGCCAGGGCGACCGCCAGTGCGCACGACAGCGATGTCTTACCGACACCGCCTTTACCGGTGAAGAATACAAAACGGGGTATTGGTCCTATCCATTCCATGAGAGAGTCCTCAGCAGCATTGCGAGTCAGAGTCGGATGATCCGCAGCAACCGCCAGTCGGTGCGGCAGGAGGAGGAGTGCAGCATCCGCCTGCGGTTTCGGTGGAGGCAGGCCCGCAGCATCCGCCAGTTTGTTCAGCCGGAACGGGCGTGCAGCAACCACCGGTCGGAGCGGTATCCAGGCCGACCATTTTCGCCAGTTCTTCGCGTTGGGGGTACGTTCCCTGAGTGGCGATCTGGCCATCTGTTAATATGAGCGGCAGGCAGGCCTGGCCCGACTCGGTAAGCGACTGGCGGACCAGTTCGTTGGCTGCGTATGCTTCGGGTTGACCAGTAAGCCCGAATCGCGTGACTGAGGCGCCTTGTTCTCCGAGCCATTCCAGATCGGCTGCGAATTGGGCCAGTTTGGGGTCAACGGCCGGTCCGCATACTCCGGTTGAACAGCACATTGGGGGATCGTACACTTCGAGAGTTTTCATCGTATTCACCGTTGTATCCTTTGTTATTCTTGCTCGCTGTGTGGGCGATAATGGCAACATAATTCGTCGCGGTTAGTGTTTCGTACTGTTGCGAGTCGATCGGAATCGCAGCAGACCGTCGGTTCGTTTTGCAGGCTTGATTGCACCAGTTCGATCGCCGCCCTCACCGGCCCGGGAGCGTCATCGCCAGGCAGCCCGTAGAAAACCCACCGTCCATCTTTGTGTGTGGTCACCAAACCGGCCTGGTGCAGGATGGACATATGCTTGGATACCGTCGACGGCGCCAAGCCGAGCATTTCGATGATCTGGCAGACGCACAACTCACCGGACTTCAGAAACATCAAGACACGAACCCGATTCTCGTCGGACAGCGCTTTTGTAATGCTCAGGAATTTTTGCATGTCTTGCATAGCTGCTCCTATACTTCGCCAACTAACGAAGTATAGAACAGAACCAATGGCGAGTCAACAGATTACCCAGGCACGAAGAAACATACCGACCGGTATGCTACATAAGACTATCGATTGCAGGGTATTACATCGGACATACAATCGTTGACAATTTCAATGCGCCTAAAAAAGATGCGGGCCCGCTCTGTTATGAGCGAGCCCGCATCACTATTAAATGCTTCAGATCAGTGCGGTGTTACATCAATCGACCAGACTGCAGCTTGCTGGCGGCCCGGGCTTTAGGGAACGGTCCTTTCCGGGCGTGTAAACCCGTTCGGTGCGGTTTGGAGATAAGTCCAAATTTTCCTCGGATTGAAGCGTTTGCTTGCAGGTTGGGATGAGGCTGGTAAATCGAAGTTCCGATTATCGGCCTTGCGTTCCGCTTCGCTCTGCACTTCGGTCATGTCCCCACCGCCATCACATTCCGCCCATCGATTCAGAACTCGATGGACCACTCCACTGTCCCGTTTGTTGGGCGTTTTAGGGTTAGTTTCACCGTACCGTTCTTATCGGAGGCGAAAGAGGTTTTGGTGTTCTTGTCTGTGGATGATGCTTTGGTCGGGGTCAAACCGTTGGTTGCGATGGTGATCACGTACGGATCGTCGCCCACCACCTTGCTCACGCCGGTTAGAACGCGGCGGCCTGCGACCCATTCGGTTCGGACTACATCAAGGTAGCCCTGCATGAGATGGCGGTTGGTCGAAACGACCTGGGGGCGCCCCAGACACTGGCGTACTGACATCATGCGGGCTTCTCCCGGCCGCAACGTTTGGCTTAAACGTTTGTCGCCGGAGAGCTTACCTACATACTTATCGTTCCAGAAATCATACACGTGATACGACTTCTTGGGGCACAGGCCCAACGCTCCATCTGCGGGGATACCCGCCAGGTCGATACCCACAACGGACGGCTTCTTCACATCCGGATTGTAGAACGTTACCTGGCGCCACTTATCGGTCACCTTGAAATCATACACTGCGGGGATAACATTCCCCTCGACAAAAGCGTCCGCCGGACGGGCGCTTTGCTTGGCGGTGTGATAAGGGAACGTTCGCGTGACATCCCAGTGAGTCTCAGGCGAGAACTGGGAAAAACTGTTGGCCAGCAGCAACCGCCCGGTAGTCACATACGCCATAGTGAGCACAGCCCGCACGTGATCGCGATTGGCCTGCAGGCGCACGATATTCTTCGAGTCGGTGTCCTGGTTCAACAGCACGCGGTTCTTGTACCATCGCAGCCCGCAGCGAGCCACCGTGCTGCCGTCCATCATGTCAGTATCGTTCTCGGTGCGCATCGAAGCGACCAAGCCGATCGAAACGTCCGTGCCCCGCTGCATGTTGCGTTCGTGCACGTAAGACTCCGGGCCAAGCCCCTGGTGAGCCAGGCGGAAAATGTTTCGGTAAGCGGCGGCTGTGGTGGAATAAGCGTCCTCCATCCCACCGTTGCGAGCCCAGCCGGATGCGGGATAATCAAACATGAGACCTTTGATCCCGCCGGCCTTCATGTTGCTGTAGACCTCCCGCATGTGCTTAATGAAGTCCGGGTCGGTATAGTCATACCCCCACAACGCCCCGTTGCGCGCCCAGGTTTTGTGCCAATCGCTGAACAATTCGCTCTTGAGGTCGCGCGGTCCGCCCTTCCAGGCGTGGGTCTTGTTGAAAAGCATGTGCTCGGGGAACGCCTTGGCGTAGTTCTCAGATCGGAAACCAGTTTGACAATAAGTCAGCGGTATCCCGCCCAGAGCGGTAACCGCACCGCCCCACTTCTTAGAGGTCTCGTAGGGCTTGACGTAGACACCGTTCTTGCTGCCGTTGTGGACCTCGCAGGGCTCGGCCCAATGTTTGTCATCCCACCAACCCTGCTGATTGTTGGGGTGATATGAATCGGGCACGAGACGAACGGCGGCACGAGAGTATTTAAGGAAACCGCTGTCGGCGATATTCTTCATTTCGTTAACGGCGCCGAGGGTGGTGTTCTCGGCGTTGGACTTACCGTAATGACTGTTTTCGGCGTACCAGAGGCAGACGGTCGGGAAGTCGTACATGTCCAGCTTGACCTCCTGGGCCTTGCCCACCCGCAAACCGTATTGCTCCAGCGCAGTAAACGGATCAGCCGTAACCGCATCAATATAGAAACGGTCGGCGGAGCGATACGTTTTACCGGGGTCCACGCGTTTGCCCACGGGATCTTTGGCGAACAACTGACCGGTGTAACTCAGTCGCGGACGCGGGCAGTCTTCAACGGGCGTCAGTGTTTTCGGCAGGAGCGATTTCGCCGCTCCGTCGCGCAGCCAGATTTCGCTGACATAAACGTTTTTATCGACGGCAGGTTTGTTTTTCGCCGACGGGTCCGGTTTGGGAGCGGGCGGTTTGGTGAACACGATGCGACAATTCCCCGCTCGGATCGCCGCTGCGGGCAGGGGTAATTCCACCTGCTCGACATCCTGTTTTTTCTGGCTGTCAAAACGCGGGAGCATCTTATCGACCAGCAAGGGAATCCGCTGAACGGTGTCGCCCTTGCCGAACTCGACATGCACCGACTGGTTATGATCAGCATGCCTTCCGTGCCAGAATCCTCGCCACCAGGACAAGCCCACCGTGTAGGGTTTGTCCGGCGCTAGGCCCTTGGCTTCGATCACTACGCGCCCGGGCGACTGGACCGAGCGTGCAGTCTCTACGCAGCGGAATTCATTGTAGTGCCACATCCGCGCCTGCTTACCGACAGCAAGCGTCAACTGTTCACCGCCGGCGGATTTGTCCTGGGTGTCGCTGGGCAGGTCGAGATAACACAGGAGACTTTTCTTCCCGTCAGTTCCCTTTTCGAGTTCAACACGCCGCGTTTGGGCGACCCAGGCGAATTTCTCGTAGTCGTGATAGGTAAGCCCGCCCATGAGCAATGATCGTCGGGCGTTGGCTTTTCCGTAAGTCACCATCATATTGTTCCGCGACTTCAGTGCGTTTTTTCGGTGCAGGGGCGAATACTGGCGACGCCCGTACTCAAGCGGCTCGCCGCCGCTGTATCCGTCGACCATGGCGAAATTTTGCGACACGTCGGCCCCGGAATATATCCCCCCGTCGGCCAATGCGTAGATATCCTTGACCTGAATGGGCTTGTCGGTTGTGTTGGCCAGACCGGCTGAGAGGGTCAGGAATCCCTGGTTTTCGTAGATCACGAACGAGAAGAGCAAAGTCGGCCGATCGGCGGATTCGATCTTCAGGTCCATGCACAAACCAGCGCCCAGTTCATCCGATACCGCCCGCTGGGTCCATGACTGCTTGAGCCCTTTGTCGGTGGTCGCCCATTCATTGATCTTCAGGGAAGCGTTCGTTACCGGCGCCGAAGCGTTTTTGTTGTCCACGACACGATAGACGCCGCGAGCCAGGTCATAGTCGAAGCTGACATGCTGGTTTTGCAGCGTAACTACATCACCGCTCTGGTTTATACTACAGGTCTGAGAACATCCGCTGGCCAAACCAACGCACCAAACAGCAGCAAGCAATAACACCATTCGTAAATTTCGCATACAACGATCTCCAGAAATTTCATGAGGCCGGGGTTTCACCAGGCGCTAAATGTTCAATGCAACGAAGGGCAAGGCGGTTATTTTCGCCGATGCTTTCTGTCCGCCGGCAAGCTCGACTTGCAAGGGCGAGGCGTTTTCAACTGATGGTAGAGATACCTGCGCCATTGCTATCGAGCAGTCCAGCGCGGGTGAAAATGTTCCGCTGGTAATCACGCCGACTTCCACACCGTCGCTGTTGAGCACGGTGTCGCCCTGGCGGGCAATATCGGTCCCGTCGAGTCGCAGGCCTACTCGTTTGCGAGAGACGCCTTTATCTCTGATCGCGATAAGTGCGTCTCGCCCGATGAACTCGTGATCGAAGTGCACCAGCGATTCGAGCCCGGCGGTCAGCGGGTCGATCGTTTCGTTTAATTCGTGTCCGTAACGACATATCCCCGCCTCGATCCGCAGAATATCGCGTGCGTTCATACCGGCGGGTTTGAGCGCCTTCTCACCGGCCTTGTCGGTGATGAAACGCCACGCCTTCCCGATGAACATTTTCGGCAGGATCACTTCCAGCCCCCACATACCGGTGAAACTCGTTCGCATAACGATATAGCGTGCGATCATCATCGATCCGATTTTCGCGGTCCCTTCGGGCAGATCGCCCGGTTTTTCGGGCAGAACCGAGTCCAGCAGATCGCGGGCGCACGGGCCTGAGATGGCGACCATGGCGCCCTTGTCGGTTTGATCGTCAACCTTGACCGACATCTCGGCGCCAACGGCCTGAGCATGTTCCAAAACCTTCTGACGATTGCACGGGTCGGTCGTTAGCAACCAGAACCCTTCCAGGCGCGAGACTGTCGCGTCGGCGAGTATCCCGCCGGTTTCGGTAAGCATTAGCGTAGCGGCGGCGGTGTCGTCTTCCTGGCGCCTCACATCGCTTGTGCAGAGTTTTGCAAGCAGATCCGTGGCGTCGCGACCGCGAACGCGAATGCGCCCGACGTGCGAAATATCAAACACGCTTGCCAGGCGGCGCGTCTCGGCGGCTTCGTCCAGGGCTCCGCTGTAGCTCAGCGGAACTTCCCAACCGCCCTCTTGCCCCATAGCAGCGTCCATCCCGCGATGAACCGCGTCCAGGGGCAGCTTGTGTAATTCAGAATCTGTCGACATTAACGCTTCCTCTATCTCCGCCTTCCGCCGCGGGATTTCTTCTTCATTTTTGCTTTCGTTTTGCCCTTGGCCTTACCCTTACCCTTCGACTTGGCGCTATCCTTGCGCTTTTTCTTCCGGGGAGCCTCGGTCTTTTCGGGCACAAGATTCAACTGCCTCGCAGCCACATCAACAGCCACAATCTTCACTCGCAACGGATCGCCAATGCGGAACACTCGCCCGCTTCGCTCGCCGAACACCTTTCCGGTTTTCGTCGAAACTTCCCACCAGTCGTCGCCGAGGTCCTCCAGGCGAATCAGCCCGTCGATCCCGTATTTGGGCAGCTCGACGAATATCCCGAAGTTCGAGATACCATCCACCACGCCGTCGTGAATCTCGCCCAAGTGCGTTGAAAGCAGTTGCAGGACAAGAATCTGCGTAAGTTCCTTTTCCGCAGCATCAGCCCGCTCCGACGCCGCGGTGCAGGCCTCAGCCAACGTAACCAAAGCGCTTACGTCCTCGGGCGGTCGCGTTTTGAGATTGCCCCTGCAATGCTCAGCCACCATGCGATGCACCGTAAGGTCAGGATAACGCCGAATGGGGCTGGTGAAGTGACAGTACGCGTCGGAGGCAAGGGCGAAATGCCCGATCTGCATCGGAGAATACTCAGCCCGCTGCATCGTTTTCAACAGCGCCAGGTTCACCGCTTTGCTCTCGGGCTTTCCACGCACCTTCGCCAGCAGGTCCTGCATATCCTTCACCGTGAGATTACCGGGCACCTTGTGACCGGCGGCCCGCACGAACGTTTTGAACTTGGCGGATCCCTGCTTGTCCGGTGAGGGGTGAACGCGCCGAATAACAGGTCGGTTCAGCGAATCGAACAATCGAGCAACCGCTTCGTTGGCCTCGACCATGAACATCTCGATTATCGTGTGGGTGTATGCGTCGTCTTCGGGCTCGACGTCTATCACGCGGTCCTGATCGTCCAGCACCAGTTCAACGTCGTGCAGGTCCAGTCGCAGCATACCACCGTCTGCGCGGCGGGCTTGGATCTTGCGGGCCAGGGTCAGCATATTGCCCACAAGCTCCACAACCTCCGGCGCGAACCCGTCGTTCTTACCGTCGCAAATGTCCTGTGCTTGTTCGTATGTCAGGCGTTTTGTCGAGCAGATCACCGTCTCAGCCACTCGCGTGTTAACGACTTTTGCGTCCTGATCGTACGTAATAAACGCCGACTTGCAGAACCGTTTAACGCCCTCCTGCAGGCTGCAAACACCGTTTGACAGCACCTCAGGCAGCATTGGCAGAACCCTTCGCGGGAAGTAGACGCTTGTTGCGCGGCTTCTGGCTGAGGCGTCGAGTTCACCGCCTTCGGGCACGAAGTGCGAGACGTCTGCGATGTGCACGCCCGTGGTCCAGGTGCCATCGGGATTTATCTCGATCGAGATCGCATCGTCGTAGTCGCGAGCGGTGTCCGGGTCGATTGTGATTATGGTCGTCGAGGTCAGATCCTCGCGACCGGCGGCGTCTTCCGGGTCGAACGCCGCCACTGCCGCCCTGGCCTCGTCCAGCGCCGCCTGCGGGAATTCCTCAGCCAGCCCGTGTGCGATAATTACCGCCCGAGTCTCGGTCGCCAGCGGACCGGCAGGTCCGATCTCTTCAACGATAACGCCGACGGGCAGTTGGCCCGGTTCGGGATATTTTGTAATTTCGACAACCACTTTGGTGTCGGTTTTCGCACCGGCGGCGCCCACGTCACGGATGATAATCGGCTGGGTGAGTTGCTTACCGTCGGGCAGGACAAACCATTTGCCTTCGGACTGCTTCAACTCACCGACAACTCGGTTTTCTGACCGTTTCACGATCTTGACGATCTTGCCGCGGTAGAGCGTCTGGCCGTCTCGTTTCCCCTGCTTGCGAGCTTCTGCGATAACCAGGTCACCGTCCATCGCCCCGCCCACAGCGTCTGGCGGAATGAACAGATCACCGTTTGAGTTCGGTGATTCGGGCGTGACGAATCCGAATCCTTTTGGATTCTGCCTGAAGAAACCGGTGATTCGTCCGGGCATTTCCGGCAGCATAAGTGCGTTCCCGGTTCCCATAACGACCTGCCCGGCGTCGCGCAAGCGTTTAACTGAGGCGCGAAACGTAGAGAACGCGTCATCATCAACGCCCATCCATCGGGCAAGTTGTTTTGGTTTAAGTGGTTGGTACTCGCGATCGGACATATACTTCAATATCGCCGCCACATATCGTTCTGGCATGTTCATGCTCCCGCAATCGATAGATTAATAAGTTCATTCAACGCCCTTGAGCATAGCAAACCGGGCATATATGTCACGCCATTTCTCATTCAAGGGCTTTCGCTGGCGGGCAATCTGGGGCATAATCTTGGCGTGAGCGAAACAGAAACAACACAACCGAAGCCCAAAACCGACCAGCGTCACTTTTTCCGCGGCGCTACGATTATCGCCGGCCTGACTATGCTGTCTCGCTTATTCGGCCTGGTGCGGGAGGCTGCGATAAACGCACTTGGCGCCACCCAGACAATGGGAGCGTTCCGCGTGGCGTTTGCAATTCCCAACCTATTCCGCAGATTGTTCGGTGAGGGCGCAGCCTCGGCTGCGTTCGTGCCGATATTCACCGAGGTCGCACAGAAAGAAGGTTGGGACAAGGCCCGCGCGTTGCTGGCCAACGTAGCCGGACTGCTGGCGATGCTGCTGGGCTCGATTGTGATAATCGGCGAGTTGGCGATGCTGGGCGTGCTGATATTCGCACCACAAAGCGTACTTGACGCCAAGCAAATGGGCCTGGTGCTGCAACTTACGATGATCGTACTCCCGTTCATGATAACGGTGTGCCTGCTGGCGGTCGCCTCGGCGGCGCTGAACTGCAAGGGACATTTCGCATACCCGGCGTTCGCGCCGATAATGCTCAATATTTTCCAGATCACCGCGGTGATGCTGCTGCACACGCTCGATTTGGGCAGCAGTCGCGCCGGACTATACTTGCTGTGCGTATCGGTCCTGGTCGCCGGGATCGCTCAGCTTGTCGGAGTTATCTGGTTGCTAAAGCGGTTCGATCTGGCAGCGATGCTGACAATCAGGCCCGTGTTGGCTCCGACCCGCAGGGTGGCGGCTCTGGCGCTTCCGATGCTCATCCCGCTGGGAATAATGCAGTTCAGCGCGTTTTTCGATCGCATATACGCACACATCCTGTCGGGCGGGACGCTCGGGGTAGGAGTGGTCACGTGGTTTGAAAGCGCGAATCGGCTCTACCAATTCCCGATGGCGATTCTGGGGATTTCGCTGGCGACGGCGGTGTTCCCGCTGTTCTCACGCTACGCAGCCAACGACGACATCGCCGGACTCCGCAGCACAGTAAATCGCGCGTTGCGGTTGAGCCTGTTTATGGGAATCCCCGCAGGCGCCGCACTTATCGTACTGGCAGAGCCCACCGTGGCGCTTATATTCAGGCGCCGCCAATTCCTGACAATCGACGCGATACAATCGGCGTGGATACTCCAAATGTACTGCATCGGAATGTGGGCGTACTTCTGCAACCATATCCTGCTGCGAGCGTTTTTCGCACAGAAGGACACGCGCACTCCGTTGAGGGTTTCAGTGGCACTGGCGGGGTTCAACATGCTGCTGGTCGGAGGCTTGGTGTTCACCCCGCTCAAAGGCGGAGCGATGGGCCTGGCCACTGCGATAACCGCGAGCATAAGCACGATCACATTCACGCTGATACTACGCTCGCGATGGGGAGAAATCGGCTTGCGCAGCATAATGGTCTCACTGGCGCGGATACTGGTTGCCACTGCGTCAATGTGCGCAGCAATTATCGGCGTGATGTATATAATGATGGAACCGCTGGCGCTGGAAACCACAACCAACACCCAGGCCGGGCTGACCCTGCTGGTATGCATACCGGGCGGCATACTTGTTTTCATGATCGTCGCATGGTTGCTAAAAGCGACCGAACTGACAGAACTTCGCCAGGCGATAAAGCATAAGTCCGCAAAAACCGAAAAGTAAAGCACAAAGCAATGGAAACCCAAGCACTACTACCGTCTGAATACACCCAAGCCGAATCGGCCGATCTCGACGCCCGCATCGCCGTACGCAAGAGGCAGCTCGGCGAGAGACTCTGCATTCTCGGGCATCACTACCAGCGCGACGAAGTTATCAAATTCGCCGACTTCACGGGCGATAGTTTGAAACTCTCGCAACTGGCCGCCGGTCAGTCTGATGCGGAGTTCATCGTATTCTGCGGGGTGCACTTCATGGCTGAGTCGGCGGACATTGTCTCGTCAGACCAGCAGAAAGTGATCCTCCCGAACCTGCACGCCGGATGCGCAATGGCGGAAATGGCCGATGTCGAAGACGTATCGGCGGCTCTGGAGGAAATCTGCGCACTGACGAGCGAGACGGTGATCCCGATATCGTATGTCAACTCAACTGCGGATATTAAAGCGGTAACCGCACGAGGCGGTGGAGCATGCTGCACATCCAGCAACGTGCGAAACGTGTTCGAGTGGGCACTGGCGCCAACCGATAAAGGCGGAGCCGGAGCGGGCAAAATATTCTGCACACCCGACCAGCACCTGGCCCGAAATACTGCACTGGCAATGGGCTACCCGCCCGAAGCGTGCTGTGTTTACGATCCGCACCTGCCCTGCGGCGGACTGACGCCCCAGGACATCGAAAACGCAACGTTCATCCTCTGGAAGGGACACTGCTACGTGCACCAGCTCTTCCGGGCCGAGCACGTGGCGGCCGTCAGAGAAGCACACCCGGGCATCCGCGTTATAGTGCATCCCGAATGCCCGCGCGAAGTTGTAGACCTTGCCGACGCAGCAGGCAGCACCGCACAGATAATCACCGAGATCGATGCTGCCGCCCCAGGCACAAAATGGGCCGTCGGAACCGAATCGAACCTGGTGAACCGGCTGGCGAAACGCCACAGCGACAAGTTCATCTGCGTGCTAAACCAAGCCACCGCGGCATGCACGCAAATGTGCCGCATCGATCGCCCACACCTGCTGTGGGCTCTGGATGGAATAGCGAACCGGCAAATCGTAAACCAAATAAAGGTCCCCCAGGAAACAGCCGACGACGCAAGAGTAGCTTTACAAAGAATGATCGACATCAAACCCGTAACTCAAGTCACGACGAACCAATAATCAACTAATCTTAGAGATAATAGGACCGATAAAAAAACATGCCCAATCGAACCAACCATTCACGCACTGGGATGTTTGCGGGGTTGGCGTGCGTTGTCATTTCTGTTGCGTTGTGGACCGGATTGTTCGGCGGCGGACCGAGTCCGCAAGATATATGGGCGGCTTATCAGGCGGGAGGGCAATACACCGCATTGGAGATCACCTATCCGTTTGACGGGGCGCTCTTCCCGCCGGAGATCATCGCCCCAACATTCCGCTGGAAGGATAAGAACACCCAAGCCGACACATGGCTGGTTTGGATCGAATTCACCGACAAGAAGGACGCTTTGGGTTTTGTCGTACGCAAGCAGCAGTGGACCCCGCCCGGTAAGCAGTGGGACGCCATCAAACGCCGATCCCTGGAAACCAACGCGAGGGTCAGCATTGTCGGCGTAAAGCAAGACGCCCCGGAGAAGATCCTATCGGCGGGCGAGATCACGATCAGCACATCGAAAGATGAAGTCGGCGCGCCGCTGTTTTACCGTGAAGTCAATCTACCGTTCAGCGACGCGGTCAGAGACCCCACCCGCATACGGTGGCGATTTGGGGAAATCTCGTCCAAGACCCAACCGCCGATCATCCTGGAGAAGCTTCCGGTCTGCGGGAACTGCCATTCGTTTTCCGCCGACGGCACGGTCCTTGGCATGGACGTCGACTACGCCAGCGACAAGGGCTCCTACGCAATCTCGCCGGTGGCTGAAGAAATGCTGCTGGACAAGAACCGCGTAATCACGTGGAGTGATTACAAGCGGGATGATAAACAGAGTACTTTCGGTCTATTATCTCAGGTTTCCCCGAACGGTAAATACGTAATTAGTACGGTTAAGGACCGTTCAGTTTTCGTGCCCATGCCTGACCTGGCGTATTCGCAACTGTTTTTTCCCATCCAGGGGATCCTGGCGTACTATCGGCGGGATACCGAAAGCTTCCACGCCCTACCTGGAGCAGACAACAAGGAATTTGTACAAAGCAACGCCGCATGGAGCCCTGACGGAAAGACTATAGTTTTCGCCCGCAGCAAAACATACCATCTAAAGGAAGCCCGCGGCAGCCAATCGGTGCTTCTCGTAGCGGAAGAATGCAAAGAGTTCCTGCAAGAGGGAAAGAAGTTCATGTTCGACCTGTATCAGATTCCGTTTAACGACGGTAAGGGAGGCCAGGCCCAACCGCTCGAAGGAGCCTCCAATAACGGGATGAGCAACTTCTTCCCGAGATATTCGCCCGACGGCAAATGGATCGTGTTCTGCAAAGCAAAGAGCTTCATGCTGCTCCAGCCAGACAGCGAATTGTACATCATGCCCGCAGAAGGCGGTCAGGCGCGTCGAATGCGGTGCAACACATCGCAAATGAATTCATGGCACAGTTGGTCGCCTAACGGTAAGTGGATGGTGTTCAGTTCGAAGGCAAACGGGCCTTACACCCAACTCTGGTTGACGCACATTGACCAGCACGGCGCCAGCAGTCCACCGGTGCTTCTGGAGAACTTTTCCGCAGCCGACCGGGCGGCAAACATTCCGGAATTCGTGAACGCCAAACCCGGGACGATTAAGAAAATCTCCCAGCAGTTCGTAGACGACTTCTCACTAACCAGAGCCGGAAACGAATTCCTCTACGCAAATGATCTCCAAGGCGCCGCACGAAGCTATCGCAAGGCCCTGGACATTAACCCAAACAATGCCGACGCGCACAACAGGCTCGCCGCCATCCTGATCAAACAGAACAAGCTTGTCGAGGCAATAAAACATTTCAATAAAGCGGTCGAAATCGAGCCAAATAATGCTACGGTTCACACCAACCTGGGCGCCATCCTGATTAGGACAGGAAAAATCAACGAGGGAATCGAACATTACAGCAAAGCCATTGAAATTAATCCCAAACACGATCTGGCTCACTACAATTGGGCGATCATCCTAGCCAGACATAGAAAACTCGACGACGCGATCAAACATTTCAGAAAAACCGTAGAAATCAATCCCGGGCATGCATCCGCTTACTACAACATCGGCATCATCTTGGGGAAACAAAGGAAATTCGATCAGGCAATCGAATGTTACACCAAGGCCCTGGAACTGAATCCCAAACACGCTCCAACCCATAACAACCTCGGCATCACGCTATGCCAACAGGGAAAATTCGCCAAAGGGGCTGAACATTTCCGAAAAGCCCTCGAAATCAACCCCAAATTCATCAGCGCCAGTAACAATCTTGCCCGAGCGTTGCAGGAGCTGAGATTGAAATGATCGACATTTCTCTCGCAACCCGCGTTACAAAAAAAACGTAATAAAACCACCGGAAATTGGTTATAATGCAGACACGGTTGTAATAATTCGGAATCCACGCTTAGGAGTCACTCACTATGAATCGCCGATTTACGCTTACGCTGCTTGCTCTTTCGATAGTCGCTTCAGTTATAACAATATCACAAGCCGCCGACCCCACATGGTACGCCAAGAAAAGCACGTGGCGGGAAACCATCAAGGCCTCCCTGGAGAACAAGGTCAAAGGCATCAAAGCCGTTAAGGCGCCCCCGACGGCCCAACCGTCAAAAGGCTTCAAGCCTTTCGTTTCGAAGCTTGTCAAAGGCGGGATGGCGCCGCTGAAAATCTCCGTACCGATCACCGGCGAGAAGGACCTGATCATCGTAGCGACCGTAGGCGGAGACGGCGACGGATGCGACCATGCAACATGGGCCAACGCAAAGCTGATCGATGCTAACGGCAAGGTGACCTGGCTCGACACGCTCAAACCGAAGCGGTCCCAGGTCGGATGGGGCAATCTCGACATCAAAGCCAACGACACCAAGCGGCCTGCGATGATCGGCAAGGAGAAGTTCTCACGCTATATTTTCGCTCACGCATTCAGCGCGATTTACTACGATATCGGCGGAAAATACGTAAAATTCGAGGCGACTGTCGGCGTAGACCAGAGATCGCATCGCAACTCCGGAAGCGTCAACTTCATCGTAACAAACAGCCGCAAAGCCATCCCCAAGGGCAGCGCGTCGTCGTCATCCTCAGGCCCGGCCAGCCCGCTGTGGACTGCACTTATGAGAGACTTCCCCGGCGACCAGGGGCTCATGGTCCTCAACGATTGGCTCAGGCAGGACGGCTTGGGCATCGAAGACGAATCAAGCAAGTTCAAGGCGCCGGCGGCAGCGGCCCTGAAAGCGGTAAGCGACACGCTGACGTACGTTAAAAAAGCCGGATCGAAAACAACCGCAGCCGCCAAACTCGCAACGCTAACGAAAAAACACGCATCTGCGACAGAGGCCCAATGGCGAAACATCTACCTGGAAACAAAAGCGCTCAGGCGTGAGATAATCCTTTCGCACCCGGCGCTGAATTTCGAAAAACTCATGATCAACGTTAACCCGCCCACACGCTACAGCCACAACGGCGACCAGCACCTCGGGCGCCACTCACGCGTCGGAAACGGGCTGACAATCCTGACCGATTGGAAAACCGACAAGCTCAAAACCACCGCGATCCTCGAAGGCAAATTGCCCGAAGGCGCCGTTCGCAACCCAGACCTTAACTACGACGCCGACAAAGTAACCTTCGCGTTCTGCGACCACACAAAACAAGGCCAAAAACGTTACTTCCTCTACGAAGCCGCAATCGACGGTTCGTGGGTCCGCCAGCTTACTGGCACCAAACGCGACACATTCAAGACATGGGACAATCGCGCCACTGTCATGATCGAAGACAACGACCCGTGCTACCTTCCAGACGGTAATATCGTGTTCATCTCCACGCGTTGCCAGTCGTTCGGTCGATGCCACGGCGGGCGATACAACCCCGCATGGACACTCCACCGTTGCGACAAGAACGGTGACAATATCACGCAATTGTCTTACGGTAACGAAAACGAATACGAACCGGCAGTGCTCAATGACGGGCGAGTAGTCTTCACGCGTTGGGAATACACCAACCGCCACGAAATGCTCTTCCACATGCTCTGGGCCTGCCGCCCAGACGGAACAAACGTGACCCACTTCTTCGGAAACGACATGCTCCACCCGATGATGATGGTCGAAGCCACCGCCATCCCCGGAACACACCGCGTGGTCACCACCGCACAAGGCCACCACAGCTACAACACCGGAACCACGGTCATCCTCGACACCAACATCGGCGAGAACACCGAAGAGGCCATCGAACACATGACGCCCGAGACGCCCTACTCCGAGTCGCCCGGAGGCGGATGGCCCAAGCCCCACTACTCGCACCCCTTCCCGGTAACCGAAGACCTGATGCTCGTCTCGCGGGCGAACCACAACGTACATCCGCAGGGCAAGACGCCCCCGCCGGCTGATCGCGCGATCTACCTGGTAGACCCCGCAGGCGGACGCGAACTGATCTACGAGAACCCCAATATCGCATCGTTCTCACCGATCGCAATACGCAAACGCAAACGCCCTCCGGTCATGCCCTCAATGGTCCGACCCGACGCACCGAAATTCGGAACAGTTTTCCTCCAGAACGCTTACCTCACGCGTAAGGAAAACGACCCCAAAGGAATCATCAAGCCGGGCATGATCAAAGCCGTCCGCGTTATCGCGCTCGGCGTGCAACCCCGCGCAAACCGCACAGCATGCAATATGCGAGTGGGCGTCGAAATCCCCAAAAAGGTTATCGGAACCGTTCCGGTGGACGCCACTGGTTCTGCGTATTTCAAAGCTCCGTCCGGAGTATCGCTGCAGATCCAGACGCTCGACGAAAACGGAATGGCGATACTTACCGAAAAGAGCCTGTTCTACCTGCAACCAGGCGAGAATCGCAGTTGCGTGGGCTGCCACGAGCCCGAAGGTTCAAGCCCGGTGGTAAGTGCACTGAGCAAGCTGCGTCGCCTGCGCCCGGTCGATCTGAAACCCGCGGCCGGTCCGGCGTATGAAGGTGGACTGAGCTTCATGCGAACCGTCCAGCCGGTGCTCGATCGCTACTGCATCAAGTGTCACGGACTGAACGAAAAGACCGACGAAAAGTCCAGAAAAGCACAGAAGATCAATCTTGTCCACGACGGACAAACCTGGCCACAGTCCTACAAGGCCCTGTTCACACGCGGCGATCACCGCGTGGGCGACAAGGGCTACATGGGCGGAAGCAAAAACCACCAGGAAGCCGACAGGAACATCTCCAAACCGCGACGGTTCTACGCTTTCAGCAACAAGGTGGCGCACATGATGGTCAAGAATCACGGCAAGTGCAACATGGACAAGGACAGCTACATGCGAATCATCGAGTGGATGGACGTTAACGCACAGTGCTACGGCGACCTGTTCCCCTACAAGCTCGAAGAACGCAAAATCAACGCCAAAGCGATGGCTGACCTGCGAGCCTACGCAAAGGAACTGTTCGGCGCCAAGATCGCAGCCCAGCCCGACCGGGCACTGATCAACACCGTCCAGATCGACGAGTCACGCATTCTGGCTGCCCCTCTGGCGAAATCCGCTGGCGGATGGGGCCAGCTCACTGGGTATGCATCGAAGAGCGATCCGAAGTACAAGAAGATGCTCGCCCTGGTCGACAAGTGCATCATCCGCGCCAAGAACGAAAACACTCGCGGATGGCAGCCGACTCAGACCACCGGCGGCGGAGAGAAATGGGTAATGGAAGAACGAGCAAAGTTCATCGAAAGCCTTAAAAGCCCGACCCCCGCACCCAAATAAGCGATATTAATATCGCATCAGGCCGCATAACAAGTCGGGCCGGCCCCGACTTATATCTGAGGCCGAGTATGGGGGCAGAGCGCCATTAGTCATTAGGATGAAACTATATTTACACTAATGACTAATGACGCTCTGACCCCATATGTGCGATTTAGCGGCTGCGGCGGAGTTGTGTGAATGCGAGTCCGACCATGCCGCAGACTCCCCCGCCGATACCTGCTATGAGGTAAATCGTCGGCGGACCGCCCGTTTCGCTCAGGGCGTTTCCCAGCAGCCCGGTGGCAAGCACCGAAAGCGATGTGCATCCGACGAACGTCAGGTTAATCAGCGAGAAGATTCGCCCGTGCATTTCCTCGGGCGTTTTCTCCTGGACCAGCGTGGTGCGGCAGACCTGGATGAACGGTATCCAAAGACCGTGGAACGCGTGGGCGCACAGCAGCAACGGGAAGCTGCGTATCCAGAAGAACGGTATAAACGTCAGGCCGTCCATTATCATACCAATTATAATCAACTTTCCCTTGGGCCAACGCGTGCCCCACTTTGCGATAATTACCGAACCGACAAGCCAGCCGACACACAACACCGCGTGGAATATAGCGATATAACTAGCGCCAAGCCCGTAGGTTTTGAAGATCAGCAGATTGCTGCCGATGATCGCGGGGCCCATAATAAAAAAGTTGTCAACCGCGGTTATGAACAGAATCCCACGCAACAGGCCCGAGCGGCGAGCGTAACTCAAACCCTCACGCACGTCGTGCAATGCGCTGGTTTTCCGCATCCGCCCAGGGTGATCCTTCCTGGCTACGATGCCCAACAGCAGCATAAACGAGACTAAAAACGTGGCGCCATCGACCCAGTAGAGGTTCACGATACGGGCGATTTCTGCGCTCATATCGCCCGAGGCCAGTGCTGCTTTCGTCGAGTCTTCGTTTATCCCCAGCAGCAGCGCGACGCTCAGCGACCCGACGATCATAGCCATCTGATTGGACATTTGGAACCAGGCGTTAACGCGCGTCAGAGATCGCCTGTCAGCCAGGATCGGAAGCAGCGCGTCTCGCGCGGGTACAAACGCCGACGAAACGGTGGCTAGACAGAACGCAACACCGCCGACTAAAGGCCAACTTAAACATCCGCCCATCGCCGCCAGCGGGAGTGTTACTATCAACCCGGCCCGGAGGATATCGGCGGTCAGCATGAGTCGTTTTTTCCGCACGCGGTCGACCAGCGCCCCTGCGAATGGTCCGATTATCAGGAACGGGAGGAAGTACATAAACGTTACGATCCCGGTATTAGACGAAGCATTCTCACCGCCTATCAGCAGGATCAGGAATGGGAGCGTGACCATGAAGAATGCGTCACCAACCTGGCTGACGAACTGTCCGATCCAAAGTAGTTGCAGGTTCTTCATTCGGGCGATGGTCCTTTCTCAGTCGGTAATAATAGGGTTTCGCGGTCAGAAGGACAATAGAGCAGCGCAACATAGCGCAACGATTGGCTTACTTTATTTGGCAGGATAACAAACACCACTTTTCCGTCTTATCGCAATTAACAATCACGGGGCTACTAGTTTCTGCTTGCCCTATCTGACAATTGGCTTATAAATTATGCAACAGGGTTGTGAAACATGCATTAAGAGGCGTCGCTATGACACAGAAAACATGTCGGGTCATCATTATTGGTGCAGTTGTGCTGGCCGCTATCAATTCAATCAGCAAGCTATATATCAATAGCACCATAACTGATGAGTTTCTGCTGGAAATGAAAGAAAGCTCCACACGTACAAAATTGCTCCAAGGCGCCATGCTTTGCATGCAATTCCAAGTAGACCAGCCAATCTCGAATGCACCAATTCAAATCCCGCAACACGGCCCCCTTTATGCTCTGTTCCGAAACAATAATTTCACTAGATACACCAACGACGATGCCGACTATAAACTTTTAGATGGATGGAAAACGCCAATACACTTTATCAGTGAAGGCAATGAACTGACGCTCTACTCCTTTGGCCCGAACAAAGCTGACAACAAAGGCGCCGAGGACGATATCGTATACGACAAGAAAATAGAGATCATGCTCGATCACAACACAGAGACCAGGCCGAGCACCCTGCCGCATCGAGAATGATCTAGAACTCTGGAACTTTCCCACCTCCCGAGCGTCTTAACCTTACGATGATTCTGTATCTTATACCTCGTATTCGACGGAGAGAAGTTATGCGACACGTTTGTGCATGTTTGTTTATCTGTATGTCCGCCATATCGTGCAACCCCTCACAAGAGGCGACTACCCAACCGGCTAGCCAACCGGCCGCCGCTGCAGCAACGCAAAATAAAATCCCCTACGCCCTGATCGACACATGCATCAAGCAGATCAAACCATACGCTTACACGATGCGCCAACTAGCCAGCTTCAGCACAAACCACCCGCCGGTCGCATCCAGAATCACAGCCGGAATCACGGTCATTTACCACGAACCATACCAGTCTCTAATATCCACCCAGCCCAAACCCGGAGTCAGCAAGCTTACTTTCATTGACCGAACTTCGGACCTGATGCTGGTACTCAAATTCCAAGCAGACACCAAAAAAGTACTCGGCGTGAGCACAACAGACGCCCTCGGATACGCCAAAACGATCAAAAACCCCAAGCAGAAGGCGATCTACTACCTCAAGAAAACCCAGGACGACGCCCATTCGCCGATCAAATAGTAAGAATCACGCTACATCTCCATTCGCCCGCCGGATAACCGCTTGCGGTTTCGCGCGTTGTTGGTTTACCATCACTCCAGGATCATCGCCAATCTCACTGATGACTATGGAGATATAATGAGAAGATCATTGAATATTAGCGTCACCGTCCTCTACGCAACCCTGTCCTGCATGCTGGCGTCGTGTGAAAGTACCCAGCCAAATGCACTCGCCGCCGCCGGTGCCGCTGAGATATGGACACTCGATATCGTGACACCTCGCTGCAATGGGGCCGGAGTTGGCGGCGAGACCGCCTCACATCGCCCGGTAAAACACACATTCGCCATCCACGAGAAAACGCTTCAAGGCCCTATCCAGGACGCCCTTTTCTGCTTCGATAATCGCAAAGTGGATATGGTTCAGACATTGCCCGACATGGAAGACGGCGTCCGTGGACTTTTTCTAATGCCTGTCTCCAGCGACAGTAACGGTGAATACTTCCGCCTTTCATGGGCGTGCGAGGACATGTGGTCGAGCAGCGTCCTGTTGCAACGAAAACCAGACGGGCACTGGGACACCCTTGGCACGTTCCACAAGGACTCAGGAGGAAGACTCACCGTCAATTACTACTGGCACACCGATAGAAGCTACACACTACTCCGGGACTATAAGGGACCGCCTGTCTTCAAGCTGAATGAAGTTCACGCCGAAGGCGACAAGAACTCCGAGGGCGCATGGAAAGAAAAACGAACCCAACGCACCGGCCTGCTGAAGGACCATAAGATCACCTGGGATACATCAACATCAAACACGATCGCCAACCGCTCTGCTGAGACCTGGACGTTTGTCTCCATGCCTGACTTCCTGAACGTTGATACAACTTACCCCCAACCCGGATGGGAAGACGCCCTGGACTACGTTCTCAAAGCCGTAAAAGCTGAAAACCCCGACTTCGTTCTCGTCGCGGGCGATCTGGTCATGGGCCGATGGTGGACCAAGGAAAAAATCGACAAGTACGCCGCCATTTACTACCCGGCATGGGTCAAGCGAATGAACGATCATGGGCTGAAGTTCTACACCGCCGTCGGCGATCACGAGCTGGGTGACAACCCCTGGCCGCCAGCGCGAGCTAAACTAGTGCCCCACTTCAAAGCCGCCTTCCGAAAATACCTGAAAATGCCCCTGAACGGACCAGACCACATGAAGGGAACAGCCTTCAGCTTCCTTCACAAGAACAACCTGTTCGTCGCGGTGGACGTATTCGAAAAGGGCAAGAGCGTCCAGGGCGAAATCGCACCGCAGGTAACCGGCAAGCAGCTCGAATGGTTCAACAAGACGCTCGACGCAAATCCGGCGGTTGACAATGTAATCGTCATGGGCCACACGCCGATTCTGGCGCCGGTCAAACGCTGGTCGTCCAGCGGCCTGATGCTGCTTGAGGGGCGTAAGTCGGCGCTCTGGAAAAGCATGGCCAGGCGCAACGTAGACCTGTACCTCGGCGGCGAGGTCCACGCGATTACTTGCACCGAGCGTGACGGCGTCCAGCAGATCGCCCACGGCGGACTGTTTGGGTACAACTCACGAGTGAACTACATGGTGGTTAAAGTCTCACCAGGCAAGATGGAACTGGAGCTCAAGGAGCTCGACATCGTATGCAAAGGCCCAAAACTCTGGCAAGAAGGCAAGAACCGCCCGAAGGAAAGCGTTACTATAACTGACGAGATTAAGAAACGCGGCTACGTTAGCGTCGGGGAAATGACAGTGGACAAAACCGGCGCCAAGAAGGTCACCAAAGACAAGACGGGCTATTTTGACGAAAGTAAAAACCCCAGGAAATAGGGCAAAAACATGAACAAATTGCCGAAACGTGCGGGCTTATCACTGATCGCCTCTCTGATTCTATCGCTGTTCGCGACGAGCTTATCGGCAGCCGGCCCGGACCCGGGCGCTGCGATCAAGACGGGCAATTTTAAAAAGTATTGTGCAAATATTTCGGCGGTGCTGAACAAGAAGACCCCCGCCGACATTTCCGATGCATCGCTAAAGGCATTGCTGAAAGACCCCGGGGTCAGAAGCGCCCTGGCCCAGCGGCGGCTTATTGAAAAATTCGGGGCAGACAATCTCGCAGCGTTCACAAACGCCGATCAGGCAAACGCAGAATTTCTGGCTTGGATCATGTCGAGCACTGAGACAATCGAGCAGTATTTGCTCGGCGCCACTCCGATGGGGATCGCCCCTCGTAACGCCGACAACTGGAAGCTCCCGCCCAAGTCGCTGGCGATATGGAAAACGATTCACGCCTCGGACAAAGACGCCCACAAGGGAATGCTCCTGCGAGTTGCAATCGCTATCGGATTGAACCCGCCTGGAACGGGCAATCAGGGAGTCGGTCAGGCCAAGACGCCCGCAACTCCCCTGGCTCGATACAACCATTTCAAAACTGCCCACAAGAACAAGGAACTGTTCGCCAGCTTCGATAAGCTTACGGTTTGGGATTATCGACAGATCGTATCATCGAACGCATCGGACGCCGATCTGTCGTGGGGAAGAGCGATGATCAACACGTGGCGCCCTGACTTGCGGGCGGGCGAAAAGGTGGTGCTGTCGACCAGCAGAGTCTGGCGTCGCGGGTCGCCGTACGGATACAAGAACGGTTTCAGGTCGGTGATGGAGGGCGGCGGGAAATGCGGCCCGCGGTCGTCGTGGTCCATTTTCATCTGCCAGGCGTTTGGTATCCCAGCCGTTGGAGTCAGGCAACCCGGACACGTATGCGTAACCTGGCGATCGCCGTCGGGCCAATGGATGCTCGGGTACGGACGCGGATGGGACGCCTCGAAAGTTTTGGGAATGTCCGGGCGACAGTTCCTATCGGCCAGTGCAGCCAGGTTCCATGCGGCGGAATTCTCACAGGTCGAACGCCTGCGATGGCTGGCGAGGTGTATTGATTCCAAGGATCGCGCCGCGGAGGTTATGAGCGTCGCAAAGAAGATATCCCGCGCCCAGGCGCCAGAGAAAGTAGACCTGAACGGCAAGTACGAAAAATCCAGAGGGCTTCCGATCAAGCCGACTGCTCCGAAGTTCAAGCCCGAATCAGCGATCAAAGCAGCGCCCGGCGTGATCCACATAGAGGCGGAAGCGTTCGCGAAAACCGGCGGGAAGGTTTCTTACGGCGGGCTGCAAATACCAGGCGTCTGCGTCCACAATTGTTATGCCGGCGGAAAGCAGATCCATTTCCAGGCCCAGATGCAAGCCGCGTGGGCCCAATACGCCGTCGACATACCCAAAACCGGAAAGTACGCGATGCAGATTCGAGTCGCAGCGGCTAATCGCGACCAGGTGCTCGACGTCAGCGACGGGAAGAACAAGCTCGCCCAGATCAAAATCCCCAACTCATACGGACTATGGTCCACCCCGGCGGCGGTGGAACTGGAACTGAAAAAAGGCCCGCAAACCATACAAATCTCAACGCCCTTCCAGCGAGGCATCGCCGTAAGATGGCTCGAACTGAAAGCAAAATGAAAGAGAGCGTAAAAATATGAAGTTATCAATCGTTTCGATCGCGGCTGCGGCGTGCTTGATCTTCGCCGCCTCAGCAAACGCAGCCGAATATTACGTAAGCCAATCGTCGGGCGATGATAGTGCTACCGGGCTGGCGGGCAAGCCCTGGAAAACGCTGAAGCGGGCGTCGGCTGTGAAATGTGCACCGGGCGATAAGATCCTGCTGAAGTGCGGTGATACGTGGAACGAGGAGCTGCATCCCAAGGGCGAAGGGACCGCCAAGAATCCCATCGTTATCAGTTCGTACGGGAAAGGCTCAAAGCCCGTTATCGACCGGGCGGACTACAATAAGGACCTTGTCGGTATTCGCCTGGACGACCAGGGCGGGTTCAAGATCGCCGGGATTGAGTTCAACCGCTGCATGACGGGGATATACGGAGAGTACACCGCCAAGTGCCCGACAAAGAAGTTCGTCTGGATCGAGGACTGCTACTTTCACGATTCGCTGAAGTACGGGAATTACAAGACCTATCCCAAGCCGCGAAACATCGGCCTGGGCGTCTGCTTCTTCTCGTATGAACGCAAGAACAGGATCGTGCTGACTGACATCACGATCAAGAATTGCGTGTTCCGGCGCCTGGCTTCGGGCGTCTGGACCAACAGCCCCGACAACTTCAACAAGAACGCATCGAACATTTACAACTTCGGCAACATGACATTCGACGGGTGTCTGTTTGAAGAGGGTTATCAGTGGCAGATGGGTTTGCGCGGCGTGGCTGGAGGGGCTGTGCGAAACTGCGTGACTCACGACATCGGGCGGAAGTTCCGCTCGTTCAACGGAGTGGCCGGCGCGATGTTCTTCCGCTGCAAAGACTGGACATTTGAGGACAGCGAATGGGGATTCGTTTCGATAGGTCTGGGCAGCGGCGACGGTGAGGCGTTCGACTTCGAGGGCAACTGCGACAACATGACCATGAAGAACTGCCTGTTCCACGATACCGACGGGCCGGGCTTCCTGCTGTGCTGCTACTCTTCTGACTGCCATCCCAACAAGGGCATCGTGATGGAAAATTGCGTGCTGAACGGCAAGGCCAAACGCCCCATCGGCCTGCCTCGCTGCGAGATCGTAAACACCACCGACTGGACGGAAGTCACCTGGACGAAATGCCGTTTCTATCTGTCCAAAGGCGAGGTGCTCATGCGGGTGATGGACCCCGAGAAGGACAAAAAGTCCAAGTTCGTCGGCTGCCTGGTCAAGAAGCTCAGCACCGCGTGCAGCACGCCGAATCTAGCGAAAAACGCCAGACTCACCACCGACCAGAACGGTAAACGCCTGCAGCTCGATTTCGCTAAACCCGTCACTATCAATGAGTTCAAGATAAAAGAGGATGCCTCGTCGTCGGTCAATCGTTATATAATCGAATACTGGGACGCCAAGGGTTCTCGATGGATGAGCTGTTTTAACGGGATGGGAATTGGCGCCGGATTCGTGGCCCCGATAGTCGCGCGGACAACGAGCAAAGTTCGCCTGAGGGTCATCACAACAACCAGGGGCGCAGCCAAAATCACAGCCCTGGAAGCCTACAACGACACCACCGGCTCCCTACCGATCACACCGGGCGGATATCTGATCAAGAAATAGTGTTTTCTCCTTAGGCAACCGTCTATTGCTCGTTCAACATTTATGGGACAAACCGCTATATCATGATGGGCGCAGACCGCCTGAGCGTTATAATGGACGCTAGAGATTTATAGAAGTTCGGCATAGAGCTCGTTTGTTGTATGGGAGCAACACAATGACAGAAGCCGCACCATCGCGCATAGGCGGTACAAAGATCGGATGGCGGATCACTGGAGTCATGTTGCTTATGACCATCCTCATGTCCGCAACGTATGTGTTCATGTCCTATCGAAGATTGCGGAAGACCGCTCTCGACGAAATCGACCGAAAGCTCCTGGTCGCGACCGATATGGCCCGCGAGGCGTTGCCCGACAATTATCACGACAATATCACCGACGGAACGTCAGTTGGGACCGAAGAGTACCTCAAGATCGTCCATAAGTTCGACTCTCTCTGCCAAGCCCACGACCTGGAATATGTGTGGAGCCTTATGGAGGTCGATGGGGTCACTTATTTTACCTCCGGGACATCACAGAAAAAATACACCCACGAAAAGCACGCCAGTTTTTTCGAGGTCCACAGTAATCCGAGCGCCTTCGCCCAAGCGTTCGAAACGATGGAAGTCCAGCACACGTATATTACCGACAAATGGGGACCGATTAGCGCCACTCTGGCGCCCGCACGTGACATCCACGGACGGAAACACCTGTTCGGCGCCAGCATGAAACTGGGCGACGTAGAAATCATGCTCAACGACATGCTGGTGGATTCCGTTGTCATAGGCATAGCACTTTGCCTGCTCGGATTTGTCGCCAGTCTCCTTGTCGGACACACCATCACCCGCCCGATTTCCCGATTAACCAAGAAAGTACAGTCGGTGTCTCCGACAGATCTCGCCCAACCAGTTAACGTAGAGGGTTCATATGAATTGAGAGTTCTGGCCACCGCGTTCAACACATTGAACCGCACCATCCAGGAGTCCGTTGAGAACTTGCAGCAAAGCGAACAGAAGCATCGAACGCTGGTCGAAAACCTGCCGCAAAGAATTTTCCTCAAAGACACCAAATCATTCTACATTTCCTGCAACGCCAACTACGCAGCAGATCTGGGGATCGACCAAGACGATATCGCCGGGAAGAGCGATTTCGATTTCTATCCTAAATCGCTCGCCGAAAAATACCGAGCCGACGACTCTGATATAATGTCCACAGGCCAAACCCGAATGCTCGAGGAGGCCTACCTCACCAATGGCAAGGAACTCGTAATTCAAACGGTCAAAACGCCTGTACGAGACAATCAGGGAGAAGTGGTCGGGTTGCTGGGTATATTCTGGGATATATCCGAACGCATACGGGCCGAAGAGCAACGCCTGAACCTCGAACGACAAGTTCAGCACGCACAAAAACTCGAAAGCCTCGGCGTTCTGGCAGGCGGGATCGCTCACGATTTCAACAACCTCTTAATGGCGATTCTGGGCAATGCGGATCTGGCGATGGACGATTTGGCTCCGCACGCCCCAGCGCGCGAAAACATCAACGAAATACTAAAGGCCTCGAAACGCGCCGCCGAACTGGCCAAGCAGATGCTCGCATATTCGGGCAAGGGCAAGTTTGTTATCGAACCGATAAAACTCAACGAATTCGTCGAAGAAATGGCGCATCTGCTGGAAGTTTCGATCTCGAAGAAGGCTGTCCTCAAATACAATTTCGCCAACAACCTGCCCACATTCGACGGGGACGCCACACAAATTCGCCAGATCATTATGAACCTGATCACAAACGCGTCGGAAGCCATCGGTGATAAAAGCGGCGTGATCGCGCTGTCCACCGGTGCAATGAACTGCGACAAGGACTACCTAAGCAGCGTCAACGAAATCCTGAGAGCCAGCACAGACAAACTTCTGCCGGAAGGCGTTTACACATACTTTGAAGTAGCTGACACCGGTTGCGGTATGAACACAGAAACCCAGGAAAAGATTTTCGATCCGTTCTTCACGACAAAATTCACAGGTCGAGGCCTCGGAATGGCCGCCGTCCTCGGTATCGTTCGAGGGCACGGGGGAGCGATAAAAATCTATAGTGAGCCTGGAAAGGGTTCAACATTCAAAGTTCTATTCCCAGCAAACGAATTGCCTGAAAACGGTTCGGCAACCAAAAAACATGCTGTTAGTGTAACGAAAGAATGGCAAGGAAGCGGAACCATCCTAATCGCAGACGATGAAGAAACCGTATGCGCCGTCGGAAAACAAATGCTCACTCGAATGGGTTTCGACGTACTAACCGCAGCTGACGGTCGAGAGGCGGTCGACTTATTCAAACAAAACGCCGACGATATCGTCTGCGTGCTGATGGACTTAACCATGCCGCACATGGACGGCGAGCAAGCATTCCGACAACTCAGACGCATCCAATCTGATGTAGCGGTAATTCTATGCAGTGGATACAACAAACAGGACGCCACCCAACGTTTCGCGGGCAAAGGACTCGCAGGTTTCGTCCAAAAACCTTACAGCATGGCCACATTACAGGACAAACTTATGGAAGTCCTGCCCGGCGACCAGGCCTGAATGCATGACCAAGAGCGTGGGTATCCACACATATCCCAATCCCAACCTGAAACATGAACATTGATATGAACACTCGAAAGATCGCCTTGGCGGCCGTTCTTCTGGGCGGTTTGGTCGGTAATGTCATGGCGAAGGTAGTCACCGATGCAGATTATCCCGGCGGAAATATTATTGTCGAGCGTATAAATGGTGATGTTGTCGATCTTCGCCAGGATCTCCGCAACACCAAAGGGTGGTGGTTCTACTGGAGTTTCCAAGTTCACGGAGCGTCAGAGAGAAAGCTTACTTTTCACTTCACCAATAAGAATGTTATCGGCACGCGCGGACCAGCGATAAGTATCGACGGGGGCAAGACGTGGTCATGGCTGGGGACCGGGAACGTCAAGGGAACATCGTTTGTCTACAGCTTCCAGGCCGATACGAAAAACGCGAAGCCCGTTCGATTCGCCTTTGCGATACCTTACCAGGAGGCGAATCTGAAAGAGTTTCTCGGCAAGCACGCCAAGAGCAAACACCTGTCAGTGCAAAAGCTTTGCAAAACGCGTAAGGGGCGAATCGTTGAGCGCATCCATGTCGGCAGGCTCGACGGTAAGGCCCCCCACCGCATACTGCTGACATGCCGCCATCATTCGTGTGAATCTATGGCGAGTTATGTGCTCGAAGGCGCCATGGAGGCGGTGCTGGCCGACACCGAAAGCGGAAAATGGTTGCGCCAGAACGTTGAGGTGCTGGCGATCCCGTTTGTCGACAAAGACGGCGTCGAAGACGGTGACCAGGGCAAGAACCGCAAACCGCGAGACCACAACCGCGACTACGTCGGCAAGAGCGTGCACGCATCGACGGCCGCTATTCGCAAGTTCGTTCCGAAATGGTCAAACGGGCGGTTGAAAATAGCCATCGACCTGCACTGCCCGTGGATACGCGGCAAGCACAACGAAGTGATCTATATGGTGGGCAGCAATAACAAGGCGATATGGGAGGCCCAATGCAAATTCGCGAAAACGCTTGAGACAATCTGCGGTTCAGGCCTGCCCTATAAGGCGTCTGACAACCTGCCGTTCGGGAAGTCCTGGAACACAGGCGGCAACTACAAAGCGGGCAAGAGCTCTTCCCGCTGGGCCGCGGAGCTAAAAGGTGTTAGCCTGGCGACGACAATAGAAGTACCATACGCTAATGCGGACAAGGTGACTATCACGCCGAAGCTCGCCCGGGCGTTTGGTGCAGCATTATCCGAGGCGATCTACAAACACCTCCAATCGCCTCGCAAGAACAGTAATGCTGCTGGAGACTAACATGCGATTTGCGGACATGATGAACAGACGATGGATTATCGCGATGATGCTCGCGATGCTCAGCAGCCAGCTTCAGGGCGCCGAGGATTGGCCTATGTATCGGGGCGATGCGGCCCGGTCGGCGTTCACAACTAACAACATACCGTCCAAGCTGCAATTGGCCTGGAAACGCGAGGCGAGGCATAAACCCAGCCCCGCCTGGTCGGGACAACGGCGGTTGGAATACGATCACACGTATCACCCGGTGGTCTTCGACGGATTGGTGTTCTTCGGTAGTTCAACCGACCACAAAATCTACGCACTCGACGCGACAACAGGCCAGACGGTATGGACATTCTTCACCGATGCACCAGTGCGAGTAGCGCCCGCTGCCGATGAACACGGGCTGTATGTCGGTAGTGACGACGGCGTGCTGTACTGTCTCGACGTGAAATCCGGAAAGCTCAAATGGAAGCTCCGAGGCGCCGACAAGGACGATCGAATCATGGGCAACGACAGATTAATTTCGCGTTGGCCCGTGCGCGGTGGGCCGGTGGTGCATGAAGGGGTTGTGTATTTTGCGGCGGGAATCTGGCCGACCGAGGGGCTCTTCGTTTGTGCGGTTGATGCTCGCAGCGGAAAGGTGATCTGGCGGAATTCTGACTCCGGTTCGATGGTCTCTGACAAACCTCGCGCCGGTCGAGACGTTAAGAGCGGCCCGGGGGCCCAGGGGCATTTGGCTGTTGGGGCGGGAGTTCTGGTTGTTCCAACCGGGCGAGGGGCTCCGGCGGTGTACGACCTTAAAAGCGGTAAGATAAAGCACTTCCATCACAGCCTATACGTTAACAAAGCCAGCGGCGGGACCAAGGCCTCGGTTATGGGGCAACTGGTGATCTTCGGGGAGAACTACCCCTCCGACCGCCGAGGACACAAGACAAGAGTATGCACCCCGAGCGACGGTAGGAACGTGTCGGCGGAAATCAACTCGGTAAATGCGAATCATCCGAAGATGATTATCACCGGTGAGTCGTCCGGGCTCGAAGGGTTCGCCAAGCAGACCGCAGAGCGTCAGAGAACCGAGCGAGACGGTAAGGTCACCAAATATCTCTCCATGTCGCGGGAACCGGTATGGAAATGTCGCACGCCATTTCGCGTCCGCGATATAATCACAAACGAGACGACCGCGGTTGTCGCCGGTACCGCTGAAATCGCCATCATAGACATCAAGAGTCAAAAGATTATCAGCAGCGTAAAGGTCGCCGGAAAGATTCAGAGCCTCGCGGCGGCCAACAATTGCATATACGCCGCCGCTGAAGACGGGACGATCTATTGCTTCTCAGAGCAAGGGCAAACACAACGCCCAGCGATACTCGCCAAGGCCCCTGCGGCGCCGGGCAAATCGAAATTCACCGCAATCGCCAAAGACATTCTGAGCAAAACAAAAATCACGCAGGGGTACTGTCTCGACATCGGATGCCGAACCGGTGAACTCGCCGCCCAGTTGGCTGCCAACTCCAAGCTGTATCTTTACGGAGTGGAGACCGACCGGGCGAAGGTACTTGCCGCCCGGGCGAAATTCGACGCACTGGGCCTCTACGGAACCAGGGTAACCATCCTGCACGTCAAAGATCTCAACAGGCTGCCCTTCACCGGACGATTCGCCGAACTTGTAGTCTCATCGAAGGCGCTGAGCGAGGGGGTCGCATTCCTGAACGCCGAAACCGCCAGCGAGATGCTATGCCCCTACCTCGGGGCCGCATGCCTGGGCAAGACCGACAATCTCACTGTAACCCCCGGCGGACCTGTGAAGGGAGCAGGCAACTGGACTCATTTTTACGCCGACGCGCACAACAGCTACTGCGGAACCGACACCGCACTGCACGGTCCGCTGGAACTATTGTGGTTCCGGGACACCGACTACCCGATGGCGAATCGTCACTCGATGTCGAGCCCGACTATGGTCTACAACGGTTACATGGTGATGCCCGGCGAGCACGGGGTGCGAGTGGCCAATGCGTACAACGGACGCCCCATCTGGCAGCACGATATCAAGGGGTTAAATCTTTATCAGGGCGGGTTTTCCTACGATCGCCGAAAGCTCAGCGGGAACATGTGCGTCGCCGACGGTAAAGTTTACGTGCGACATTTGGACTACTGTCGGCAGTTTGACATAACGACCGGAAAAATGCTCGGCCAGTGGAAAATCCCCGCCGCTGACGACACGAAAAAACCGCAACGTTGGGGATACATCGCATGCAAAGACGGTGTGCTTTACGGATCAGTCGCCAACGCAGAGCTGGTGGTGAACGGGTATCCCGAGCCGGGGTCCAGGACGGCGAAACAAGCCGCCGACCTCCTGGCCAAACATCCGACATGGGCTCCGAATCACCATCAGGCCGACTCGACCAGGCTCTTCGCCATGGACGCCGCATCGGGAAAACTCAAATGGGTTCATCACGCCAAACATTCAATCCGCAACACTACTATCGCCATCGGCGCCGCTACGGTCTATTTCATGGACAAACCGATCACCCACACCGACGACTATCGCTCAAGGGTGCGTGGGAAAGTAGACGCAGACAAGCTCAACGCAAAAGCCAAAGCTCTCGCAAAGCAGCGAGGCACTACGCTGGAGGCGGAGATCGAAAAGCTCAAGAACCCCCGCGGCAGGATCGTCGCGCTCGATTCGCAAACGGGAAAGGTAAAGTGGCGCAGCGATGAGAATACCGGTCCGGCGGAGTTACTTGCCGTCAGCAGCGATAACAACGCCCTGATGATGGGCGGAAAGTCCGGGTTCTCCGTTTTTAACGCCGCCTCAGGCAAACCGCTCTGGAAAGGCGGTTGGCATGGGCGCCCAATGGTTTACCGCAAGGAACTGCGATTCGGCGGACGGGTGATTGACCTGCTCACCGGAAAGACCATTCGATCGCTCCCCAGGATGCGAGGATCGTATTGCACGCCTGTCCTCGGGTCACCGAACCTGCTCGCCTTCCGGGTGGGCGTTATCGGGTACGTGGACCTCGCCAATGGTAGAGGCACGGAGTATTTCGGAGGCATTCGACCGGGCTGCTACGTGGACATGACGCCGGCAGGCGGGCTGCTGGTCATGTCAGACGGAGCGGCAGGTTGCTCGTGCAGCTACCTGAACCAATGCTCAATAGCCCTGCAACCCAAACGCACCAAACGCGAATAATTACAGTCACCAGCCCCAGCAGCAGCGGATCATTTTTTGCTGATGTCGTAGCAGTACAGGTTCTCGCCGTATCGCAGGTACATTCGCCCGCCAAGGATCACCGGGTGTGCCCAAGCGTCTTTCTTGCCCTTGGCCAGATCGAATGATCCGACCGTCTGGAGGCCCTTATCCGCCGGTTTCTGGAGCGTCATTTTCCCGCTCTGGGCCAACCAGTACAAATGCCCTTCTGCGCAGATCAGCGATCCCAGCGGGATGTCCTTTTTGACGTAATCGATCTTGCCTGAGGCGAAATCGACACGGGCCCATCCGGCGATGGTGCGCCGACTGGCGCCATATATTTTCCCGTCAACATCTACAACCGACCCGTGGAAGTTGGCGAACTGCGAGCCCCAGACTTTGGTGGCTTTGCCTGCGGCGGTATCGATTTTCAGACAGTACGACAGGCCCTTCTCGCGTGATGAATTCGAGATGAACAGCAGATCACCGCGCAGGACGGGAATCGCCGCCGAAGCGCCCTTTTCGATCTCGTGCCTGAACGCCCAGATCACTTTCCCGTTTTTAGCGTTAATACCGAACGCGTGGCGCGATCCGCACGTGATGATCTGACGTTTACCGCCCAGATCGGCCAGGATCGACGAGCAATAAGTTGCGGTTTCCTGCGCTTTGGGTTTAGTCTTCCAAAGCTCCTTGCCCGTTTTCTTGTCCAGCCGAACCATTAGCGCTTTAGAGCCTCCGACTGTGACAATCACGCCGTCGCCGTCGATCAGCGGTGATTCCGACATGCCGAAGTATATCTTGGCGGCGCCGTATTTCGCGGCGGTGTCAACTGCCCATATTTCCTCACCGTTTTCGGCGTTGAAGCACGCTAGGCGTCCGTAAGCGTTATATGAAAACACCCGCCCGTCGTCATATGCGCACGAGCCTCTGGCGCCGCCGAACGGTTTGGCCCAGGCTTTCCCGTTGACTGATTTCCATTTGGGTTTCCCGTCGCGCGTGAGTGCGAATACGGTCAACTCATTGCCCACATCGCCTGTAATGTAGATTGCATCTTTGGAGAACACTGGCGACGACCATCCCTTGCCCAGTCCCGACACGGTCCAGAGTACTTTCGGACCACTCTGCGGCCAGGACGTCAGCAGACCGGTCTCGTCGCACAGACCGTCTCGACGCGTCCCGCGCCATTGAGGCCAACCAGGTTCAGCCGCTGCGATCAGTTTGCTTTTTACCTGTCCGGCCGCAGGGATCGCAAGGGTCGCGATCGCACCGGCGAGAACAAAACCAATAACCGTACAACGCATTTTCCTGGTCGCCATCATTACAAGTCTCCTGGTTGCTTACTGTGTTGAGTCAGGCCCGGGTATCAGCAGGAGGAATTCGGTGTTCCCCCCCTTTCCGACTATCGGAGACGCAATAGCGTCGCGGGGCGCAAAGCCCAGAGTCGCCAGTTGCGTGCAGACCTGATCGCGAATTTCTTCTGACTGTTCAATCGCCAGGCTCTTAGGACCTGGTTTACCGCCTTTGCTCGGGTTCAACTTAGCCAGCTCAAACACCGGTTTCAACAGGGAGATTATCATCCCGCCCGGTTTCAACCATTTCCCAGCCGCTGGTACGCTCAGCTTCTGAGGCGTCCACGCCACGTCGATAACCACCAGGTCAACCGGCTCGGGGCACTGGGCGTACAGCGCATTGGTGCGCTCCATAACCACCACTCGCTGATCTTTCCGGAGCGTCCAAGCCAGGGTTCCATACCCGGTATCCACCGCATAAACCTTCGCGGCGCCAAACTTTAGCATACAATCAGTGAATCCCCCTATGTTACATCCGAAATCGGCACAGATAAGCCCGTCGCAGTTTATATCGAACGCCTTGATCGCCGCTTCGAGCTTCAGCCCACCTCGGCTGACGTATTGATCACCGGACTCTTGCATCACTTACCCGTTTAGAGACTGTAAAATAACAAAAAAACCGCCCGCGGACGATAACGCCACGGGCGGATAACAATCATTTGGTTTTGCAGAAACGTTACGCTTTGGCTTTGTTCAGCATGAGCGTGAGGCGTGATTTTCTGCGATCGGCGGTCTTCTTATGGATCGTTCCGGTCGCCGCGACCTGATCAAGCTGCTTGAACACGACCTGCAGGCACTCGGCGGCTTTTTCGGTATCGTGCTGCCCAAGGGCCTCTTCGAAGGATCGAACAGCCACCTTGACGCGTTCTTTACGCCAGCGATTGCGTGCTTTATGAGTTTCGTTCTGACGAATTCGTTTTTTGGCTGAGATTGAATGGGCCACGTACTACTCCTACGTATATTTTTATACTCTGTACTTCTCTTAAGTTTCTGTTTACCGGAAAAGAATCAGGGATTATACACCTAATTGCCGCTGTGACAAGAGAATTCTCGACATTTTATTCCTGATTCGCTTATGCGTCGGGCGTTCTTCCCTTTTCGCTGATCGCCGAATTAACCGCATCGAGGCGTTTTCTAACATCTTTATAGTTGAAGTCCGCCTGCGCGACGGTGGAAAACTGCTCTCTGGCTCCGTCCAGATCACCCATTTTCTCCTGCACATTACCAAGGTTGTATCGCAGATCCTTCGATTTTTCTTCGGACATTTCGCCTTCCAGCGCCTTGGTGTAAGTCTCGGTGGCTTCTCTCATCCATCCCTTGGCTTCGAACGCCTGCCCGAGGTAGCTCATCGACGCGAGATGGTGCCTGGGGTCTCGCTGGGCCTGCTGGAGCGAGGAGATCGCGTCGTCATAGAGGGCCGCCAGATACTGTCTTCGACCAAGCTCGAACTTCAGTTTCAGGTCAGTCGGGTAATTTATCGAGCGTTCTTTGTACTCTTCCAACTCAAAGGCCAATTGTGCCCGGAGCTGCTTTTTGGCCGCGTCGGTATCACCAACTTTAACCAATTTGCGGTATCGTCGGGTCATCTGCTTGATCTTGATATCGCCGATTCGCAGCTTGTACTGGTAGGCTCCGCTATCGCGATGGGCTTTTTCCAGAACGCTGATCGCTTCGCCTTCATACGACTCGTCAGTCATTTTCAGCAGCGTGTCGACCAGACCGTTGATCTTACCGGAAACTTCGGGGTCGGCGAGATATTCACTGCGGGCATTTTCAATCTGCTTGAGCAGGAATTCATCACTCTGAACGAGATGATCCTGTTCCATCAGTTTTTGCTGCCCTTCGAGATCGGCGACTTTCTCGATAAAATCGCCCTCTTCACCGTACTTGCCCTTGTGCATCGTGTACTTCGCGGACAAATCACCGAGGGTTTGCTGGATCACCGCATCGTCAGGAGATATTACCCTGGCCATTTCACAGGCCGCCATCGCCTGCTGAAACTCGTTCATCGCAGCAAAATCCTCAACCAACGCCATAAGGAGTTTAGGATTCTGTCTCTTGGCCAGACGCTGCGATTCGAGCATGATATCGCATACCCATTTGACAACGGTGTCAAGTTCGAGTTTCGACGCGGCTTGGCGGAGCTGGTTCATAAACTGCTGCGAACCGGGCTCTTTTGCCAGCAGGAACGCTGAGTTGACCAGGTTCTGCTCGGGGTCCTTCCCAAGGCGATGCTTGAACTTATCGCCCATACCGGGACCCTTACCGCCCTGTGCGGTGCGGTTCATCGCCATATCGCGAAGACGCTGATGGCCTTGGTCAATATTGCCCGGTTCTCGCTTAATGCCCTCAATAAAGAGTTCAATTGCGAAATCCCAGTTGCCAGTCTCGGCCACTTGCTCGGCTCGTTCGAAAAAAACTTTGCCCTTACCCGAATTTGACGGTTCAGGGGGAGTATTCTGAGTTTCTACCTGGGTCATTCCTACGTCCTTCTATCTGAGTGCAGGGAATCAATCTGTATACTTTACTCTCCACGAGCAGCTCTAGCAAGTATCTTCTGACACGCTACGGACCGCTCAACGCCCAATTATGACAAAATTTCTGCAACGCCACAAACTCAGAAGCGTAAATAACCCCAGCCAGCACACCAACGCCGCCATATTTTAAGTTCGAAACCGGTATGATCCTGCGGCGCAATGGGACAGCCCGATCCGGGAAACAAAACCCGGCGCACACAGCACGCACCAGCAGAAATGGATCGACGCACAAGTCGATCATTATTCAGGATTGGAGAAATAGCGGATAGCGGTTCAACGCAATCGACGGCGTTTTGGCAACAGCACCAGACAACCCAACGCAAGGAGCGACATTGTCGCCGGTTCCGGTAGTGCGTCTACATTATCGCTGGGCAGGAGCCCGATATCACCAGCGGTAAGGTATATGCTGAACGATCCATTAAAGTCAGTAAAGAAAATGTCGGCAGCGCTGAGATTATGTATCACGAGACTCGCCGAACCAGGAGCAAGGCTGAACAAGGCCCCTCCGCCGCCCGCGCCGTCAGTGATCATATGCAGCGCGTCGATATCATCCGTATTGACGCCAAATGCGTCCAAACCACTGGAAGTCGCGGGAATGGCGATCGTGCTGATGTTCCCAAGCGGCGTGGCCGTAAAAATATCCGCAGCGCTCACCATGGTGCTTGTAAGCGCACCCAGCGCGGCGGCGTCATCCGGATTCACGGAGAACAACATGGGAAACACACCCGGTGCATCAATCATACCGTCACCATTATAATCCAGCGGCCTGAAGTCCATGGCGTCCAGATTATCGTGCGATCCCTGCGTAATTGGCGGAGCCAAAACGTTGGCAGGCGTCATGACGCCTGGACCGGCGCCGGCGGTAAGGGTAAGTTGCGATTCGTCGATAGTCAGAGTATTTCCGCCCAGCCCTGTGCCCGCTGTCGGGAGCGCATTTGGCACATATCCCGCGCCGGGGGGCAAGGCGCCTGTAAACTGGATCGGGCTGGGATAGTTGCCCAACGCCTCGAAAATATCGCCCGGCTGCTGATTGAGCACCGCCTGGTTGCTTACCGCCGTCTGGGGCATACCAATGCTGACTCGATCGACGCTGAAGTACAATGATATTTCAGGAGATCGATCGGGCACAAAACCACTCATTGCGTTGATCGACGCATGCGGGAACTGGCTGAATAATATCACCGGAGCCAGATGCACGTCGGGAATCATACTTCCGGAAATCGTGCCTGTCTGAAGTATGGTGCTGTCCCAGACGGGTGAGTAAATCGGAGCAACAGCGACTAGCGACGGAGATGGCGCAAGCGGGCCTGGCAGGAACACACCGACCCCAAAGGGATCCTCCGCTCCCCAACCCCTGACCGGAACCGGAGGCGCGTAAGGCGGAGGATTTATCGGAGCAACGGGCAGATCGTCCAAGCTGAAAATTACGTTTTGTGGGTTCGGGGCTCCAACCGCAGTGATCGGTCCCAGCAGCAATATCGACAGCGTGAGTACAGTAATAGCATGTGAACGTTTCATGTGACGATCTCCTTTATTTGTGAGGCCCGAAAGCCCCGAACCAGATAGTCTCCAATAACCGCAAAGTGAGCGAGCGAACAAATGATTGAGCCTGAAAGCGAACTTACAAAAATGATGGTACCACAGAATACCGATATCGCAAAGCACAATACAAAATAATCCAGAACCGATTGTCAGCGATTAGCTTGCACAGTGTTGGCCAGTTGGCCGAATTGCTCTGGTGCGATTCGTTCGGCGCGGGTTGACGGGTCGATTCCGACTGAATCCAACGCTGAGATGAGCAGGTCAGGGGCGAACGAACACTTGGTTTTCCTCATGATCGAACTGATCTGCTTTCGCCTCTGACCAAACGCCAGTGCGACAATCTCCGACAAGACCGCCACGTCGTTAACCTTCCCGGCCAGTTCGGCGTCGAAGTCTATCCTGAGCGCCCTGCTGGCGATTTTCGGCGGTGGCCAAAAAGCTCCGCCCGGTATCGCAGGCCCCACAGTCCCCCTGCCCAACAACGCGATCAGAACGCTGATTGGCCCGTAAAGCCTTCCCCCCGGCGCCGCGAGCATTCGCGTGGCGACTTCCTGCTGAACGGTGAATGTCATGCTGTTGAAACAGACCGCATCACCATGCCGGCCAATCGCTGATCGCCAGCTTTCGATGAGGCATTGTGCGATCAGCGGCGTGGCGATATTGTACGGAAGGTTCGCGATCAGATCGGCCGAGTCGCCGAGTTCCGCTTTTACTTCCGGGCTCATTGAATGCTTACCGGCCAGCACGTCGCCCTCGACAAGCGTAAAGTTTTCGCAGTCGGCGAAACGCATCCTGATAACCGCAGCCAGCCCATGGTCCAGCTCGGCTGCGACCACCCGCCCTGCTCGATCGATCAGTTCTTCAGTAAGCGTACCGGTGCCCGGACCCACTTCCAAAACGGTGCGATCGCCCGACGGGTCGCCCAGTTCGACAACCTTGCTGAGCAAGTTTTTGTCGATCATGAAGCACTGGCCCAGGCGTTTGTTCGGACTAAGGCCCGACCCGGCGAGTATCGCCTTTATTTCACTGCATGTTTGCATAAATCAGCCTAGTGCTACAGATCGGCAATTGCGGCGAATTGGTCTTTAAGCGCCGGATAAAGCTGGCGATATTGAGCGTAGTACTTAGCGTAAAGTCTTTTGCTGGCAGCCTTTGGCTTGATGGTCCGCGTGATGCTGATGCCCGCTTTCACGGCTTGG
>JABGPF010000345.1 GCA_018645065.1 Phycisphaerales bacterium
GAGCCACCACGAACCGTGGTGATTATAGACTGATACGTTGCCGATCCTGATTCGCTGGGATCGGTCTCGGCGATTGAGTGAAGCCATAGGGCATCGTCTCCCGTGCACTTGGCGTGCACCATCTGTGCACCAGGGAGGCGTTGCGGGAGAATAAAAATACCGTAATCGCCTGTTTTATCAGACGATTACGGCATATACGGAAAACAAGTACGGAGAGGGCGGGAAACACCGGGATGGTTGTTGCAAGTCGCTTATTATGCTTGCTTTAGCGACGAAAAGCCTTGTGCTCAATGACGTTGTGAATAGTCACGTGATTTCATCTGTTGTCACGGATTCTCACGTGTTGTCAGCGTTATTGACGCACTGTGTCAATCATTTTCAGGCTGTCGTGGCTGCTTCTCCAAGCATGGAGTAACACCATGATTAATGAGAGTAATGTCGATGGTAGTAGATTCAAAGGTGGAGAGCAAGGACAGAATAATGGCCGGCGCAGGTCGAACGGTGGTGTTGCGGCGATATACGCCAGGTATTCGACTCGCTTCCAGGATTCGGTTGACGATCAGGTCCGAGAGTGCCGGGAGTGGGCTGAGCAGAACGGCTACACTGTTGATCCGGATTTGATATTTCTTGATTGCGGTAAGAGCGGTCGCCTGCGTCGCCGTCCGAGCCGCTTAGCTCTTCAGGCCGCTCTTGAGAAGGGGCGATTCGACGTATTGGTCGTGTTCGCGACTAGCCGGCTGGAGCGAAACGACTACCGGATTCAGCAATTTGTACAGGAAGAGATCGTCGAGCGTAGGAAGCGGGCCGTGTTCGTCATGAGCAACGTGGATACGAACGACCCAACCTGGGAGTTGAATCTGAAGATTCGTGGAATCGTTGACTCGCAGCAGGCAAAGGCGAACGTCGCTCATATTCGCGCCGGACATGCAGGTCTGTTTCTCAAGGGGCAGGTCCACGGGACGATTACATACGGCTACAAGGGCGTCGAGATTCCTGGCACCCAGACGCGGGCAGGTCGGCTGAAGAGACTCTATGCGATTGATCCGGAGACGTCCAAGTGGGTAAAGCAGATTTTTGATTGGTACGTCCGCGAGCGAGTTTCCAGGAGTGGTATTGTTAAACGCCTGAATGAACTGAGGGCGCCGCTTCCGCCGAGATGTGCGACAGGTCGATGGACCGCCTTGGCGGTCAAGGGGCTGTTGGCGAACGCTCGATATCGCGGCTTGTGGCAATACGGGGTAAAGGAATCGATTCTGCTGAGCGGCAAGGATTACATCAGGCAAACGTCGCGTGCGCAGGCGTTACAGGAGGCTCAGTTCGATGATCTTCGGATCATCGATAATGAGACGTGGTTCAGGGCGCAGGAGGTGCGGGCAAACAATCCGCATAACGCTGGTCGGAAGTCCGTGGACGGTGATCGGAAGACCAGGCCAAGATTGCTGAACGGCCTACTGTATTGCGGGTATCATGATCGACCGCTTGTTGCCGGTGGCGGGCAAGGTCGTTCTGCGATCTGTCCTGTATGTAAAGAAGACGGCGAGGGCCAACTGTTTACGCTGCTGGATCGACGGCGGGCTGTTGAGATGATCTGTATGAAGATCGCTGAATTAATCCGGGGAGATGAGATGATCGCGGGCAGAGTTGTCGAGATTTGCGAGAAGGCCGCTGAGGATGCACAACGTCCCGACGAGGGCCAGATCGAGGAACTTAGGATTCGGCGGGCAAAGTTGACGCAACAGATCAGTGATGTCCTCGAACTGTTCGCCGAGACCGACGAGGATCGGCGCGAAAACAACGATAAGGCCGCTAAGTTGCGCCGGCAGCGTGCGGGCATAAATGCCGATATCGCCCGTTTCGATGCTGCGGCTAGTAAGTCGATCAGCGTTCCGACTACCGAGGAGGTGCGGGATCTGTTGGTAGGTTTTGGTGCGGAACTCGCAGAGGTGACACAGAGTGATGATGAGGCGGCTATGGCCCGTGCTCGACGGATTATCGAGATCATTACGGGCGGGAAGATACTGGTATACCAGGCTGGCCCTCGGCAGGCTCAGCGGGGTTGGCTGCGGGGAGTATTCACTGTTGATGTCATGAAGTTGGTTGCCGTGAACTTCGGTGTTCATGATGTTGATACTAATGGAGTTGAGGTGGAGATCGAGTTCCGTAAACGACCGGTCCATGAGCAGATCTCTGACGAAGTCAAAAGCTTGTGGGATGAGGGCCTCAAGTACAGGGAGATCGCTAAGCGAATTGGGTGGAATCGAAACATGGTCGCCAAGGCCATTGCGTTTTGGCATGAATCTCGCGGTCTGGCTGTTCCAGATGGGCGTCGGCATGTCAGTCGGCTGAAAAAGGGGCCGTTGCTTGCCGAGCGTATTGCTGATGACGTCATGGAACTAGTCGATCAGAAGATGCCGCTGACCGATATCGCTGCGAAATTTGAGACAAGTCGCAATCGAATCACCGAGGCGATACGTATCTGGCACGAGAAGCGTAATCTTCCTGTTCCTGACGGTCGTACGCTGAGAAAGTTGAGGAGCAAGAAGAGGAACTCGCGGCAGTAGTGCGGCTCGTCGTTCGTGCTAGTCAGTAAGCCGATTCTATCCACCAAACTCTTGAGAAATGAAAGGAGTGCTTATGCTAGCGTTTTGGCCTGCCGTTTTCGTGATCGCAATTGTTGCAGCATTGGCTCGATTTGTCGGATGTTGATGCGGCCCTGACCTCGAAAGGAGGTGATGATGAAGTTTCAAGACTTGCCGGGAATCCGAATGATTAATGGCCTTCTCTGGATGATCATATTGGCCGGGACGGCCATTTGGATTGTAGCAAATTCTCTGGCGCCAACGTCGATGAAAACCGTTGTCGACGAAAAAATAACGTTGTCGATCCTACGCAGCCGTCCGATGCTCTTTCTTGTAACTCGCCAGATTCGCACGCAGATTGTCATCGACCACTGCGAATCAAACTGGATAGGGCAGTGGCGGGGCGTCCTCTGGGCAAATGTGACAATCTCGCACGGCGTTGACGTCAATGAGATCAAAGCCAATGACATCCGCCGCGAAGGGGAAGTGGTCTTCGTTCGTATCCCAGAGCCCCGCCTGCTGAGTTTTTCCGTCGAACCGGGGAGCATCGGATTTATGTCGAAAGCTACGGCGGCGCCCAAACTCCAAGACTTGCTGGACGGCGGTGGCCATCGACGTCAGTTGGAGAATCGCTTGCACGATCAAACCATGGCGTTTGCCAAAGAGCACGATATGCTGCCAAATCGTTCGCAGATAGTTGAGCAACTCAATGAAAGCGCAGCCGATCTGGCCAAGATCGCTGGTGTTCGGATTCGTTTTGAATGATGCCGCCAATACGCAGTGACTGCGGTAAACCCAATTATGTGTTCGACCACACCTGCGGAAAGAGATTTCTGCAGGTGTGGTTGGACGAAATGTCTCTCCCTTTTTTTTAGCTATGCCATATCAGTGCGCGCCCTAGAGGTTGGTAAGGCAGTTTGAGAGTGGCTTGAGGATACGTAGGCCGGCTGCTCGTGGGGTGAAGCCGCATGGTCCCAATACCCATTGGCGGGAAAGGCGCTCATGACGACGAAAAGTGTCCACCCCCTTGGTTTTGGGCAAAAAAGAAGGACTTAGGTTTTTGCCTAAGTCCTTTAATACCAACGACTGAGCCGTTCCGGACTTGAACCAGTGACCTCCTGCGTGTCGAGCAGGAGTAAAACGTCTCTCCGAAGAAGTTTTTATTCGGCGGTAACTTCTTTCGCCTAAGTGTCCTACGTCAATAGCTGTCTTGGCACGATGACCGCCTTTGCCGGGCCGAAATCGCGAAAAGTGTCTACAATTTCAAACAAAAAGTGTCCACACCCTCCGCAAGATCATAAGTGTAGTGTTCAATTGGTCTTAATGACCTCCTGCTGCGCCGGAAATCCGGGTATTGTTGTCCATTGCTTTCGTTGGCAAAACGGTACGGTGCGGTCAAGAACTTGTGTTTGCTTGGGCGTTGTGCGGACATGAAACTCGCTGGTCCGGCACACTGGTCCGCAAAGAGTCCGCCCGGCACCTTTGACCGCGGCTTGACGCCCTTCTGAGGTTCGTCGGATCTTACGTTTCGGATTCGATCCGCCGTTTCTTGCGGTACTCACGCGGTGTGACGCCCAGTTCGCGACGAAAGACTTTGTACATTTGCATCGTTCGGCCAAAGCCGACGTCGCGGGCAATCTCGTATATGGGTCGTTTGCTTTGGACCAGTTCCCGTTTGGCTCGTTCGATGCGCACACGTTGAATCTCGGCGCTGATCGGTCGGTCGAGATATTTGCGGAATTGGCGTTGCAGGGTCCGCAGGCCGATGTTTAAGGCGCGAGCCACGTCGTTGGCTCCGATCTGATGTCGCTGACTGTTGGAGGCGATAAACTCAAGGGCCGAGGCGATTAACGGGTCTTCGACGGCGAAGAAGTCCGTCGATTCGCGCACGACCAGGCCTTGCGGGGGCAGCAGGATCGGTTCGGTTGGCGGCGCGTCACCGTCCATCAATCGGTCCAACAGCCGTGCGGCTTCGTAGCCGAGGCGTTCGAAGCCCAACTCCACGCTGGTCAGCGACGGTCTGGGGTACTCGCAAAGCGATTCTTCGTTCCCGCCTGCGATGATCGCTACGTCAAGCGGCACGCGCCAGCCTCGCTGACGGCACATCTGGGCGATCATGCGGCCTGTTTGTTCGCTAGACGCAAACACACCGATTGGCGGACGCCACTTGCTCATTAAGCTGTCGATTCTCTGCTGGTGCTCTCGCCACGAGGCATGGGTCCGTTTGGGGTTAAGCGCCAGTTTGACGGTATCGCAGGGGAATCCCGCTTCGCGTACTTCGGCCTGAAACGCCGTCACCTCCATTTTGGATCCACGAGCTTCGCGTCCGAATGCGGCGAACCGGCGCAGCCCGCGTGCCAGCAAATGCTGGGCTCGCAGACGTCCGGTCGCTGCGAAGTCGGGAAATACGCCCGGCAACTGTCGCCAGGCAGGCGAACTATACAAGACATTGACCACCGGTAATCCGATTCGGGCGGCCCGTTCGGCCAGTTTACTGGTCGCCCGGGCTATAACGCCGTCATAGGGAATCGATTTTGTTCGGCGTTGGGGCAGGTTTTCGGTGACATACTCGTCGATGGTTGATTCCCAACCCTGCTCTTGCGCATAGTGCTGCGTTCCGGCGAAGATACCGGTGTGGCGTTTGTAGGGCCATTCCAAATCGAGCATTAAGGCCACACGGCGTGTTTTTTCAGGTTCCTGGGGCATGTCGTGATAAGGATAGTTTATTTCGCCAAGGTGATTCTTTCTTATGGTACAATATACCTCGCAATCGGGCAAGCGTTACTTGTCCCACACACGCTTACTATCCTGCATTCTATCCAGATTTGAAAACCGACAGGAAGAGAGTGTGACTGATAGCATGCCTGGAAACCAGTGAGGATGGCGTAGTGGTTGTGATCACGATCTCATCACGCGGTTACGGTTGGCTGGCTGTCAGAGTCAGATGATAGGTGTTTGCAATAACGCCTCAATGCGGTTGTTTGAGCTTAGAACGTACCACCAGCGGAAACGCTTAATAAGGAACCAAAATAATGACAGAACAATTTGATGACGTGCAGGCCGTGGAGAAACTCGGCGAAGCTAGA
>JABGPF010000015.1 GCA_018645065.1 Phycisphaerales bacterium
CGGTTCGTAGGATTTTCTTGAGTCCGACATTGACGGCTGCGAACATTTCGCGGAAACGGGCGGTCCGATGGTGAAAGATCGGTTTTGCCATCTCGTTGAGAACGTCGGGGGGCACATCTGTCGGGCCGGGGGGGAAAAGACGTGACTTAATCATTTAACTATCTCCAACTATGCGCTAAGCCTCAGGAACAAGCCAGCATCGCCGCAGGCCCTTCCTGCGGTTGCCGCCTGAAGCGGAAATCTCATGTTTCGCGGTGGTATGAGTTCAGAGCAGAACCAATCGCGAGAAAACAACTATAGGCGTGATTCAAAAATATGTCAATCCCTATTTTTGCGACAATCAGGTTGAATTCTCTACAGGGCTCGCCAGTTTTCCGGGCGGAGGGCGGTGGGGCCTTTGGTTTGGGCTGCTTCTATACTGGCCAATAACGCTTCTGTGTCGCGTGAGAGGACTCCGGCAAGCGGAAGGTAGTTCGAGGCGTGATTAGTGCGGAAAACGCAGCGTGACATGCCCTGGGTGTGCTGGAGGACACCTCGCAGTTCGTCCAGCAGGCCGGCGGGTGACGGTAGGCGAAAACCGCCCTCCTGAGCCTGCGTGTGAAGCGGGGTTCCGGGAACGAGCATCAAAGTCAGCATCGAAAGATAGTGCGGGTCCATCGCGCTAGCGACCCTGCCGGTCTCGGCTGCGTGCTGGGCGGATAGCTCCACCCCGCCGAGTCCCAACAGCGCGATCACCGAAACGCGAATCCCTGCACGTTTGGCTTTGTGCACAGCTTCGATCATCTCGGCGGATGTGTCGCGTTTGTTCACACGTCGCAAAACCTCGTCGCTTCCGCTCTCCATGCCGAGGTAGATAATCTCGAGCTTCTTGCTGTGCAGGACCGCCAGTTCGTCATCGCTCTTGCGAAGGATATCGCCCGCCGATGCGTATATTCCCACCCGTCGCAGTTGCGGCAGCGCCTCGCCCAGTGCGTCAAGAATCGTGACAAGGCGCGGTGCGGGCATTACCAGTGCGTTCCCATCGGCGATGAATACTCGCGGGGCGTGGGGGAACCGCTGGGCGGCCTGGGTGATGTCTTCGAGCACTTCTTCCAGCGGGCGCATAGCGAACTGTTTATCGGGGTAGGTTCCGCAGAACGTGCATTCGTTGTGTGAACAACCGAACGTCGCTTGCAAAATGTAGCTCTCAGCCTCGCTGGGCGGTCGAATAACAGTACCGTAATATCGCATGAGCGAATCATACTCGCAGCGTTCGAAATTGGCAACGCCCCAGGCAGTGCGCCCAGCAGCGTTTGGGCTTTGTATCGGCGTCTATAAACGCTATTATGGAGCATATGGTCAAGATAGGATTTTTCAAGACAACTTCGATTATGCTTCTGTCGGTGGTAGCCTGCGTTCTTGTAAGCCGCGGCGCCGAGTCGGCTGGAAAGCCCGACAAGACGTATGTGGTCATTCTGGACCTGGCGTGCAAGGACAGTGAACACGGGAAGCAACTCAGCGATTCGATTCGCCTGCGGCTGGCGAGGCATAAAAATTTCTCCGTGATCGACCGCCTGACCACACAGGATTTCGCCAAACCAACGCCCGCCGACGCCAACGTCAAGAGCGTAATATCGCTGATGCAAAACAAACTGCTGGTCACCGTTGGGGTATACGGGACCGTCACGGTAAGCGGCGCCAAAGTCACCGCGAACATCGTCGGCGTGAATATCACCGATCCGAAAAAACCGCTCTACTGGCGTGAAACGTTTTCCGACAGCACACAACGAGCCCGAGGAATTATCGCGCGGGCGGTAGTGGAAAAACTCACGGGCAAACCCGAATGGAAGCCTCCGGAATACGGCGACGAGGACGAACCGAAAAAATTCGGGAAACCCCTGAACGTAAATGGCGGGTTCGACAAAGCCCACTCCGGATGGGACGCCCCGGACCTGGCGGCGACTTTCCTGATCGACGGGCCCAAGGAACGCGGTAAGGTGCTCAAAATACTCACCACCGCCAATCGCGATCAGTGGATCGCCTACCGGCGCAAACTGCGACTGGGGCAAATCAAGCCGACAAAAAATCACGGTGTGACATACAAGGGCGAACCAGTTGCCGCACTGGAGGGCGTGCACTATCGCAGCAAATGGATAAAAGCGAAGCCCGGACAACGCTACTGGCTGACCGCCGATAAGAAAGGACCCGGCGCCAAGATATTCATCAAGGGCTTCATGGACTGGAGCACCCAAGCCACAGGCCTGCCGGAAAGCTCGCTGGCCAGGCTGGGACTCACGCCCGAAAAATTCGCCAACCTACCACGCAAGAAACAACTGGAACTTATAAAAACCGACGCCAAGGCCCATCCCGAACAATATCGACGCCAGTGCTTCCAATGGTTTCTCAACTGCGAATCGAGCAAAAAATGGAAACATCACGCCGCCCCGTTCCCACCGAAGGGTGGACTGGCGAACAATGTGCAATGGTTCCAGATACAAATCTATTCATACTGGCCACCCGGTGAATACCTGTGGGATAACGTGCAACTCTACAAGGACCCACGCCAAACCAAACCGCTGCCTGAAGTAAACGCCCGCACAAAAACTACAAAACAATAACAACCCAACCAGCCGGGAAACCCGAAAAATAACCGACCCTTCTGCTTTAACGCCCTGCCGCTTGGGCGGCTAGGAGTTGCTGAATATTCCGGGCTTCGACTGCCTGCATCTTTTTGCGCTTGGCTTCGAAGCGATCGTAATTCCGCTTCTCGGCGTCTGACCAGGCGTTTGCCTCGCGGTAGTCGCCGCAATACGGGACAAGCAGGTCGAGCCAGCATGCGATCTTGTCGAGTTCCAGGCGTGAGAGTTTGGCCTTCTCGTGCCCCTTTTCAAGAATCGCAAGGAGTTTACTTTTAGCGGCTCCTGCGTGGTATGGGCGGAGCATTGAAGGGGCCGACTGCGGACTTATCCAATTGGCCAGCGGGGTCTGTTTACCGCGTTTGGTCAACGCCAGGTAAGACTCGCTCCAGATGCGTTTTGCTTTTTTATCCACGTGACCTTTCGACAGCAGGCTGAACGATTTCCTGTTGGCGTCGGTTTTCTTTCCTCCGTCATGACAACGGACGCAATGCTTGTCGAGGATCGGTTGGATTTCCTTCGGGAAGCTAAAGCCCCTGGGCGGTCCGTGGAACGGGATGAGCTTTCTCGGGCCTTTGCGTGCTGCAATAGTCGCCCCGGCGGCCGATGGCAGCGTCGTTTCGTTCTTGTTCTCATGGCACCCGATGCAGGCGTATCGCTCACCCGGTTGGAGGGTCGACCAGCTCCGCATTGTCTGAATCGCACAGCCCCTTTCGTCAATCACCTGAAAGTAGACCGGCGTCCTGGCCGGGACCTCGAAACACGCTGAACCATCGGCTTCGATTGGCGCATCGCCCAGTACTTTTTTCACATCCCACGAACCGTTGTCTATCGAGATCGGCGTGGTGACCATCGCCCTGCCAGCCGGTCCGCGGTTGGAGTTTTTCCCAATACCAAGAGCCCGAAATTCCAGCGCGATAACGCGAAGTTTTTTCGCCGCACCCGGTTTAACGCCTTTCAGCCCGGGCCCTGCGTAGACGTTTTGCATAGCGTAAACGCCGGTCGACTTGCGGTAGTCAACCGTGCTGGCGCGTTGCTGGGGCGTCTTTCGCCTCACCAGAGGAACGGGCTGTGAGCACGGGATCGAATCGTCCCACGCCAGCAGTTCGCGCTTTCCGCCGGAGGTGAAGAAGTAGAGCCCGAATCCGGGTTTTTCCCTCCAGCCATTCGGCGAATACCCGACTATAAAATGTTTCTCACTCAGTGCGTAAGGATGCCTGAACAATTCGCCTTTCTGCCCGTAACGATCCATGCGGGCCGGTTCGGTTTTGCGCATCGGCGATATCAACTGAACGCCGCTGGCCTCCTGGCGTCCGCGTGTGGGGTCGATTATCGCAAGCTTGCCCGCACGACGGGTATGGTGACCGGGCAGGATCGCCACAACCTTCTGCGTGCCCGGTATTCCGCGAGCGAACTGGATGGACGTCGGAAACCACGAATTGTTTCCGTAGAACTCGGTTTGTCCGGTTCCGTCGGCGTTCATTTGGAACAGTGGCTGGGTGAAAACCTGTCCGCGATCGTTGTAGTCCCATCGCGTATAGACCACTCGCCCATCATCCAGCACAGCCGGTGCGCTGGTATGAACCTGGTCGAAACCGACGCGACGCATATGCTTCCCGTCGGCGCGGCATACGTAGAGGTTGCTTACCTCCGGGAAGTTGCAGTCGACCGACTGTATACACCGCGTGGAGTTGAAGATAATTTCTCCATTGGGCAGATACTTGCCATCGAAGTCCGCCACCCCTGCTCCCGAAGTGATCTGCGTGATCTTGCCCGAAGCCGCGGACATTTCGTATAGATGATAATCGTCCTTCAATCGCGATTTCTTCCATGCAAACAGGATTCGCTTACCATCGTACGATACGTCCGGGTCGCGAATAACCCCGCCCGGGTCGGCCAGCAATGTGCGAACCTTGCCGTACCCCCCCTCCATAGTCAGCAGGCACAACGCCGAATTCGGAGCAAAGTTGCGTTGGTTCTGTGCGTCAGACAGGGCCTCGGTGTAAAAAATATTGGAACTGGGGATGATATGGTGCTTGGTAAATACAATCTTGTCGCAAACCGCCAGCATAGGAGCCAGCCTCTTTCTGCGTCGAACATCGCAGGCGCGAATATACGAACTTCCAGATTGAGCTTTCGACCCGTCCTGGGCAAACCAGTCATCCACGATCCGACGGGGTACTTCTCCCGCTGCAGCGCCGCAGAAAACGCTCATCCCAACAACCAGTATCAGGTATCGTCGCATATCCAACTCCTGCATCAAGTGGAATTTCCCAGACGGCGTTGTGTCCGCGACCATCGCGGGGCTTTCATTGTGATTGTATTCGATACAGCGCGTCGAGCAAGTTGAATCTGGCCTCTGGGCATCGGACCAGAGGCGTTCGGCGCTGACGAACCATGACCGTCACGGAAGCCCACAAAAAAACCGACCGCCACGAGTGATCGCAACGGTCGGTATTATTTTACGAACGTTAGTCTTTGATCAGTCAATTCCGCCTGCTTCGAGGATCAGGGGGCTGGCCAGATCGCTGGGCAGGTTCAAGGCGCCCAGGGCTCCTGCCGCCGCTTGACGAATCGCGATGTCGGTCTTGGAGTTAACAAGGTCGACAACGGCTTGGCTTTGTGCTTTGGTAAGTTGGTTTCCAAAGCGTCTTACCGATTCAGCGAGTGCTTTATAAGCAGCAACTCTGATTTCGGCGGCGGCTTCGCCTTGTGCGGCCTGCGAGGCCAGGGCCTGCTGTGCAACGGGTCCTGGAATGGCGGTAAGTGCGTTTGCCGCAGCGATGCTTACGGTGATTCTCTTATCGGCCATAACTTCGATCAGAGCCTTTTCAGTCTGCACGATGTTGTAGACCTTGTTCCCTGTGATTCCCAGGAGCCTGATCGCCTTTGCAGCCCTAATCGACCAGTCGGAGGATTCTTCAGGCGTCAGCGGTTTTCCCGCAGCCAGCTTCGCCGCTTCCGGAAGTGCCGCCACCAGTGCCTCGCCTGTCTTATCGGCTGGAACGAGCAATGCTTTTTTATCGTCCTGCACCAGTTTTGCAAGTTTGCTTCCACCGCCGAGAATTATCGTCGGCGTCGGCGCCATGCCCGCATCACGACGGACCATAGAGAGCATCCTGGAGGCAAGTTGTGTCTTGGCGACCACTATGACATCCACACCGCCTGCATCGCGAGCAGCTTTGATCGCACTGAGCGAATCGGATGCGGAAACAACTTTGAAACTCTTACTTCTCAAAGCGTCGGTAACAACGTTCAGAGCAGTACCGTCAGCCAGCACCAATGCTCTTTGCAGCCCACCGGTTCTCAGTGCGTCTGAAAGTACAGGGACAACTACCTGGTAACCCGTGTACGGTTCGGTCGGAAGCGCGTGGGCCAAAACTTCGGCGGCAAGGAATCTAACCCTGCGATCCGAGTAAGACATGGCTGCGACAAGCGGCTGGACCGTTCCGACGTCTATGATCTTCGGAAGGTTCTTTGCTCCTGCAACATCTCTTAAAGCTGCGATGGCTCCGAGTGCGACAGCTGTGTCGCCATCGCGGATAGCCCTTGCCAGCACCTGCTGAGCGTAGTCGCATCCCGCCGCTCGGGTGTAATCACCGGCTTTTGCCTGTCCTTCGGCAACCAGCGGATCGACGGCGCCTTCGGGCAGATCAGCTTCACGTCTCAGGAATGCTCCCAACCAGAGCGAGACGGCCGGTGAATACTTCTGATTGGCCTGTAGAGTTTTTCTGGCCATTCTCATGGCGTAGACGTCACAGAATATCGCTCTTGGTACGGCGGTGTATGTGAGGACACCGTCCTTGAACGCCCATACGTTTGCGGTATCGAACCGCTCGTCGGCCAGAACTGAATCGTGCCGATAGTAGTATTTCAGAGCGTTCTTGTAGTAAAGTTCGCTCAGGGCCTTTTTAACCACACCGCGATCACCATCGCTGCATCGGACCATTGCGGCGATCACAATTCTGCGAGTCGCTTCGGTCAGATCCTTGCGTAACGAAACTTCCTTGAGGTGCGGAACCGAGTGCGGGTATTCAATATTTCCCAGCGCAGCGGCGAGAACCTGGATCAGGCGTTCGTTCTGGGTTCCGATCAACGCTTCGGTCAGCCCGCGAACATTGCCCTTCTTACCCATAGGAAGCACGGTCGAGATTTTCTCGCGCACAACAGCTGAAGTCTTCGGGTCCAACAGAACCGCGATCATCTGCGGAAGCGCATACTCACCGCTGGCGGCAAGGCGCTTGGAAGCACGCATGTACTGACGCGGATTTCCGCCCAGCAGATCGATCATCCGCTGGATCTCCTTGGCGTCTGAACGGTAGAGTTGGTATCCCTCGTCAATCTTCGCGCGGATCTTCTTAACGATCGGCGCCAGCTTCTCCACACCCATGGCGCGAGTAAGTATCACTTGGGAACCCTTGACCTCAACAGAAAGCATATATATCTGTTCGGGTTTTGCTTCGGCCAGTACCGCTTCGGCGAAGCTGGTAGCCAGATCGGCGCGAGCCAGTTGCACATAATGCAACATATCGCGCCACTGACTTAATCTCTTCTCATTGGCGGCAAGATCAGTGGCGGACGGTTCACCACCATCAGCACCAACCGCCGCAGGGACGACCTGGGCAAAGCCCAATGAGGCAAGAGTAACAACTGTTAGCAACACTACCAGCGAAGCTGAAAAGAATCGAGTTTCTCGCAGCATGAGATCTCCTATGTGGCCAGAGATTGACCGCATCGTCTGCAAGCAATTACATACTTACGCAGTACATAGTCGCACAGAACGCTTCCACTATTAAGTGTGATTATAGGCAGCACGCTCAACGTGTCAACAAAAGCCTGCTTCTATATTTTTTTACCTTCTTTTTTTTTCTGCCCGTCAAACTATTTCAAACCGCATCTAGTTACCACAATAGGAATTACATGAATCACAAAAAATACCTCTTGACATAAAGGCCCGGGTATGCATAATCACGTCCCTTCCGTTACTCTGCTGCGATTCCATACCGAACAAAATAACGCTATGGATGTATGCACAGCTTGAGCGTATGGATGCGAAGCGAAATAAAGCGACTAACGCGATGAGATAGAATCCGCAGAACATTAAACGAACCCACAAAACACCGTCGATTCGCAACCGCACGCCCAATGAACCAAGGAAATAACCATGCAACACCCAATAAAACGAGCGACAGTTCTTCTGCTCCTTTTGAGCGGTTCGGCTGCACTTATACTCGGCTCGGTCGACTCACCGCAACCTGGAGACGTCAGCCGGATAATCCCCACAAACGGCGCCAAACCGCTAATCGCATTCGCCAGCGCCAAACAAATCGAACCGCAAGCACCAGTAATCGTCGCAGAACCAGTTGTACTCGAACCTATCCCGCTGGCGGCGCCTATCCCGCTGCCTCCCCCGCTGGTGAGAAAAAACTATCGACGCAAGCCGCCTACAAGATCGACCAGACCGGCTACCAGAACGATGAGAATGCTCGTAACTGCCTACTGCCCTTGCAGTAAATGCTGCGGAAAATTCAGCGATAACATAACAGCCAACGGAAAAAGCGTTTACGCGAACAATTCAATGTTCGTAGCCGCAGACACACGCCTCCTGAAATTCGGGACAATGCTCTCAATACCGGGTTATAAGGGCGGACGCAACGTTCCGGTATGGGATCGAGGCGGAAAAATACGCGGACATCACCTCGACGTATTCTTCCTGTCACACAAACAGGCACAGAAATGGGGCAAACAATACCTGAACGTAAAAGTCAGGGTAAAATAGCTTGCGAATTGCCAATAAACGCTCAGATCTGAGCAGATAAATTAGTGTGCGTGCGGGCAGCATCCGCCCGAACCGCATGCCGAACCGCCCGAAACCGCCGCCGCTTGACACTGAGACATCGCACTGCACGGAGCAGGCGCGCCGTGGGCGGAGAAAGTCGAAAACTGTCGCTCCAACTTCACCGAACCGCACTGTTCGCACTTCGGTTTGGCTTTGCTCGACGCGACAAGTTTCTCAAATGCATGTCCGCACTGGCTGCATACGTATTCGTAAATGGGCATAAGGGGTGTAACCTCGGTTAATCTTTTGTGGTTTTTGCATTTTTCGCATCCACTTGCAAACGCGGATGCATCGTCTGCATTATACGACATCGCTGACAATTCGACAATCGAATCTGTACCACCGCCAAACCGCCTCGAATATTCACAAATAATTTTCTCGAAAACACGCCAAACCACGCCACAAAAACAGCCTCCCGCAGCTCGCGGTAAAACTCGCAAAAAAAATAACTTAAACACGACCCGAACCATCGGTAACACAGTATGAGCAGCAACAGGCCCAAAATTTAGCATAAGACTCTTGGCAAGGGTATCTCGGGAGGTCTATAATGGTGCAACTGGCGAGCCGTGGCGTCTGTGCGATGCCTTGGGATTAGGACCGCCGGAGGGATCGGCTTTTCTTTCAGGGTGACGTTCAGGTCGCGGTGGATCAATTCGCCAAAAATACTCAGTTTCAGTTGCAGACGGCAGGTGTTCATGCTTGGTAGTGTGAAAGTCCCCCTCCGATTTTAACCTGATGTTAGATCTGAACACGAGGTAGAGAAATGAAATTATGCGTTCGAATAGCTCCGAATGACACTGGCGGTTACACCGCACAGTGCCCTTCGCTCCCGGGTTGCACGGTTCGCGGTGCTACGAAGGACGAAGCGTGCGATCGTCTGGATGAAGCCATAAGAGGCTATATCGCGGCGGTCAACAATTTTGTCCCCGAACACCTGGATCACGAAGTAGTCGAAATCTAGCAGGGTATCAACACTCTAACCGTTTTGGGGCGACGCTGTTGCAATTGGGGTTCGAGATGCTCAAGTTTAATCGACGTCTTTTCGCGTATCATATTGCTCGAAACCACGACTCAAATAATTATTCAAAGCCGCCGGGTGATCGTCGCTGCATGTGTGCACCCACACTCGATTAACATTCTCGAACAACCAGGCCTTTTCTATGGCGCAGCTGAGCATCGCCCCGCCGAATCCGCAATTAATGAATTCTTCCAGGAGCCCGAAGTAGATAAGTTCAACATCGCCAGGCGCCTGGAATTCCAGTTCGAAATAACCGGCCCGCTTACCGTCAACGCTAACTACCCACGTTTGCAATTCCGCGCGATTGACATAATCGCCCCACTGCTGATCGCTCCAGACCAGACGATCGGTCCAGTTCCATTTAGCGCCGACATCGCGATAAAAATCACGATTAACCTCAAACCCAGGCTCCGTAACCATCGAGATATCCAGCCCCTCGGGCATCGGCTTGGCGCGCAGACTCCCCGCATCGAGCATTTGAAGGTAATATATTGTTGCGGGTTCTTTATCTGAAGTCATCGGATCAGGGTACCCCAGCTGACGAAAACTGTCAACATCCGACCATTCGACACCCAGGCTTGTCCGAGGCGCCCCAAAGTGATAAGCTGCTAATCTAAAACAGGTTCGGGAATGCGAATTTACAAAAGGGAAAAATCATGGCCGACAATAACGATTGGACTCCGGCGATCGGGTGCAGGAAAGCTGCGATCCAAATAGCCGTTCGATTACCACTTGCCCTAGCCGTCGCATGGGGCGGATTCTGGGTACTGCAAAAATTCGTCGGATGGACAGAAAGCGCAACTCAACAAGAGAACGCCAGCGTCGATGGAATAATTATTTTTCTAATCGCCATTGTCGCCGGCGCCCTGGCCGGACAGATACTCTCGCGAAAACTCTCAGAAGACACGGGGCTGTTCGGTACGCCCCTACTAGCAGCCACTTGTATACCGTTCCTGGTGGGAATGTGGATATTCCAGCAGATCGTCGGGTCGAGCTACCCCGAATGGGTGCATGTCACATTCTGGTTATTCTCAGAAACCGCAATCGCCGGGTCCGTAATGGCATGGTGGCAATTCGGTTTGGATTCATAAAACAATCACGCACCGCACACAACCGCAATCTTCACCCAGCCGAGAATGGTGAAATGGATTCGGATTAAAAAGACGGACGGCCCCGCAAAGAGCCGTCCGCCAATAACACTTAACAGAGGAAGTTTTTACTTCCTACGTCGACGTCTAATAATCGCAATACCGCCAAGAGCCAGCAGACTCATCGTCGCCGGTTCGGGGACGGCCGTCAAAACAGTAAATCCCGCCAGATCGCCTTGCGTACGGTAATCCAGCGAATAGTCCTGCCCAGCAGTCCCGTTTGTGATGACAGACCAGCTTGAGCTTGAATCATCCCAGTACCGGATGCCGCCGTCTGCACTGAGATAAGACAAGAATGTTGATAGCGAAGATGAGGCATCCACACTGTCTCCCGATGTATCTTGGCATTTGAAAGCTAACATTCCACCGCTGGAGATGTTGATGAAATTATTATTGCCATCGTAAACTTCAATCCGTTCGACCGCGCTGGCCAGGCCGCCATTGGTAATAGTAAGCGTACAATTGCTACTATAGTTCAGCACAAGTCCACCATCGTTTTTCCACGTCGATCCGCTACCGTCAATAGTGGCGGTTCCGACCGAACCGGCGCCGAAACCAAGGTACCCGTAGAAATCATTGACCATACCGCCATTGGTGATATGTAGTGCGCCGATACCGTTCCAACCAGCCGCAAAAGTATTTTTTACTTTTAAGTTCGATCCAGCGCCATCGACCGTGATAGTACCGTTCCCACCGCTGTTGTAACCGGCATAACCATAGTAACACGAAACAGTGTCACCACCAACGATAGTCAGGCTACCGGTGGAGTCCTCGCCGACATAGGCATTATCACTATATAATGACCATGTGGTTGGGGCGCTGCCGGGCGTGACATCGCCACTAATGCCGGTTGTTGCCCCATTAGCTAACGAGGTGATTCCTAAAACAATAGCTACATAAAAAGTGGTGAATCTTTTCATCTCAGGCTCCTTGATCTTAAAGACCGTTTTGTACATGCCGCTGCCAGCTAATGACCCCTCAGCCATTTATTTCCCTGCTGGCCGCGAACCATCCGAACACGCTATCACACAATCATGCTAGCGGACAAATAACTTCACATATCCTTCAATTGGCCCTTCCTGGTCGACCGCATCAGACAGACCACAGGCCTTTTTAGAAAACAAAAAATCTACGAAAAAAATACTTACTGCCTCATTTCGGATTCGACCGGCTCAGGCCGAACAGTTCCTCCGTTCCACTACGGAACGGCCTACGAACCAGTAAGGTACCATGAAATCCAGATATCACAAAGAGAAAACCAGAGTTTTATGTACATTTTTTGCTTATAATCACTGCAGCAAGCCGCACTAACCACGACGCGGACGCCCTATGAATGCCGACCAATGAACAAGGGTTTCTGCATTTGCTTCTATTTTCAAGTACGTAGACACGGCATCATTTCTTCTTTGGGCGTTTGCGGGTGAAGAATTTTGCTTTATGGGCGGTTGCTAATGCCTGGAGCTTTGCTGCTGTTTCGGGATTTTCTTTGATTACATTTTTGGTTTCGTACGGATCGTTTTCCATGTCAAACAGAGACAACTTTATTTGCCGGCCTTCGTATCTTCCCGGCTTACCGTCTTTACCCGGTGTCTTCAAATGTCGATATCCGTGAGGCAGGTGGAGTTTCCATTTTCCGTCACCGGAAATCACGCCTTCAAAATTCCCGCCTGTGGAGAACGGGTAGTATTCGTGCTTGGCTTTGGCGCCAGGTTTGGCGGTGATTATGTCCCAGACGTTCTTACCGTCAACCTCGTTCTTGGGCAGCTTGGCGCCAGCGAGATGCGCGAAAGTGGGCATCAGGTCGATCGTACAGAGCATTTTGTGCGATACGGCTCCGGCCTTGATTTTTCCGGGCAGTTTCATAACGCATGCGCTGCGGATCCCACCGTCGAAGCCGGTGGCTTTGGCTTCACGGTACGGTGTGGCGCCGGCGTGGTCGCCGTACGAAACCCACGGCCCGTTGTCGGACGTGAAGATCACCAGCGTGTCGTTCTCGATCCCGCAGTCTTTGATCGCCTTTGTGATCTGGCCGACCGACCAGTCGATCTCCATCATTACATCACCATACAGCCCGGCGCCGCTTTTGCCCTCGAACTTCTTGCTGCAGAAGATCGGAACGTGGGGCATCGAGTGCGGAACGTAGAGATAGAACGGTTTATCCTTGTGGCGTTTGATGAAGCTTACGGCGTGCTCGGCGTACCAGGTGGTCAGGTTCTTCTGGTGTTCAGCCGTCACGTCAGGAATTGTAATTTTCCCGTTATCCCAGAACTGCAGCGGCCACTTGTCAAAGTGTCGCGTACCGGGATGGAATTTCCACATATCGTTCGAGTACATAAGCCCGCAAGACTCATCGAATCCGCGTGCCGGGGGGCGAGTCGCCGGCTGGTCGCCAACGTGCCACTTACCGAACACAGCGGTTTTATACCCGGCGGCTTTCAGCACCTCGCCGGTAGTGGCGTATTTCGGATCGAGCCCGCGAGCTCGCGGTCCGTGTGCGCCGAACATTCTGGTTCGTCCGGGATAGCATCCGGTGAGCAGTGCGGCCCGGGAGGCGCTGCAGATCGCCTGGGGCACATGGAAGTTATGGAAGCATGTGCCCTCGGCGGCGAGTTGCTTAACGTGCGGCGTGTCGTATTTGGGCTTTCCGAACGGCTTGAAGTCGGCCCAACCCGAATCGTCGAGGAAGATCACTACGATATTCGGCGGGCGTTTATCGGCAGCCCGAGCAACACCCGGCCAGACCATAGCGCCTGCAGCTCCTACGGCTGCGATTCGGAGGAAATCTCTGCGTGACTGCGTTGAATTCGATTTAACTACCATTAGTGTTACCCTTTCATTCCGACCGAAAAGTATAAGCCCGAGTTCAAATCATATAGTCTACCCTTGCCTTAACGCAATGACTGGCGGTATTGTTGCGTTTAGCAAATCGGAACTACACCTGATTCGGGAGCAATTGACATGAATGACATGAAAATCAAATTGGCGTTGTTAGTGGTGCTGTGCCTGTCGTTGTCGCAGAAGGCCCAGGCTGAATCGGCTAGCGAGATCATCAAGTCGTCCGGCGTTACCGGCGGTCTGGTGGTTCATATCGGATGCGGTGACGGTAAGCTGACCGCCGGACTCGGCGCTGCTGAGGGATATATCGTCCAGGGCCTGGACAGTTCGCCTGCCAATGTGGACAAGGCCCGAGCGCACTTCAGCGACAAGAAACTGGGCTCCAAAGTCACCGCCCGAACGTTCGACGGTAAAACGCTGCCCTACCGCGACAATATGGTGAACCTGATCATTGCTGACGTCGGCGCGGCGCCCGAGGCGGAGATCACCCGCGCCCTGGCGCCAAACGGCGTGGCGATCGTCGGTGGGAAGAAGCGAATCAAGCCCCGCCCATCGGAGATCGACGAGTGGACGCACTACCATCACGACCCGCAGGGCACGATGGTCGGCCTGGACAAGAAGGTCGCCCCGCTGCACGGGATTCAGTGGATGGGATCGCCGAAGTGGCTCCGCAATCATGATTTCATGACGGGCATGCACGCGATGGTCACCAGCAACGGACGGGTGTTTTATGTGATAGACGAGGGGCTGAGGAATCACATTCTGCTGCCGGCAAAATGGGTTCTGATAGCACGTGACGCGTTTAACGGTGCGGTGTTATGGCGTCGTGATCTGAAGGATTGGCATCCGCAGAACTGGCCCCTGAAAAGCGGACCGGGCCAATTCCCCAGGCGGTTGGTGGCTGTTGGCGACCGCGTATACGTAACGTTCGGACAGACCGCAGAACTCACCGCCATCGACGCGGTGACAGGCAAGACGATTCGCACCTACGAACAAACCAAATCCACCGAAGAGATCATCCTCGACGGCGAGACTCTCTTCCTGCTGGTGAACCCCAACAGGAAGAAAGTGGACTTCACGGTCAAATCCACCGGGTACGGTGAGATCAAACGGGCCTCGTCCGGTTGGGCCTGGACGCAGAGCGGCGAGCCGGAGAGCGTAATGGCGGTCAACGCCAAGTCGGGCAAGACGCTCTGGACCCATAAGAGCAAGGTCGCCCCGCTGTCGCTTGCGCTGGGCGGCGGGAAGGTGTTTTTCGCAAACGGAACCGGAATGGTCGCCCTGGACCGCAAAACGGGCAAACCGGCCTGGACGTCGACCGCACCGAGAATCAGCAAGGTAGGCACCGGCGGATCAGTGCGAGTTGTTTACTCCGACGGCGTGCTGCTGGCGGCGGTGGGCACAAGGCTGACTGCGATGGGAGCCAAAGACGGTAAAATACTGTGGACCAACAGACTCCTGGCTTCGAGCCACCACTGCCCCAACGATCTGTTCGTAATCAACGGGCTGATCTGGTCGGCCCGCACGGGCGTGCCCCAGAAGCTCGGAACCCAAATATGGGCCCGCGACCTGCACACCGGGGAGCTTAAGAAGGATTTCAAGGCGACCAATGCCCCAGCGTTCCCAATGCACCCGCGATGCTACCCAAGCCGGGCCACCACGCAATATCTCATGACCAACGGAATGGGCACCGAGTTCTACAAAATCGGCGATACGAAAATGACGCTCCACCACGCCGTGCGGGGAAGCTGCATATACGGCGTGATGCCGGCCAACGGACTGCTCTACAAACCCCCGGACTCATGCGCATGCTACTACCAGTCGAAGCTCGAGTACTTCTGCGCAATGTCGCCGGAGTCAGCGTTGAAAACCAAAACGCCCGAGGCCCAGCGACTCGAAAAGGGACCCGTATATAAGGATATCATCAACCGCAAGGCCAAGCCCGCCAATCTGACCGACTGGCCGATGTACAGGCGAGAAGCCTCACGCAGCGGGTCGACCCTGTCGCCAATGACAACCGACCTGAACGAAAAATGGAGCATCAAACTAAGCGGAAAACTCCCCCAGCCGGTAGTCTCAGACGGCCTGGCGTTCGTTTCGTCAATCGAGCAGCAGACCCTCTACGCCATCAACACCGCCACGGGCAAAATCGCCTGGAAGTTCATCGCTGGTGGGAAGATCGACTCATCCCCCACCGTTTACAACAACACGGTCCTGTTCGGCTGCGGAGATGGGCGGGTTTACTGCCTGCGCGCCGAAGACGGAGCCGTCGCATGGCGATATCTAGTCGCCCCTGCCGACGTGCAGATGGTTTCGTATCAGCAGGTAGAATCGGTCTGGCCGGTGCATGGCGCCGTGCTTGTCGTGAAGGGCAAGCTTTACGCACTGGCTGGGCGGAACATGTTCTTCGACGGCGGAATACGCCTGGTGGTGCTCAACCCGAAAACCGGCGAGATGATTTCCGAGAACATGATGGACAACATCGACCCCGAAACGGGCAAGGAATTCCACGAGACGATAATCGCCAAGTACATGCCCATCGCAAACCCGGACATTTTCTCCAGCGATGGGCAGCGACTCTACATGCAGGAGCAGAACTTCGGGCTAGACGGTAAGCGTATTGGCGTCGGCCCGACCCTGCCGGGGAAAAAGGCTGCGGCGACACCGCCCGGTAAGCACCTGTTCTGCCAGACCGGCCTGCTCGATGATGCGTGGTTCCATCGCTCGTACTGGATATACGGCGACGATTGCGGTGAGGGCTGGGGTGCGTACACCTCTACGCGAAGGCGTTCTCCCTGCGGGCGGATAATGTCGTTCGATGAGAATCGCATATACGGTTTCCGCTCCGACCCGCTGGGCAATATGCTGCACCCACGCACGAGCTACAAGCTGTTCGCTGCCGAAAAGGAACCTGCTCTTGTGCCCGCTCCGGCGCCGACGCCAAAAGCGAAACAAAAAGCCAAACCCAAAGCCAAGGGCAAGGACAAAAAAGTTCGCAAACCACGAGTCAGGCGCCCCCGCGGCGGCGGGATCAAGCATCACTGGCAGGTCGAAACGCCAGGTCTGCTGGTAAACGCAATGGTGCTGGGCAAAGAGAAACTGTTCATCGCAGGCCCTCCCGACCTGGCAGACGAAACAAAAATGCTCGGACACCTGCCAGGCGCCAACGACGACAACAACCGCCAACTAATCGCCCAAGCCGAAGCATGGAAAGGCAAGCGAGGCGGACTGCTGCGAGTGGTCTCATGCAAGACCGGTGAAAAACTCGCCGAATGCAAACTGAAGAACATTCCGCTGTTCGACGGAATGTCAGCGGCCGATGGTAAACTCTTCATCGTCACGCTCGACGGCAATATAGTATGCATCGGAAAATAAACCCCGCACACAAACACCCAAAGGACTGGACGCATGAAAAGACGTGATTTTCTAAAGAACATCGGAATTGGCGCAGCCTCATTGAGCATCGGCGCCCTGACGCCGTCGCTTCGAGCAGCATCAAAAGCAGCCAAGCCCAACGTTATAATAGTCCTGACCGACGACCAGGGATACGGTGACCTTTCCTGCCACGGCAACCCCCTGCTGAAAACGCCCAACCTCGATAAGCTGCATGCAGAAAGCGTCCACTTCACCGATTACCACGTAGCCCCAATGTGCACACCAACTCGCGGCGAACTGCTCACAGGTCAGCAGGCGTTCCGCAACGGCGCGGTGTTTGTCTGCCAGGGCAAGTCCATGCCCCGTCGCGGAATCCCCATGATGCCCGAAATGTTCAAAACCGGCGGATACGCAACCGGGCACTTCGGGAAATGGCACCTCGGCGACAACAACCCCTACCGCCCGCAAGACCGCGGATTCGACGAAACCGTCCATCATGGAGCCTGGGGAATCACCTCGATGGCGGACCACTGGGGCAACGATTACTACGACGACATCTACGAACACAACGGCGTGCGGAAGCAGTATAAAGGTTACTGCACCGACGTATGGTTCGATGAAGCTATGAAATGGATGTCGGCCAGGCAGAAAACAAAACAACCGTTCTTCTGCTACCTGCCCACCAACGTGCCCCACGTGCCGCTTATCGTGGACAAAAAATACTCAGACATGGTCAAGGGCAACAGGTTCCTGGGCATGATCGCACAGTTCGACGAGAACATGGGCAGGCTCGAAGCGTTCCTCCAGAAGAGCGGGCTGCGTGAAAACACGATCCTGATCTTCATGACCGACAACGGAACAGCCGGCGGGCATCGCATTTTCAATGCGGGCATGCGCGGGCACAAAACAGAATATTACGAAGGCGGTCATCGCGTTCCGTTCTTCCTGCGCTGGCCGGCGGCTGGGCTCGACAAACCACGCGACATTAACGAACTGACGCACAGCACCGACATCTTGCCCACATTGCTCGACCTGTGCGATCTAAAGAAGCCCGAAAACGCCAAGTTCGACGGACTCAGCCTCAGCGGGCTCATCAAGGGCGAAACCAAAAAACTGCCCGACCGCAAGATCGTAATCCAGTACAGAGATTTCCGCCGCCCCGGCGTGGTGCTCTGGAAGAAATGGCGTCTGGTGCATAACAATGCACTTCACAATATCGCCGACGATCCTGGCCAGAAAACCAGCGTGCTCGCCGAATATCCCGATATCGTCAAAGCGATGCGAGACCATTACGCCGCCTGGCGAACCGAGATGACCCCGCTGCAAAAGGAAATCAACACGATCAGCATCGGCGTGGACACCGAACCGGAAACGTTCCCCTGCTCAGCCAACTGGATAGGCTCGTACGCCGACAGTTGGGGCAATATCCGGGGCGGAGTGAAGAACGGTTACTGGGACCTCCAGGTCGAGAAGACCGGAAAGTACGAGATCGAAGTATGCGGGTGGCCTAAGGGCTCGGGCGTCCTTCCTAAGGACAAGTTACGAGGGATCCGCGGCAGACCCGTCGCCGGCGCCAAACTCAAACTTGGCGACAAAGAACTGACAAAGAAAATGGCTCCGACCGACATGTGCGCAACGTTCAGCGTCGACCTGAAAAAAGGCGACAAACCCCGCCTGCAATCATGGTTCAATAATGAAGCAGGCAAGGACCTCGGCGGATCATACTTCGTATACGTCACGAAGAAATAATCACGATTCGTCGAACTGTTTAGCGTTTACTGATGACTAGATGGATTAAGCACATAACGGCGAACGACGAACGCGGGGCGTTGCCCCGCCGCTAAACAGACAAACGGATCACAGGCGAACAGACAACGACGAACGCCTATATCTCTCGATGCATCGCTCTGCTAAACACGATCACATGAGTTTTTTGAGATTCTCGGCGATGATTTGGCGGTCGGCGGGCGAGAATTTTTGCAGCGGTTGGGCCATCTCATCGGTGCATATGCCCAGGCACGCCAGGGAGCACTTTACGCTCTTGACGTAGCATGACGGGTCGTCGATCGCGTGATAGATCGTGTCGTAAATCTGCACGACCTTCTTTTGCAATCGGTCAACCGTTTCCTGATCACCGGCCCGCGCCGCTTCGTACAGGGCTACGTAGTGCTCTGGAAACATGTTGCTCCCGCCGTTCACCGCTCCATGGGCGCCCATCATAACCGCCTGGCCGGTGAGTTTATCGGGGCCCATTATCAGCGTGAAATCCGGGCGGTCGGCCAGCAGTTCGGTAAGCTGGCGGAAGTTTTCGATATCGCCGCAGGAATCCTTAATCCCCACCACGCCCGGAATGTCAGCCGCCGCTCGCACGGTTTCCGGGGCGAACGGAACCTTAGTGCATCCGGGTATATTGTACAGGAATATCGGCAGGGGCGACCGCCCAGCCAGGCATTCGATGTACTGGAGCAAGTCGGCTTGGGATGCATGAAAGTAAAACGGAGGCGCGACGACTATCCCCGCCGCTCCGCACTGGGCGGCATGGACGGCAAGCGATACCGATTCGTTGAGCGACGGATCTGTCACGCCAACCAGCACCGGCGCCCGCCCTGCTGTTATGCGACAGGTCTGGGCGATAAGTTCACGCCGCAGATCGTAACCAAGCGACGGACCCTCGCCGGTGGTGCCCATAACGAACAATCCGCTCACACCGCCTGCCAGCGTGTGTTCAATCAACCGCTCCAAACCGTCGGCGTCAAGAGTGTCGGTATCGATCAGCGGCGTGGCCAGCGGCGGAATTACACCTCGCAGCGGGGCCGGAAGTTCAGCATCAGGACGGGTCATGGTAATTCTCTCTATTATTTCCTGCGTAGTTTCACGATGAATATTTGCGGCCAACGGATGTCGGCGTGTTTGATGCGTCTGGAAAAGGCGATCATATCACCGCGGTTCGACCAGACCACCGCGTGCGATTCGGGCTTGCGGTCATCGTCTGTTCGTTCAGTAATTCGCGTTGTTCTACCGAACGTTTCGCCCGGCTTGGTGTCGGTTACGAATATCGAGTTGTCCATCGCATAGGCGATGTATCGCCCGCCAGGGCTCCAGTCGAACGGCGAGTCCAGCGCCCACTTGTTGTTCGTAAGCTGGATACTCTTCCCACCGTTCGGCGAGACCAGATGAATCTGCGACGCGCCATTATCGTCCTTTGCAAGATAGGCGATCCACTTACCGTCTGCTGATGATTTCAACCAGTGCAGGGGGCCTTGGATACCCGGATATTTGCGTTTGGTGTTGTCCGTCAGACGACGCTGGGCGGCGCCTTTGGGCGGCATGGGGCGCATTGTTGGCGTTCCCTGAAGCGGTCCGTGATCACCGGGCGTGTCTATGCGATCCGGCAGATCGACTATAAACACTTCAGCCACAGATTCAGACTCATCGTTCAGTACGATCCCCTGGAAGGCAAGCGCGCGTTTCTGCCTGCTGCCGTCGGGCTTGACATATCCGTTCACGCCCACCCAGCTTGGGTTGTACGCCCGGTCGATTTCGTCGCCCTGGCGTTTCATATCGCCGTTAACCCGCACAGCCAGCACGCTGAACATTTCCCCGTCAATATTTTCGCCCTCTGCGTCACGATCGACCTTCACCGCTCTGATCGGAGCCATTACGCCAATAGTTCGCAGATCAAGCCTCTTGCGCTGGGCCTTACCCAACATTCCCAGAACCATATCATGGTAAGTGAAACTGATCCACTTCCCGTCGCCGCTCCAGGTGTGCCCATAGGTTCCGCCTCGCAAGGCGCCCGGGGTGAACCGAGGCGTTATATCACGCCCGTCAGCGTGAATCGCCTTCGTGGGATCCGAGGCGTCAACAATAACACCTCCGCGACGCCATGGCCCGTAGGGTTTCAGAGAATTACTTCCCAACAGACCGCGAGTAAATACTATCCGATCATTTACGGGATTCCACCCAGCCGCCCCGGCGCCTGGCCCGAATTCATTCTGATTGGGCGTGCGGTAGACAACCATCATCTCACCGGTCCTGATGTTCACCTTCTCGATAACGCCAGAGCGGGCGATCGTGCCCGGACCAAGGCGAGTATCGTAAACAATCCACTTATCGTCCGATGAGAAACAGTTCGTGTGGTTCAGATAATGCCCCTTGTAGTCAAACGTAACCTGCACTTCAAGCCCGCCGAGAGTCGGATCAATCGCCCCTCTGAAACAACCCGGCGTCAGCATGGCAAGGGCGCAAATCGCAACCGCAACAATCATGCGGCGTGCGACTCTCACGATGTAAACTGAGCGAAGTTCCATGGAGCCTATGATAGACTCTGCCCCAATGTAGAGCAATCCCAAGCTATTTCTTACTCCAACATGTAAGTTTTCCGTCGCGGGTGGCCATGTAGAGCTTTCCGTTTGCGGTGATCAGTCCGTCGAGTACGGGCGGGGATTGCAGTTTGTATTCGGCGAGTTTGGTTCCGTCTGATGACGACACTGCACGCAACAGTCCGCCCGCTCGGGCTTCCAGAGCGGCGAGGGGGGCTTTTTCGTCGAGCGTGTCCGGGGCGCCTGCGATGAATAGTTTATCAGTTGAACTAACCATCGCCTTAACGCGGATAGGGACCCAGACCGCCCATTTCGGCGGCTTTACGCGGGAATAACCCACGCCTTTGTCTTTGTTGTACGTATAGGCGTTCACCTCGCTAAGCTGCGGGGCGCCGCCGATATTCGGACCGAACTTCTTGCCCTTGTCGTTACCGCCGCGAGTGAGATTAAACTCCGGCAGCCATTTCAACGCCTTGCCCTTATCACGACCAATCAGGATCGGCTCGTTATCGTTATCGTCAGCCACCAGAAGATAGCCCTTGGTCGCAGGGAAGAACATCGGGCTGTGACGGTTACGCGTCCAGAACGTTTTGATTCCGTAAGTGGTGTCCTTGTCGACCACGAGCAATTGACCGCTCTTAGACGCCTGATTGGCCAGATAGTAACCGGGCCAGATATTACTGTTCATCCAGAACGTGCGGTTATACCACTCATCGTCCAGAAAACCGGATGTCGAGAAAATGTGGCGCCCGGCCTTGCGATCACCCAGAAGCGAAATGGTTTTCGGCAGCACAGGCTTGAGTTTCTTGTCGAACCGAAGTTGCATTATATAGATGTACTGGTCATCGCTTACCAGCACATCGTTGCGGGCGCCCTCGGACCAATATGAATGCCCGTGGCCCTTGGTGTGATCCTCGTAAGGCCCGAGTTCCTGGTGATGGTGAACTACCTTACCCGTTCGCGGTTCGATAGCGTACAGGAATATCCCACCGTCGAGATAAGTCGACCGCCCTGCCGAAACGTACGCCAATCCGTCGAGCATCAGCACCGAACCATGCACCGGCCAGGCCGATTCCAACTGACCGAACGATCCGATTAACCGCTCGTGGGGCGCAGCCCGGAATCGCCAGGCCAACTTACCGTCAGTAGCTCGCAGGCAGTAGACCCACCCGTCGGCTGAGCCCATCAGGACAAGCCCGTTATGGATAGTCGGCGGTGAATCGATCCGCCCGCCGGCGATGAAACTCCAGCGTTTCTCGCCTGTTTCAGCGTTCAGGGCGTAAAGCGTGTGGGTGTCGCGCGAGGCGATCCAGATCGTGTCGCCAACGGCAACCGGCTGGGTTAAGCTGCCGGGTAATTGTATCTGCCAGGCGGATTTGATCTCGGCGGGAAGTTTGACGCCGGCCGCCCCACTGCGAGCCGAATCATGACGAAACGCAGGCCAAGCCTGAGCAGTATTGCCACTAGCCTTAACGGGCTTCCCGTAGGCGGCGCCCTTCTGCAAGCGTTTTTCCGTCGGCGCCACCGGGCCCATATCTTTGGCGCCAGCCAGTGCGTTGAATCCGAGGATTTTCACGCCAGCAGAGCAGTAGCACTGATCGGTCGGAACGTACGTCATACCGTTAGCGGGCATGATCCCCAACTTGCAACTGCCCCGCACCCAGTTGTTGCGCGAGTGCTCGTCTCCGTTGATCGCCAGATACTCCATCCCCTCCATCGCGCCTATCACGTAGCGGCTCGTAGCCTTATTTGTGTAGCAGCGATGATGATGCTGCGGGCTCCACAGGCCAGTCACGTCCAGGGGTTTTAGTTTCTTGCCCGTAGCCAGATCGATCCGCTGACCTCGATATCCCACCCAAATAGTATCGTCGACTATAAAGACCTCGCCATTGACCCCTCCGCCGCGACGACGCTTGCCTGCGGTGGTTTTGCGATTTGTCCAGATCGTCTTGCCCGTAGCCAGTGAAAGAGCCTGCATATCCGGCGAGGCGTTCAGGAGCACCGTCTGGCCGGAAATTACAATCGCGCCCCGCACCGCCAGATCCGAACTCCACAACACCTTGCCCGACCGGATGTCCAGACAGTGAATTTCATTCGCTCCGCTACGGTGAACAACGCGGTTTCCACTGGCGGCGCATGATGGGACTCCCTTGTCAACTTCCCAGAGCCTCTTGCCGGTGGCTGCGTCAAACGCCAGCAGCCCTTTCGCCATTTTCGCGACCAGCACTCCACCGCTGAGTAACAATTTCTGCGGCGCATCGCTACCCTTGCATACTGCAATGACTTTCCCGCTGGCTGCATCGATAATACTGACCGGCGCCGCGGCGCCTATCGTAAAGTAAACCCGCTTATCGTCTGCGACCAGACGATTGGCGTAGTCGCGAGGGATTTTCGTCCGGAAGCTCAGCGTTTTTATCCAGCCGGTCTCACCTTTGTATTTTGTCCGCCACCCGCTCTGAAAAGTCTGCCAGCCCCACTTGGGGACCGGGATCTTCCACAGCAGCGTACCGTTAAATGCATCACGTCCGATCAGCGACCATTTCTCGGGCAGTCGCGAATCGGTCACGCCGATGGGGCCTTCGTCCAGAGTGTAGAAAATGCGCCCGCCTGCGGTAACCATCGACGAAATCCCCGTAGGAACTTCATGGCTTCGGAGCCATCGCGGACCTGCGGGCCATTGCATACGTCTTGGAGGGGCTACGACGCTGTCGTCAGCCACCGGATTATTCTCCGGACCCTGTTGAAAATGACTCCAATCGTCGATATTGCTCGGCACGGGCTTGGTCAACTTGCGATCACCAATCATCGCCACACCGCCCGGCGCCAAGGCGCGAAGTATCTCGGCGTCAGCAACTTTGCAACCATCGCCAGCCACCACCAAATTCACCATATTCTCTGCATAGGGCAGCCTGGCGCCGTCGAACGAGGCGATCGAAATTTTCCCATAGCCGCCCGCCGCTGTGATAAACTCCCGAGCAGCCTCCACACTGGCAGGATCAGTGTCGAGCCCGTGGACCAGATAGCTGTCATTAGCCCGCAACGCCGCGGTAAGTTTCCCATCACCACACCCGACATGCACAACCACCCCGCCGCGAACTCCGGAAGCTTTCAAAATATCACCGGCCGACTCAGCCCCAACCGCAAGATTCGAAACCAATAGCGTCGAAGAAATAACAAGCCCGCACAAAAATTTCATTTTCATAATACACATCCATTAATCATCAATAGTTAGCCAATGGTTAACCCAGGCACTGTAACCGGACAATCAGTATCCCACGCAGCATCCGCACATGTCAACCATGGGTGTTGGCCAACAGGCTTATTTGCGGTCGATTCTACGCCTTGGAGAACCAGCGTCCATATTTTACTTGCTCAGTGCATTACCTCGGATATAGTCACTGTCAAAACCCCACGGTGATCAAAGCTGCTGCAAACATCGTGCAATGGAGAAAGGCGCCAGGAATGCGAGCATTCATAATCAACAGTATCATAGCACTAAACATTCTGGTGGGCGTGCAGACGGGATTTTGTAATAAAACCCCCGCACCCGCTGCGAACACCGGTAATCTGAAGCTACAGTGCGGGCGGATGTCTCTTGTCCTGAATAGTCAAGGAGTAGTGGTGTCGCTGAAAGATACGCAAGGCTCCGAACATTTATTAAAAGATACGCCCTCTCCTATTCTGCGACTGAAAACGTTTTCAGGTGCGAATCTCGAAACCCCTCGAAGCATGACATGGTCAGAGAAAAACGGCGACAAATGGCTAGAGTTGAAATTCAAGGAAAGTTCTGCGGTTATCAGGGTAAAAGAGAAGGACGCCTTCATGACTCTGGAACTGACGGCAGTGAAAGGCCAGCAGGCCGAGTTGGTCATGTGGGGTCCGTATCACGTCAACATCAGGGATCAGATCGCCGAATCCCTGGGCGCAGTATATGATAAGGAATTCGCCATCGGCGTGATGGCGTTAAACATAAAGACATGCGGGGGATACAAGACACCCTGGGACAGCTATAGAGGAACTGTCGCAACCCCCGCCGGCTCTGGAGCAAAACTCCAGGCCCATGCGCGGGACAGAACTCGCCCCGGGCTCTTTACCTACGGGAAACAGAAGCGGATTCACGTCCCGCCGATCAAGGAAGAAACCGTCATAGGAACGAAGATAGCGTTGTACGGAACCGCCAGCGACGACCTGCTGAAGCTCATCGGAAAAATCGAACGGGCCGAAGGACTACCCCAGCCGATGCGCAATGGAAAGTGGTTAAAGGAATCGAGCTACGCGACTTCGTCCAAGCTCATCACCAATTTCAACGAGAATACTTTCGACGACTTCCTGAACCTTGCCGATGCGGCGGGGATAAGCTGCATTTACAACCCCAATGTCTTCAAAACGTGGGGAACCTACCAAGTGGACCCGGGCAAGTTTCCCGGCGGGATGGCGAGCCTGAAAAAGTGCGTCCAGAAAGCCCGAAAACGAGGGATCACTCTAGGCACGCACACGCTGACGAACTTCATACAGGTCAACGACCCGCTGGTAACGCCAATCCCACATCCGGGCCTGCTCTACGCCGGAGAGACAACTATCAAGAAAGCCCTGGACGCCAAAGCAACCGAAATTGTACTCACAGACGATGCACCCATCATGGCGTACGATCGCACCGGACACGGAAAGGCACATATCGTGCGAATCGATGACGAACTGATCGAATTCAGCGCACGCAGCAGCAATCGCCCATGGCGATTGACCGGATGCAAACGCGGGGCTTTCCGAACGAAAATTGCAGAACACAAATCCGGGGCCCGAATCGTGAAAATGGTAAGCCATGGATACGGCGTGCTTCTGCCTTCGATCACGCTCCAGGACGAAATGGCGTCACGTATGGCAAAATTCTTCAACGAAAGCGGTTTCGAGCGACTCAGCTTCGACGGGCTGGAAGGATGCTTGCGAACCGGACAAGGCCGCTACGCCGAAGAACGCTTTTTCAAAGTCTTTTTTGACAATCTAAAGAACAAGAACATTATCGTCAATTCCTCGCAACTACCGCATTTTGCGTGGCATTACACAAGCAACGAAAGCTGGGGCGAACCGTGGGTGGGCGGATTCCGCGAATCAATGCTAGATCACCGTTTGCGAGCCCAGAAATTTCTGGTCCGCAACAAACTACCGTCCAAACTCGGACAGTTCAGGATCGGAAAGAAGACCACCGTCGAGGACATCAACTGGGTTATGGGCCTTTGCGCCGGGCTGGATTCGGGAGTCGACTTTTACATCGAACCCTCAATCTTCACAAAGAACCCGCAAGGCAAGGAACTGCTAGCGACCATAAAACGCTGGGAGACAGCACGCCTGGAGGGGATATTCACCCAAGCCGAAAAAACCGAACTACGCAAGTCAAACACCATATTCACCCTGGTCCAGGACGGTAAAAAAGTAAGGCTGAAGTTCGTCAAGGATTGGGTTGCCCAAGCCAGGCGGAAGCAAGAGCAGAAAATGACGCTGATGAAGGGGATGTTCGGAAGCAGCGCCGGACATTCACTCTCCGATGACTTCGTCCACGTCAATCAGTCCCGCGAACCGGGCCAGCCGACCAACGCAAACTGGATATATGAGAACACAAGCAAAATACAACCACTACAGTTCACCATGCGATCGCCGAAGACAAATATACAGTTAATTAAGAACGCCTACTTCAAGATCGGGGCGATCACATGCCCGATCCCATTCGAACTTAAAGCAGGCCAATACCTCGTCGCAAAAGGCGACGGTGAGGTAATCCTCCACTCCGCAGCAGGCAAGGTGTTGGACAAAAAGCCCATCAAGGACCTGACACTGAATCCAGGCGAAAACGAGATCATCTTCAATAATCACCGCAACGGAAACGAGCCCGGGCCCAAAGTGATAATCAATTTCAGGACGCAATTCGAAGGCTACAGCCTGACTACAGGAAAACCGGTGAGTTGCTCCAACAATAAAGCTGATGCGTCACTGGTGAACGACGGTAAGATGAAATACTCCAAACACCACTGGTCAGGCGCCAGTGGAAACAAACCGTGGTGGCGGGTTGATCTGGAGCAAATCCGGAGCCTCAAGCGTATTGCGATCGTGCCCTATCACAACGGACGAAGGTACTACCAATTCACTGTCGAAACCTCCCGCAACGGCAAGGACTGGATCACCACAATCGATCAGAGGAACAATACGAAGCTGGTACCAAAATCCGGCTATGTTTTTAACATCAAGGCGACCCAGGCTCGCTACATTCGGGTCAACATGCTGAAACACTCCCTCAACGGGAGCGTGCATCTGGTTGAAGTCATGGCGTTTGAATAACTCTCGAACAATCTCTACTTACTGGTTGAGGTTATTTTTTCGGCTTGGCGATATAGTTCGGCCAGTTGGGTTGGAGTTACGAATATCATATCGGCGTCACGATTTTCGTGTATCGTGTGAATTTTGTCCAGATCGTTGAACGTCCAGCAATGCAAAAAACCGTTCACAAACGCCGGGCGTTTCTTGCCCACGTGCTTGCGTATCTCGGGCAGGAAGCCTTTCACACCGCCTCGCCATGTGGTCGCCGCACGAAATATCGCCATCCCGTCCAGCGTGTAAGTCAAATTATCGATCCCCTTGTAACCTGAATAGCAGCCCATGTCAGCCAGGATCGAATGCATTTTGGGCAGCCTGGCTACATACCGCTTGAGGAATGCGTCGTCGCCGCTTACGGTGCGAACGGTTCGCATGTTCATCTTGTCGAGATAAATACGCGTCCAGTTCAAGTAACCGTCCATAACCGCAGGCGGATCGGTGTACGCCGCCCCATAAACTTTCAGCTTGGTGTAGGCTATACCCGAAACGTCGGCGAAGAACTCGGTATTCGTTGCCGCATGGGCGTAATACCACTGTGCGATCGCCGGCTGGATGTCCGCTATCGCCGGGCCCATTCCAAACGCGACAGGGATCTTCCCGTGATCCTTGTGGGTGAAATAGCGTTGGCTAAAGCCGCGCCACACGTTCATATTGTCCCCGTCCGACAGCGCCAGTGCGATGTAGATTTTGCTCCGGTCGAGTTTTGGCGTGGGCGTTTGTTTCGGCTGGGTCCATTTGTCGATCCGCACTCCGCTGGTGACGCATGTGTTTCGCAGGTGATCGGTGCAAACCAGCGCCTTTGCGTATTTACTGGCGAATGCAACACCTTGCGGTTCGCCCGGACCAATGCCAGTCCCAGCGTACGGGAAGCCCATAATCGGCGTGTTGGGCGCCAGCTCGGACATGATTTTCGCGATGATCTTTTTCTCGGCGGCGATATCGGCGCCCGGTTCGGCGCTGTCGACTTTACCGGCCAGCCAGAACGCAACGCCGCGCCATTGCATCAGATACGAAAACGCCCCGGTGTTCATCAGCGTGGGATGATGGTATCCGCAAATGTGGCGGCTCAGTTGATTCTTGTAGGCTCCCCAGAGCCATTCCATACCGGCGGCGTAAGTTTTGAACCGGCCGCGAAGATCGATTTTCACGGGGAGTTTCAACTCTGCCGCGAGTTTCGGATCGGCGATAATTAAGTCTTCGCATGCGGCGGTATTCGCAGCCAGCAGATCGCCGCGGTAAAGTTTCGGATCCGGTGCGATCGCGCCTTTGTACGCACTGCGATAGGTCGCAAACAGTGTTCGCCAGTCATCGACGGTGTCATAACCGTCGATATGCTTCATCTCCACGTGCCAATCGAGCCATCGTTGATCTTCCTTGCCCAGGCTCACCCAGAACCGAGGGCGGGTGCGACTTACAAGCGCCTGGAGAGACCAGAGTGCGATCCGCTCGTTTGGTTCACATTTGCGAGCATCAACAACAATAAGCCGCCGCGCGGGCGGTTTGGACTTGGGCAAATAAGTATCACCCCAAGGCCGCGGACCAGCCTCATAAACAAGCCCACTCGGCTCGCCAGACGCCGATGCCGATTCGGCCCTGCCATCAATGACTGCCATCAAAAACAAAACTATAATCACAGGCACAGATAACCAGTGCAATTTCATAACATACATCCATTAATCGCCAACAGTTCGCTTTTTCAACATTGCCTCCAGGAAGCTGCTGTACTCATCTCGCATCGGCAAGTCCATATCGCGAACTACCCTACGCCGTGTCGCCGCAACTTTCTCGCCGGTCACGGGATTAATCGCTTCCTTTTCGAACGTTTCCCAGTAAAGTCCAACGCCTCTTTTTTGCCAGTTCGGGATATCATTGAAGTTCACACCGCGTTGGAACAAAAACTCATTCTTGTCCGACGAGGAAAGCCCGAGCAATTGTTTCGTGGCCTCATCCGGGGCGAGGCCTTCGCGGCGAAGGGCCCAATAACAGTGAGCGTTCAGTGCGTTTCGGCAGGCGTCTTCATTTCGCCAGCGAAAATAATCCACAACCAGAGCCATACCGGGCAATTGCGAGATGCGGCTGTCGAACACCGCCTGAGCCCCCAGGGCAAGCGAAAATTTTGCACTGGCTTCGGCAGCAAGAATCGAATTTAGCTTCCGCAGTTTGCGCCCGAACGATTGTTCTTCAGGATGGAACAGGAGGGAAATTTCATCGCTTTCGGTGTACGCGTAGACAACCCGGAACCCGCAAGCCATAAGATATTCGGTGGTATCGACCATAAGGTCCCTGAATTTCACATCAAAGGGCGCCTCGAACTGATGAACGTCCTTGGTTAGGCGTGTAAAATTCCGCCCGTCGAGGCGGGCGACAATAAACATCCCGGGCGGGACGCAAAAGTCATGCGCCACTTCAAACACCCGCATCTTTTTGTCCAATTCGTCAAACTTCATCGTCCCATTCCTTTACCACAAAACCAGCGGGAGACTGTAGACTCACATAATACAATTCATCAAATCCTTCATTCCTGGAAGGCAACACTAACCGCGAATACGCCCCACGTATCGCCAGGTCAGGAACCCGCCTATCCTCGGAACGTGAATTATTGCGACTCAAAAGATCATCCAAACGAGATTGAAAATAGTAGCCTACTACCTTGAACCCCGCCTCACGAGCGGCCGGAATATATCGCTGCCGATCGCAGACTTCCGGATTCGTATTATCTATAACAAACTTCTGTTTCATTTCAAGGCACGCCTGCAACAGGAGTTTTTCCCGATGGCGAGTGCGCAACATATCCAGATTGATCCTGACATGAGAATCGCAAAAGCGATCACGATAGAACGTCGATTTCCCTGATGCCTGCAACCCGATTAATATTACCGCTTCCATTGCTTCCGCCGATCATGACCAGTGCTGTCCAACATCCAAAAATCATCCAGCCGGAATCATATCCAAAGCGACGAAACTTTACCCGCAAAAATTAGAAGCCCCGAGCGTTTCATTTGGCTTCCTTGCCCTTGCGGCGTTGGGTCTTGGCGCCAGAGCCTGCCGACGGGTCATACTTCGGGTTCTTCTCGGTGGGTACGGGCGCCTTAGTCTCTTTTCTCCATTGCAGCATTATCGCGTGCAGTTCTTTGGTTTTGTCGGGCATCTTGGCTGATAGATCGTTCCGCTCGCCAAGATCGTCTTTCAAGTTGTACAACTCCAAGCCGCCGTCCTCAAAATATTCGTGCAGCTTCCAGTCGCCAACTCGCACCACACAACCAGGGCGCGTGCGGAACAGCGGATCGCGAGACTCATCGGCCCCGCTGTAGCTCTGCAGGTAGATCGGAAAATGCCAGAACAACGCCCGCTCACCGATCTTTCCGCTTTGTGTCAACAGGGGCATGATATTGACTCCGTCGAGCAGTTTGCCCTTGGGCTTTTTGGCGCCCGTCGCAGCCAGCAGCGTCGGGTAAAAATCGATCCCGATAACCGGCGTGTCGCATTTGGAGCCGGCTTTAATTTTAGCAGGCCAGCGAACGACAAGCGGTTCGCGGATTCCGCCTTCGTAATACGACCCCTTGCCCGCACGGGCTGGGGCCTGGGAGGAAATCTTGCATATCCCGCCGTTATCGGATGTGAAAATAACGATCGTATTGTCACGCAGTTTGAGCTCATCGATCGCCTTCATCAGGCGTCCGATATTCGTGTCGGCGCTTTCGATCATCGCGGCGTATTTGGGGTTACCCTGCCCGCCTGAAGGCTTTTTTTTCGCGTATTTGGCGGTAATATCCTTCTTGGCCTGGATCGGCGTGTGCACCGAGAAGTACGGAAGGTAAAGGAAGAACGGACGGGCCTTGTTGGCTTCGACAAACTTGATAGCCTCAGTCGTCAGGCGATACGGAAGATGCTCGCCTTTAGGCCCGTCGGAGAGTTTTTTATTCCTGTACGGGCTGAAATAACTGCGCGGGCTGCCTGCGGTGGTTCCGGCAACGTTCACGTCGAAGCCTTGTGTTTTCGGATCGGCGCCAAGATGCCATTTGCCCATCGTGGCGGTTATATAACCAGCCGACTTAAGAGCTTCAGCCATGGTCACATTATCATCGGGCAGATCAGTGCGGTTCTTCGTCGGGATAAGTTTCCGCGTTTTGGCGTGACCCCGGGCCGAACTGGCGACGGTGTAAACGCCATGCCGCGGACCATACTGGCCCGACATCACGCACGCTCGCGAAGGAGCACAGTTCGCCGCGTTGGAATACGCGTTGGTAAACACCATGCCCTGGCTGGCCAGGTTGTCGAGGTTCGGAGTCTCGTAGTATTTCGAGCCCATAAACGCAAGATCTTTCCAGCCGAGGTCGTCCATATTGATCAGGACGATATTCGGCCTGAGCGGCGTATCCGCCGACTGTGCGGTGCGGGGCAAAACAGCGGCTGTCGCGGCGAGCGATATCGTTTTAAGAAAATTGCGACGTTTCATACCAGTGGTCCTTATTTTTTCTCGCGTTTCTTTTTGGGCGGTTTGGGGTTCGGGTTGGCACGAGGAATTTTGGCGCCCTGGGCTTTCAGGGCGGCCGCCAGGTTCGCGTCGAGCTCCTTAACCTTGTCGGGCATGTCTGGAGCAAGGTCTTGTTTCTCGCTGAGATCCTTGGCCAGATTGAACAGTTCGAACTCCGGTTTACCGGCGTAGCGTTTGATAAGTTTCCAGTCGCCTTGGCGAATAATGCTGTAAGGCATGATCCTGCCGCGGAAGTGCGGGAAGTGCCAGTAAATTGCCTTGCGTTTAAGCGCAGCCGATTGGGTGAGCAAACCGGTAAGGTCCTCACCGTCAATCGTTCTGCCGCTCGGCAGCGCGACGCCTGCTGCCTTGCAGATCGTCGGGAAGAAGTCCACACTGATAACGGGCGTTTTGCAAACGGTTCCGGGCTTGATAACGCCCGGATGGCGGAAAATATACGGTACGCGAATCCCGCCTTCATACGGATAACCCTTGCCCGAACGCAGCGGTTTATTGTTCGTTGGCCCGAGCAATCCGCCGTTGTCGGAGCTGAATATCACCAGCGTATTGTCGGCGATTTTCAGCTCATCGAGAACCGCCATAACCTTGCCCACCGAATCGTCGACCGACTCGACCATGGCGGCATAGGTGGCGTTTTTCTGGTTGGTCACGGGCTTGTTTTTGTACTTGGCGACAAGGTCCTTCTTGCCCTGGATCGGCGTGTGAACCGCGTAGTTCGCCAGGTACAGGAAGAACGGCTTGTCTTTGTTGGCACGGATAAAATTCGCAGCCTCGTCGCCTTCGCGGTCGGTGAGATACTCGCCTTCCTTTCGCGGTTTCAGCGTTGGGATGTTCGCAAGTCGTTTGTTTTTGTACGGATCGAAGTAACTGGGCGGCTGGCCGTAATCGCAACCGCCGAAGTTCTCGTCGAACCCCTGCTTCTCGGGGTACCAGTCGTCGGCGCCGAGGTGCCACTTACCGATATGGCAGGAAACGTATCCCGCAGGTTTGAGCACTTCTGCAATGGTGATTTCGTCGCTTTCCATCCAGAGTGCATTTTTCGGGCACTGGACAGCTCCGTTGCCCACGAAGCCCGAGGGGTTCTTCTTGTCGGCGGGGATTCGCCCGCCCTGGAAGCGAGAGCGGATCCAGTCGGTAACGCCAAGACGGGCGGGATACCGTCCGGTCATCACAGCCGCACGGGTGGGCGAACAAACCGCACACGCCGCATAACCGTTTGTGAACTTCATCCCACCGGCTGCCAAACGATCGACATTCGGCGTCTCGTAGTATTTGCTGCCGAAGCATCCGAGGTCGGTCCAACCAAAATCGTCGATAAGAATCAGCACAACGTTTGGTTTGCGAGTGGCCGCTGCCTGCGCCGACCGAAGGTTTCCCGCCAACACCGTTGCTGCTGCGCCAACGCCTACAGTTCTGAAAAAGTCGCGTCTGTTCATCATTTATCTATTCTCCTGGCGTATTTTGTCGCCTTTTTTTCAACCCTTTTTATCTCTTTTGTCTCTTGTACCCGACTTACCTTTATCCTTTTTTGACTTCCACTTCTTCTTCGGATCGGCTTTACCTGTTTTTTTCTCCACGGGCTTTATAACCGTATCAAGCGTTTCGGGGTGCTGGGCGATCTGATCTATGTGAATGTGTCCCCAACTGCCCGGGTCAGTGTCTACAATACGTATCTGTGCGGATTTCCCAACGAGTCCTGAAACATCCCACCCGGCATGACGCAAGTTGTTGCTGGTGTGCCCGGTGACGCTGCGAACCGATTTCCCTTCGACGAGAAGATCCATCCCGACTCTGGCCTCCGATCGGCCGCCCCACTGTCCGCCTGCGACGAGGAACGTAATGCTCTTACCGCGTATGGTAAATTTCGGCGACGTCAGCGTGCCTACGCTCGTATCACCGCCATGACACGAACTGACCATCCCCTTGCCTTCAAAACCGCTGGCGGGAGCCGCGATGTCAACTTTCCCATCGCACGGGCCCTTTCCAAACGCCGTTCCGGTGAACACCCATCCGGTAAGTCGCGGCGATTCGAAGTCGGCGATAACGCCCGGTTTTTTCGACGCGCCCAAACCCGCCGAGCCCAGCTTCACCGATTCGACGGTAACCTTTTTAAGGATAAGCTCAGCCCGCACCCTGGCCAGATCGGTTTCGGTGTGCAGAGCGAGAAATCTATTCAGATATGTCCGTGTTCGCCCCAGGATGGCGACTTTTGCGTTGATTGTTCGCGCCGTCGGGTACATTTCCCAGTACCATCGCCCCAGGCCCATCGACGTATCGGCGTCGAGATCGTCGGTATCCTTTACTGCCAGCCGAACGTAGGTTCGCAGTTGTTCGTCGAGATCGTCGTTAAGGAACGTTGCAGCCTTTACCGGATTGTCGAGTTCGAACATGTAGTATTTCACAACGGCAGCCCGCATTTTCACGTTATCTGGATCTGCGGCAACCGCTTTGGTCATTCGTAGTATTTCGCGTTGCTTGGCGGCTTGAGCGTTTGCGTCTCTTATTTTGGCGACAATATCTGTCCTGCGATCGGATTTGGACAAAATAGCGATCGACAGCGCTTTTCGGTAAGTAGCCAATGCGTTGGGACCTCGCTCGGCCTTGAGTTGCTCGTCTCCGATTGTGATCAGTTCTGCGGCCTGTTGATCGCCCAGTTCAGCCCTATCGGTTCGAGCAGTCATCGCGTATTGGCGTCTGTAGACCGCGGTGAGTTTTTCCAGCCATTTCGGGCTGGCATCCGGCGCTTTTTGCAGGAGTTGCTTGAGCGATTCTGTAGCGACTGCGAATCCGGAGGGGTCTTTGGCGCCCAGATCGGCGATATGCGTCCACAGGAGTATGTCCAAATCGGGCCGATTCTCGACTGAGCCCACGGTCTCCATCATCTGCGAGGCCAGTGTCGCCGAAGCCCGGGCGTTGCGCAATAAGGCAACTCGCTTATATTCCTGGCCGAACAGCGTCTGAAAATCCTGTTCGGCATCCGCCAGCAGATCGCCAACCGCCATCGAAAGCACACAGCAAACAGTTAACACCATAGTTTTACGCATAACAGTCTGTTCCTTTCAATTCCTCCCAGCATATAAACGCAACAGATTGTCGAATATTATGCTCGTCAGGTCTCAGATCATTCAAAATGGCATTCGATAATTCTTTTAACGTACGGTAAGGCGGCCAGCTTGTTCAGAACGACACGATAACCCGGGCCTGTCTCGCCGATACAGAGACATTCACCCTTCCCGGCTCCGATTCGCCCGCGTGAACCTCGCATGAACCTGACACCCGGCGCAATGGCCTTGACCTCCGCTTTGCATTTAGCGGTGTCCGGGATACAGAACTCGTACGCAGCCAAGACTTTACCAGTCCCGCGTCCTCGCATTCCGTTCTCGTCGAGTTTGCTGAGGTCCATCTCAATTTTCGCAGAAGTCACCGACCCAACGCTATTCGGCGCCGTGGTCGGAACGATCGCTGGCGTAGTGGTGGCAGCAGCCCGCTGGGGTTTCGCCGGCGCCGCAGGTGGAACTTCACTGCAAGACACGCACATGAGCAGCAGCCCCAACAACAATATGCTTCCAATTTTCATTTCATCTATCCTTGGCAATCACAGGGCAAACCTTGCTGGACCTTGGAAGGACAACTATAAGGTATAGCGTCGCAGGAGACAATCGCGAAACAGTAAGCGGTTTTGATTCGCTCGGTCCTAAAGAAAATTATGATCCGACACCCACCTTCGGTATAATGCCGCGATACTCGCATAAATTTTCAGGAGCCGCAACCGTGACAAAATTTCTAAACACCGCCCTTATCCTGTGTTTGCTAAGTCAGACCGCTATGGCCCGGAAGCAGCCGCCGACAAAACCGATCCCGCAACCGATCACCGAAGACCGCTTCGAAATATCCAACATCGAAGGCTGGACCACATACATCAATCGCGACGTGCGCAAGCAGCATCCCGAAGCACTCACGCAAACCCTCGATCACCTGAAATGGGAGCTGTACCAGATCAAACTAGCAGTCCCGCAGGCCGCTGTCAGCAACATGCAGAAACACACGCCAAACTGGATCGAGTACTCCGAACGAGTCAGCCTGTCGTACCACCCGGGGCGCCGATGGCTCATAGACCGCGGATACAAACTGCCCAAAGATCCGCCTTCAATGATGTCGCTCAGCGTAAAATCACACTACAGAGACAGCTACCGCCATCCGTTCGTAATCTTCCACGAAATGGTGCACGGGTACGATTTCCACTTCATCGGAAAGGGACGCGGCTACGGTAACAAAGAGTGCGAGGCCAACTACCAGCGCATGATGAAGACGAAGACCTACGAGAAGGTCAAAATTTGGAACGGGCACATTGGTTCGCATTATGCGCGTTCGAACCGCATGGAATACTTCGCCGAGAGCAGCGAGGCCTACTTCGCGGTTAACGACATCTATCCGTTCGTGCGGGCCGAACTGCGCGAGCACGACCCCAAAATGGCCCGCCTTATCGAACGCTACTGGGGTGTCGACGCCGAGCAGATCGTGCAGTTGGAAACAGACCTCGCAGCCTACCAGGCAAACACGCCGCAGCCGACGAGACGCAAAAACTACACCCCCACGCCCAAATACGATAAACGCAAAATATACGGATGGACGGTTTACGTGAACCCCGAACTCACCGCCCAGCCGGGGCTCTGCAACACGATGGTGAAACTGCTGAGCTACAAACTCCACATGATCGATCACTTCGTGGGTCCCGAAGGTAAAAAACAGTTGAATCGCACGCCGGTCTGGCTGGAAATCGGGCGAGCAGGCCCATACGTGCGGTATTGCGGCAACAAAACTGCACTGCAAAAAGAAAACGCAAATCCCGATAAATTCCAAGCCGTCGAAGTCCGCAACCCGCAACGCATGATGGACTGGTCAATGCTCCAGCAGGCAGATGTCCTGGGCGCGGTGGCGCGAGCCTATTACGAACAAACACCCTCACTGGCCAAGAATACCCGCGACGCCTACACCAAAGCCAAAGCTGGCGGGAAGTACAAATCCGTCCTGCGATTCGATGGCAAGAAACTCCCGCACCCGGCGTTAGAAAGTGAAAGAAGCTACTTCGCAGAGATGATGAAAAGTTACTTCCTGGTCAACGACCGCTACCCGTTCATTCGCTGCGAACTGAAAGATCAGGACCCAGACGGATACAAACTTATCGCCGACCTGTGGGAAGGCGTTCCGAGACGATAACCCGCACCTGATAGAAACAGCAACACGGAGATCTTTTATGTTAACACGAAGCTCTTACATAGCCTGCACACTTGGCGCACTACTGACAATCGCAGCATCCGCACCCGCAGCCGAATACAAAATCGCCCCCCTTACAAAAGCCAACGCCGAAAAGTACAAGCTCGACACAAACTTCTACAAAAAATCGGCGATGGTGCAGAACATCCTGATCGCCACATCGACCAAGGTCTCGGACCACGCGATCGCCGAAACAGCCTACCAGTTCGACATGCTGATGAAGAACATCAACAAGAAAGTCGCACAGCGCATCCGCGACCGCGAAGTGCTGTGCCTCCTGATCGGGCACAACGAGATGACCTCCGACCTGCCGCAGTACGCCAGCACCAAAACGGGCAAGGATCTGGACTTCTACAACTGGCGCAGGCGAGGGTTCCTGAGTTGGAAACACGGGCGCCCCACCGTCGTGTTCGCAGAAGAAGACGTGATGGAATACGAAGGCGGAATGAAGATCGAGAGCATTTTGATTCACGAGTTCGGGCATGTAATTCACGGCGCCGGCTTCGATAAGGCCCTCAGCGAACGCCAGAACAAGACGTTTATGCAGGCGCGGGAAAAGGGCCTGTGGAATGACGGTTACGCGGCCCATCGGTTCCGTCGGATCAAGAGCAAAACGCCTGTAAGCCTGATGTCGGCGCTTGTGATATGGTTTCCCAAGCAGTCGCCCGAGCTAATTAAAAAATGCCTCGACGGCGGTGACATAACAGTCAACGGCAAGGCGACCAACTCGAAAGTCAAAGTAACCGCCTCCGATAAAATCCAAATCGTATTCGGCGGACCGAAGCAGTGCTACGCAGGCAAAAACCGCTCGGAATATTTCGCCGAAGGCGTGCAAAACTGGTACGACACCAATCGCACAATGGACCATGATCACAATCACATCCACACACGCGAGCAGTTGAAAAAATACGATCCGGACCTGGCGAAACTCTGTCAAGACGTGCTGGGCGATTCGCAGTGGCGGTTCGTCTCACCGCGGAAGCGAGCGGGCAAGG